>NZ_CP025546.1:2447388-2753312 GCF_003614435.1 Mycobacterium paragordonae
CGCGATGGTTCACCTCGGCGTCGGAGAACCGCTCAGGGGCCATGTACCGCCAGGTCCCGACGGCCGTGCCGATCTGCGTCAGCTTCTCGTCGGTGGCCGCGCTGGCGATCCCGAAATCCACCAGGTAGACGAAGTCGTCCTGGGTGACCAGGATGTTCTCCGGTTTGACGTCGCGATGCATCACCCCGGCGGCGTGGGCGGCATCCAATGCGGAAGCCACCTGATGCACCAGGGCCACCGCCCACGGCGGTGTCACCGGTCCGAACCGCTCCAGCAGCAGGGCCAGGTGGGTGCCTTCGATCAGGCGCATGTCGAGGTACAGCTGGCCGTCGATCTCGCCGTAGTCGTGGATCGGCACGACGTGGGGTTCCTGCAACCGGCCGGCGTTGCGAGCTTCCCGTTGCATGCGCATCCGGAATACCGGGTCGTGGCTGAGCCGTTCGCTGAGCAGCTTGAGCGCGACGACCCGTTGCCGGACGGTGTCGACCGCCTCGTACACCTCACCCATGCCGCCGACGCCGAGCTGCCGCTTGAGGAAATAGGGCCCGAATCGGGTCCCCACTCGTGAACCGTGCGCGGAGCTCATCGTCGACTCCTCAACCCAACGGGCAAATGCACCGATAACCCCACCCGGTCGACTTAACTACCGCATCGCGCGGTCAAGCAACCATGACGGTAATTCCTCGTCAAACCGGCCGCACCAATAATGCAGCATCCACCCCAAGCTGGAACCGTTCCGTTAGCTGTGTTGCCTGCGTGACGGGCGATCGCTGCGACCGTGGACCATTTCCGGCGGAAATTCCGGTTGTGTCGCTTATCCAGCGCAGACCAGTCATTATTGAACCGCTAACGGGCGATTTCGGTCCGGCTTTCGGCGGGAGGTCAGCGGTGGGCAACGTCGATTACGGGGTCGAATATGCGACGTTGCTGGCACTGGTCGCCGCACTGCTGGCCGGCGTCAGCTATGTGATTCTGCAGCGGTCCGCACAACAGGTCACCGAGGAACAGGTCGGACATCTCGCTCTCTTCCACCTGTCGCTGCGACACGTCCAGTGGTGGTTGGGCAGCCTGGCGGCGCTCGGCAGCTTCGTCTTCCAGGCCCTCGCGCTGACCATGGGGTCGGTGGTGCTGGTGCAATCCCTGCAGGCCACCGCGTTGCTGTTCGCGCTGCCGATCGACGCCCGGCTGACGCACCACCGCTGCACCGCCAAGGAGTGGATGTGGGCGATCCTGCTGGCCGCCGCGGTCGCGGTCATCGTCCTGGCCGGCGACCCCACCGCCGGCTACGCGCGGGCTCCGCTGCACACCTGGGTCGTGGTTGCCGCGGTCATGGTTCCGGGGCTGCTGCTGTGCGTGCTGGGTGGGCGGCTGGCGTCGGGCACCACCTCCGCTGTCCTGCTGGCGCTGGGCTCGGCGTCGGCGCTGGCGGTGTTCACGGTGTTGACCAAGGGCGTGGTTGCCGAACTCGGCAAGGGCTTCGAGCAGGTGGCGCGGGCCCCCGAACTGTACGCGTGGATCGCGGTCCTGCCGATCGGGTTGATGCTGCAGCAATCGGCGTTGCGGCACGGGGTCCTGACCGCGACCCTGCCGACGATCACCGTGTCCAGACCGGTGATCGCGTCGGTGCTGGGGGTGACCGTGCTGGGCGAAGTGGTGCACGCCGGGGAGGGCCAGGTACTGACCCTGGCCGCCGCGGTGACCGTGGTTATCGTCGCCACCGTCGCGCTGGCCCGTGACGAGGCAGCCATGCTGGCGCCGTCCCGCGATGGCGTGGAAACCGCAGGCCAGTTGGCCGTTTCCGGACCGGGCCGGCCGGGCGGCGGCGGGTAACGAAACGGTTCCCGTTGAGTTGCACGTGATAGCGATCGAGTGCGGCCGGGTACCGTTACCTAGGACCTTCGGTCGGGCTTTCACAGCTGCCTCTTAGCTGATTCTGGGAGGATCTCAGCTCGGTTCGAAAGTCTGAGCGGAGCACGATCACTGTCCAGACCAAGGGCAGAGCCATAGAGTGTTTGATGAACTGCCGGCGAACATCGCGGGAACGCCGGTGGCGAAGTTGGGGAATTGAGGGTCGCCATGTCAATGGTCGGAATCTCCGCGATTATCGCGTTGTTTGCCGCGCTCGCTTCAGCAACCGGCGACGTGATTCGTCAGCGCTCGGCTCACGAAATCACCGATGAAGAAGAAGTCGGCCACCTCAAGCTGTTCGGCATGTCGCTGCGCGACGCCAAGTGGTGGACGGGCGGCGGGTGTGCGGTGCTCAACTACAGCCTGCAGGCGATGGCCCTGGCCTTCGCGTCGGTGGTATTGGTGACCGCGTTACAGGTGACGGCGCTGCTGTTCGCCCTGCCTATCTACGCCCGGCTCGCGCACCACCGGATCACCCGGTCGCAGTGGCTGTGGGCGACGGTGTTGGCCGCGTCTCTGGCCGTGGTGATCATCGTCGGCGATCCGGCCGCCGGCCATGACCGGGCACCGCTGAGCACCTGGATCGTGGTGGCGGCGGTGATGGGACCGATCCTGGTGTCCTGCGTGGTGGCGGCCAAGGTGTGGCACGGCCGTCCTCAGGCCGCGGCGCTGCTGGCGCTGGTGGCCGGTTCGTCCTTGGCGCTGTTCGCCGTGCTGACCAAAGGGGTTGTCGACGTTCTGCACCACCAGGGTCTGTGGGCCGCCGTGACCACCCCGGAGTTCATCCCCTGGCTGGTGGTGATGCTGTGCGGGATGATCTTCCAGCAGTCGGCATTCCGCGCCGGTTCGCTGACCGCCTCGTTGCCGACGATGACCGTCGCCAAGCCGGTGGTGGCGACGATCCTGGGGGTCCTCGTGCTCGGCGAGACGCTGGACGCCGACGGTCCCGAAGGTTTCGTGCTGGCCATCGCCGCCGCTGTGGTGATCACCGCGACGGTGGCGCTGGCCCGCGGCGAGGCCGCCAACATGGAAGCCGACGCCGAAGAAGCGCATCGGACCGACGGGCCGGAAAAGGCAGCCCCGGTCATCACCGCCGCTGACGGGTAGGCCACAGCCTCGAACACCCCGGACGCCGAGACGTTAGTTTGATGGCGTGCTGAGCGCGATCGCCATCGTCCCGTGCGCGCCGGTGCTCGTTCCCGAACTCGCCGGAGCAGCGAGCGCCGAGGTCGCCGATCTCGCAGCCGCCGTCCTCGTCGCGGCGGCCGTGTTGCCGGCCCGCTGGGTTGCCATCGGAACCGGTCCGGCCGACGTCGTGATCGGCCCTGACAGCGCGGGCACCTTCGCCGGATTCGGCGTGGACGTGCCGGTCCGCCTGTCGCCGCCGGCCGCAGGCGTCGCCCGGGACATGCCGCTGTGCGCGCTGCTGGCCGGCTGGCTAAGGGGCCAGGCGCGACCCGACGGCTCGGCCGCAGTGCACGTCTACGCAGCCGATGACGACCCCGCCACCGCGGTAGGCCGCGGTCGGCAGTTACGGGCCGAGGTCGACGGACAGGCGGACCCGATCGGTGTCCTGGTCGTGGCCGACGGTGCCAACACCCTGACGGCCAGGGCACCCGGCGGCTTCGACCCGGACGGGGAAGGCGCCCAGCGGCTCTTGGACGACGCGCTGGCAGGTGGCGATGTCACCGCGCTGAGCCGTATGCCGCAGCGGATCCTCGGCCGGGTGGCGTTTGCGGTGCTGGCCGGACTGGCGGACCCTGGCCCGCGCTCTGCCAAGGAGCTCTACCGAGGCGCCCCCTACGGGGTGGGCTACTTCGCCGGCGTCTGGCAGCTGTGAGACCGCTGGCGATCATCGGGCCAACCGGCGCCGGCAAGTCGCAGTTGGCGCTCGATGTCATCGAAAGACTCGGCGGTGCAGCCGAAGTCGTCAACGCCGACGCGATGCAGCTCTACCGAGGCATGGACATCGGGACCGCCAAACTGCCCCTCGACCGGCGCCGCGGCATCCCGCATCACCAACTCGACGTCCTCGATGTCACCGAAACGGCGACCGTGGCCCGGTATCAGCAGGCGGCGGTCGCCGACATCGAAGCGATCCAGCGCCGGGGAGCTGTGCCGGTCGTGGTCGGCGGGTCCATGCTCTACATCCAGTCGCTACTGGACAACTGGACGTTCCCCGCGACCGATCCGGGGGTGCGCGCTCGCTGGGAGCAGCGGCTGGCCGACATCGGGGTCGCCCGGCTGCATGCCGAACTCGCTCGTCGCGACCCCGCCGCGGCGGCCGTCATCCTGCCCACCGACGGTCGCCGCACGGTCCGGGCGCTGGAGGTGATCGAGCTGACCGGCCAGCCGTTCGCGGCGTCCGCGCCGCGCATCGGCGCCCCTCGCTGGGGCACGGTCATCATCGGATTGGATTGCGAGACAACGCTTCTGGATGAACGGTTGGAGCGCCGCACCGAGCTGATGTTCGCCGAAGGGCTGGTCGACGAGGTACGCACCCTGCTGGGCCGCGGCCTGCGCGACGGGGTCACCGCGTCGCGGGCGCTGGGCTATGCGCAGGTGCTGGCGGCCCTCGATGCCGGTGGCACGCCGCAGTTGCTGCATGCGGCGCAGGAGCAGACGTTCGTCGGAACCCGCCGTTACGTGCGGCGCCAGCGCTCCTGGTTTCGCCGCGACCACCGCGTGCAGTGGATCGACCCGGCCGGTTCCGACGCCGTCGAGGAGGTCGTGCGGGCGTGGCGGCACGTATCCTGACCGGGTGATCCGCGCCGACGACAATGCTGCCGGCCCGGATCGAGGCGGCATCGAGGAGCGGCGCCCATGATCTTCGCCAAGGGCCACGGCACCCAGAACGACTTCGTGCTGCTGCCTGACGTGGAATGCCAGGTGGCGCTGTCCGTTCCCAGGGTGGCGGCCTTATGCGACCGGCGCCGCGGCCTGGGTGCTGACGGTGTCCTGCGGGTGACCACCGCCGGCGCGGCGCTGGGCTCCGGGGTCCTTGAACGCCTGCCGGACGGGGTCGGCGAATCGGACTGGTACATGGACTACCGCAACGCCGACGGGTCGACGGCGCAGATGTGCGGCAACGGCGTGCGGGTGTTCGCGCACTACCTGAGGGCCAGCGGGCTGGAGTCGCGCGACGAGTTCGTCGTGGGATCGCTGGCCGGGCCGCGACCGGTCACCCTGCACCACGTCGATGCGACCGACGCCGATATCGCCGTGGACATGGGCAAGGCCAACAAACTGGGCACCGGCGAAGCGGTGGTGGGCGGCAGGCGCTTCACCGGCGTGGCTGTCGACGTCGGCAATCCGCACCTGGCGTGCGCGGATCCGGGGTTGACCGTGGACGCCCTGGCGGCGCTGGACGTCGCAGCGCCGGTGCAGTTCGACGCCGAACAGTTTCCCGAGGGCGTGAACGTCGAGGTGCTCACCGTCCCGGCCGGCGGCCTGGTCTGCATGCGGGTGCATGAGCGCGGCGTCGGCGAGACCCGCTCGTGCGGCACCGGAACGGTGGCGGCCGCGGTCGCCGCGCTGGCGACCACGGGCGCCGACACCGGCGTCCTGACCGTGCGGGTGCCCGGCGGTGACGTCACCGTCACCGTCACCGAATCGACCAGCTTCCTGCGCGGGCCGTCGGTGCTGGTGGCGCACGGCGAGGTGAGTGGGGAATGGTGGCGCGCCCAGGAGCGTTAATTCAGATGCATGACGCCGATTCGGCGTGCAACATTGCTAATTGCCTATGAAAAATTCTGATTCGTTTCCCGAATTTCCTGACCGCACTGGGCCGGAGCCCAGCACCGGCGAGCTTGCCCTCGAAGACCGATCGGCGCTGCGCCGGGTCGTCGGGCTGTCGACCGAACTCACCGACATCTCCGAGGTCGAGTACCGCCAGCTGCGGCTGGAACGCGTGGTGCTGGTCGGCGTCTGGACCGAGGGCACCTCGGCCGACAACCAGGCCAGCCTGGCCGAGTTGGCGGCGCTGGCCGAAACCGCCGGTTCCCAGGTGCTCGAGGGGCTGATTCAGCGCCGCGACCGCCCTGACCCGTCCACCTACATCGGGTCGGGCAAGGCCCAGGAGCTCCGCGAGGTGGTGCTGGCCACCGGCGCCGACACGGTGATCTGCGACGGTGAGCTGTCACCGGCTCAGCTGACCGCGCTGGAAAAGGCCGTCAAGGTCAAGGTCATCGACCGCACCGCGCTGATCCTGGACATCTTCGCCCAGCACGCCACCAGCCGGGAAGGCAAGGCGCAGGTCTCGCTGGCGCAGATGGAGTACATGCTGCCGCGGCTGCGCGGCTGGGGTGAGTCGATGTCGCGGCAGGCCGGTGGCCGGGCCGGCGGCAGCGGCGGCGGTGTGGGCCTTCGCGGCCCCGGTGAAACCAAGATCGAAACCGACCGGCGCCGCATCCGCGAACGCATGTCCAAGCTGAAGCGCGAGATCAGAGCGATGAAGCAGGTGCGCGACACGCAGCGCAGCCGCCGCCTGCACGCCGACATGCCGTCGATCGCCATCGTGGGCTACACCAACGCCGGCAAGTCCAGCGTGCTTAACGCACTGACCGGGGCCGGGGTTTTGGTCCAGGACGCGCTGTTCGCCACGCTGGAACCCACCACGCGGCGAAGCGAATTTGATGACGGACGGCCGTTCGTGCTCACCGACACCGTCGGCTTCGTGCGCCACCTGCCCACCCAGTTGGTGGAGGCGTTCCGCTCGACTCTGGAGGAGGTGGTCGACGCGGACCTGCTGGTGCACGTCGTCGACGGCTCCGACGTCAACCCGCTGGCCCAGATCAGTGCGGTCCGTCAGGTGATCTCCGACGTGGTCGCCGACCACGGAGCCGAGGCGCCCCCGGAATTGGTGGTGGTGAACAAGACGGACGCGGCGGGCGATCTGATGCTGGCCAGACTGCGCCACGAACTTCCCGGAGCGGTTTTCGTCTCCGCCCGCACCGGCGACGGGATCGACGGGTTGCGACGGCGGATGGCCGAGCTGGCGGTGCCGACCGACACCGCGGTCGACGTCATCATCCCGTACGACCGCGGCGACCTGGTGGCGCGGGTGCACTCCGACGGCCGGGTCCATCAGGCCGACCATCAGGCCGAGGGCACCAGAATCCAGGCGCGGGTCCCGGTGGCACTGGCCGCCACGCTGCGCCAATTCGGGTCGGAAGGCTAAGCAGGCGGACGCGCCCGCTCGACCAACCGCCCGGTTGGTATATGTTGGGCGCAAGAGTCTTCCACCTATGACAGCCGGAGGTCGCACCCATGGGCAGCGCCGTCAAGTACCAGCGCACACTTTTCGAACCCGAGCACGAGTTGTTCCGGGAGTCCTACCGCGCCTTCCTCGATCGCCACGTCGCGCCGTATCACGACGAATGGGAGAAGGCCCATATCGTCGACCGGGGCGTGTGGCTCGAGGCCGGCAAACAGGGCTTCCTGGGCATGGCGGTACCGGAGGAGTACGGCGGCGGGGGCAACCCGGACTTCCGCTACAACACGATCGTCACCGAGGAGACCACCCGCGGCCGCTACAGCGGCATCGGTTTCGGACTGCACAACGACATCATCGCGCCCTACCTGCTGCATCTGGCCACCGAGGAGCAGAAGCAGCGCTGGCTGCCCAAGTTCTGCACCGGAGAACTGATCACAGCGATCGCGATGACCGAGCCGGGTACCGGAAGCGACCTGCAGGGCATCAAGACCCGCGCGGTCAAAGAGGGCGACCATTACGTGCTGAACGGGTCAAAGACGTTCATCACCAACGGAATCAACTCCGACCTGGTCATCGTGGTGGCGCAGACCGACCCGGAGAAGGGTGCGCAGGGCTTCAGTCTGCTGGTCGTCGAGCGCGGCATGGAGGGCTTCGAACGCGGGCGCCACCTGGAGAAGATCGGCCTCGACGCGCAGGACACTGCCGAACTGTCGTTCACCGATGTGAAGGTGCCGGTCGAAAACCTGCTGGGCCAGGAGGGGATGGGTTTCATCTACCTCATGCAGAACCTGCCGCAGGAACGGCTGAACATCGCCGTCATGGCGGCAACAGCAATGGAAACGGTGCTCGAGCAGACGCTGCAATACACCAAGGAGCGCAAGGCATTTGGCAAGCCGATCGGCAGCTTCCAGAACAGCCGGTTCGTGCTGGCCGAACTGGCGACCGAGGCCACCGTGGTACGCATCATGGTGGACAACTTCATCGCGCTGCACCTCGATGGGAAGCTGACGGCCGAGCAGGCCGCGATGGCCAAGTGGTACTCGACCGAGAAGCAGGTTCATCTGATCGACCGCTGCCTGCAACTGCACGGCGGGTACGGCTACATGCGCGAATACGATGTCGCCCGTGCCTATCTGGACGCCCGGGTGCAGACCATCTACGGCGGCACCACCGAGATCATGAAAGAGATCATCGGCCGCGGACTCGGTGTCTAGCGTCTAACTTGCTTCGCGGTGCGCATCGTGGGCGCGCCGCAGGAGCGCCGCGAGCTCGTCGTCCCGGACGAACTTGTCGTCGTATTTGCTTGCCAGCGTGTCGATTTCGTGTTCCGCCTGCACCAGTTCGGCGTATGCCTTATCGCGCTGGACGGGATCGCCGGTGGTCGTCAGATATTCGAGGGCGTGCCGGCGTGCCCGGCTGACGGCGTTCTGCCTGCGGCCGCGCGCCGAAAACAACGACACCACCGTCGTTGTGAGCAGCACGGCGACGATCACCAGCAGCGACACCGTGATGCTCAACTCCACCACCGGGACCGGTTTGCCGTGGTTGATGAAAGGAAGGTTGTTGTCGTGCAACGCTTCCAGAATCAGCTTGACGCCGATGAAGCCCAGGATCACCGCCAGGCCGTAGGTCAGATAGACCAGTCGATCGAGCAGATTGTCGATCAGGAAGTACAGCTGCCGAAGACCCATCAGCGAGAACGCGGTTGCCGCGAAAACCAGATAGATGTTCTGGGTGAGACCGAACATCGCCGGTACCGAATCGAAAGCGAACAACAGGTCGGTGCCGCCGACGGCGATCATGACCAGCAGCAGCGGCGTCATCACCCGTCTGCCGTCCTGTACGACGAACAAGCCGTCGCCGTCGTAGTCCTTTGACGTACGCAGGAAGCGGCTGGCCAATCGGATGACCAGGTTGTCGGCGTTCCCGTCTTCGGTTTCCGCTGGCTTGGCGAGTTTTCCCGCCATGATCAGCAGCCCCAGCCCGAACAGGTAGAAGACCGAGTTGAAGTTATTCAGTAGTGCGCCGCCCAGGATGATGAAGACGGTGCGCGCGATGAGCGCGAAAGCGATGCCGAACAGCAGCACCTTCTGTTGCGCGACCCGCGGAACGCCGAAGCTGCTGATGATCAAGAGGAATACGAAAAGGTTGTCCACCGAAAGGGCTTCATTGCTCAGGTAGCCCGCGAAGTATTCGACGGCCATATGAGGGCTGCCCAAGACGGCGATGCAGATACCGAAAAGCACCGCTATTCCGATATAGGTTGCCGACCAGACGGCGGCCTCACGTAGCGTCGGCACGTGCGTCTTGCGTACCTGAAAGACATAGTCGAACAGCATCAAGCCGGCGATCAGGACGATGGTGATGGCCCAGCCAAGTGCGGAAACACCCATGCGCGCTGGATTTCCTCTCGCGGGATCGGCCGGCATGCCAGGCGGGATGTTGTCTCCGGCACGGTAACCCAGGTGACGCCGGTGGCGCAGCGCGGTTTCTCGCGACACGAACGCGGCGCGGCATCATTTCGACATCGGCTCGGTATCCGTTTCTGCACTATGTACGATTTGACTTCGCATATCTCGTTCGCTAGAGCAAAGTTATGCGAGCCCGGAAGCGATCCGCAGCGCGGCCGGGAAACGGCCCACGGCGGTGAATCCGCCTGCTCGCCAGGTGGGCAGGGCATCGGCTGGGAGGCTTGGTGAACGGGCAAAGGGGTCAATTGAGCAAGTTGGTCGGGCGTGCGCTGGTCGGCCTGTCGGCCGCTGCGTTGGCCACCGGGTTGGCCCTGGCGCTGTTTGCGCCCACCGCGTCCGCGTCGCCCATCGGTGACGCCGAGGCGGCCATGATGGCCGCGTGGGATAAGGCCGGCGGTGCCTCATCCACGCTCGGCGCCAGAAAAGGCGACGTCTATCCCATCGGGGACGGCTTCGCTCTGGACTTCGACGGCGGCAAGATGTACTTCACTCCCGCCACCGGTGCCAAGTACATGTTCGGCCCCATCCTGGACAAATACGAGTCGCTGGGCGGTCCGGCCAACAGCGATCTCGGCTTTCCGACCATCAATGAGGTTCCCGGACTCGCCGGGCCCGACAGCCGGGTGAGCACGTTCGCAGCCAGCGACAACCCGGTGATCTTTTGGACTCCCGATCACGGCGCCTTCGTGGTCCGCGGCGCACTCAACGCGGCTTGGGACAAACTCGGCAGCTCCGGCGGGGTGCTGGGGGCGCCTACCGGGGACGAAACCTACGACGGTGAGGTGGCGTCACAGAAGTTCACCGGCGGAGAGGTGTCCTGGAACAGGAAAACCAAAGAGTTCAGCACCAACCCGCCGGCACTGGCCGACCAGCTCAAGGGCCTGCAGATAGCGATCGACCCCACCGCCGCCATCAACATGGCGTGGCGGGCGGCCGGCGGCGCGAACGGCACGCTGGGCGCCAAGAAGGGCGGCCCGAATCCGATCGGTGGCGACGGCATCGTTCAGGAGTTCAACGGCGGCAAGATCTTCTTCAGCCCGGCGACCGGCGCGAACGCCGTCGAGGGGCCGATCCTGCAAAAGTACGAGTCGCTGGGCGGACCGGTCAGCAGCGATCTGGGCTTCCCGATCGCCAACGAGGCCGACGGCGGCATCAGCCCGGCCAGCCGGATCGCCACCTTCTCCGCCGCGGACAAGCCGGTGATCTTCTGGACTCCCGATCACGGCGCGTTCGTCGTGCGCGGAGCCATGAAGGCGGCGTGGGACAAGCTCAAGGGCGCCTCCGGCAAACTCGGTGCGCCGGTCGGCGACCAGACGGTCGACGGTGACGTCGTATCGCAGAAGTTCACCGGCGGCAAGGTGTCATGGAACCGCGCGAAGAACACCTTCACCACTGATCCGGCGAACCTCGCGCCGCTGCTGTCCGGCCTGCAGGTGTCGGGGCAGAACCAGCCCAGCACGTCCGCGTCGCCACCGCCCGGCAAGAAGTTCACCTTCCACTGGTGGTGGTTGGCGGCTGCGGTTCCGGTGCTGCTGCTCATCCTGATGTCCGTGCTGGTGGTGTTCGGCCTGCGCCGCCGCCGTGCCGGGCGGGCCGTTCCCGCTTACGACCGCGGCCATGACGTGGCCGACGAGTTCGACGCCGGCCCCGACGGGCGCTGGTCGCACGACGACGTCGGTTACGGGTCCGAGCGCTTCCCGCCCGTCGAGCACCACCCCGAAGAGCACGAGGTGCCGGAGTACGGCTCGGCGCCGCGAGTCAGCTGGTCCCGAGGGGGCGGGAGTGCGGCCGGCCCCGATGAGCGCGACCTGGGCGCCGAGGGCTATCACGACGAGCACGACGACACCGCCGGGTACGCCGACGATTACGCGCACCCCGACGACGATTTCGCGCACGGCGACGACGACTATTCGCACGGCGCCGACGATTACGCGCACGGTGCCGACGGCTTCGCGCACGGCGGCGACGACTTCGCGCGCGGCGGCGAGCAGGAAGCCGAGTTTGCCGAATACGACGAACACGACGAGTTCGAGGGCGACGAAGACCCGGACGCGGTGGACACCACCCCGACGCCGATCGTGACCCGCGGCGCCTTCGGCCAGTTGGTCCAGGCCGAGCCCGAGTTTGCGGAAACGATCTCGCCGGAAGACTTCGAGGCGGAGTCCTCGGTACCGCACAGTCAGGGTCCGGCCGCGCCGGAGGTTCCCGAAGCGCATCCGGAGCACGAATTCCCGGACATCTTCTACCCTCGCGGCGGCCCCGCCGAGGAAGAGGTGCCCGACGCAACCTCTGCCGACGCAACCTCTGCGGAGTCGCTCGCTGCGGAGCCAGGCGCCGCCGCTCCCGAGCCGAGGAAAGGCCGGCATGCCGCGGCAGACGACCCCGGCTATGCGCCCGCGGCGGCGGAGGCGGCCTATGCGGCGGCTCCGCGGG
The DNA here is from genome assembly GCF_003614435.1 of Mycobacterium paragordonae. Lineage (NCBI taxonomy): Bacteria > Bacillati > Actinomycetota > Actinomycetes > Mycobacteriales > Mycobacteriaceae > Mycobacterium > Mycobacterium paragordonae. Next base: position 2,459,416 of record NZ_CP025546.1, read on the forward strand.
CCGAAGCGCCGCCGGGGGCAGACGGTGCGACGGTGCGTCCCACCATCCACTTACCGCTGGACGACGACCCGTACCGGGCCCCGGACGGGTATCCAATCAAGGCCAGCGCCCGATTCGGTCTGTACTACACGCCCGACAACGCGCTGTACCACGACACTCTGGCTGAAATCTGGTTCGCCAGCGAGGCAGTCGCCCAAGCAAACGGGTTTGTCCGCGCCGATTGATCGCCCGCTTGGGGAGCGGTTCGGCGCTACACCTTGCGGATGACGGTGACGACCTTGCCGAGCACCGTCGCGTCGTTTCCGGGAATCGGGTCGAAAGCCGGGTTGTGCGGCATCAGCCACACCTGACCGCCCGCCCGCTTGAATGTCTTGACCGTGGCCTCACCATCGATCATGGCCGCCACGATATCGCCGTTGTCCGCGACATTCTGCTGACGCACCACCACCCAGTCGCCATCGCAGATGGCGGCTTCCACCATCGAGTCGCCAACCACCTTGAGAAGGAACAGCGTCCCCTCGCCGACCAGTTCACGCGGTAGCGGGAAGACGTCTTCGACCGCTTCTTCGGCGAGGATCGGCCCACCGGCGGCGATGCGGCCCAGTACGGGCACGAAGGTGGGCTCCGGCAATGCGTCGGAGCCGGCCACTTCAGTGGTGGGCGGTGTCACGGCGTCGTCGGCCGCGCGCACGTCGACGGCTCGCGGTCGATTGGCATCCCGGCGCAGGTAGCCCTTGCGCTCCAGCGTGCGCAACTGATGGGCCACCGAGGAGGTCGACGTCAGACCGACCGCGTCACCGATTTCGCGGATGCTCGGCGGATATCCGCGGGTGGTGACCGAAGCGCGAATGACTTCGAGGATGGTGCGCTGCCGCTCGGTCAGCACGTTGTCGACGGCGTGCAACCGCCCGTCTGTGGTCGCCCGTTCGGACGCACTACCGGAACCGGCTCGATCAGCTACTGGGGGATCGTTGCTGTCGTTCATGCCACTGAATGTAACCGCACCCGACCCAAGAATCAAACATGTGTTCGACGAGCGTGTCGTGGCTGTCCATCCAGCCCTTCTATCGGCCCGGATCTGCGGAATCACAAGTGTGTAACTTTCGGATGGATGGGGTATCCGAAATCTATCCAGCTGGTTGCACCGACAAAACCTTGTCGGTGGTGAGGTCTACCGTTTTGCTCGTGCGACACGCGTCGCTCAGGTGTTCGATTTCGAACACCTGAGCGACTAGGGTCGAACGTACGAGCGATATTTAGTCGACCGGAGGCAACGACATGACAATCAGCTACGCGGGCCCGCAGCGCACCTGGAACGGCCAGAGGCTGGTGAACAGGCCTGCCAACAGGCCGATCGACGAGTCGACTCCTTATCGCTCCGGGCCGATCCGGTCGAACAGGCCGGGCCCCACGCGCCCGGCCGGCGCGCCCATGCGTTACCGGGGTACGGGCGTCGCCATGTCGACAGCGTCGCACCGTCGGCGCCCCGTCTCGGTGTTGACGACGGTGGGCCTGGCCCTGCTCGCCGGCGTCATCACGCTCTGGCTCGGCTTGATGGCCAACTTCGGGAGCGTGCTGAACGGTGAGCCCGCCGAAGCCTCGGCGCAGGTACCGGCGGCACTCGCCGTGGTCCGCGTGGAGCCGGGTGAGTCCTTGCAGCAACTGGCCGCTCGGGTCGCCCCCGGCGCACCGGTCCGCGACGTCGTGGAACGTATCCGCAATCTCAATGCGCTGGACTCCAACTCGGTGGCGGCCGGCCAGACATTGATCGCCCCGATCGGGTAAACGCCGTGTTGCAGGGCGAATACCGCTCTGCGCCAACGTTGCTCGGCCATGTTTGCCGGCTCGTCGACGGATCGTGCCAGCGGTGGCCACGCCGGGGGTGCACAGGTACTCTCGGGGTGGTTCTGCGGTACCCCGAAAGTCAGGCGCGGCAAAGGAGCGGTTATGCACTGCCCGTTCTGCCGACATCCCGACTCCCGGGTGATCGATTCGCGGGAGACTGATGAAGGCCAGGCGATCCGCCGGCGCCGGTCATGCCCCGAGTGCGGACGCAGGTTCACCACGGTGGAAACCGCAGTGCTGGCCGTCGTCAAGCGCAGTGGAGTCACTGAACCCTTCAGCCGGGAAAAGGTGATCAGCGGTGTCCGCCGGGCCTGCCAGGGCCGGCAGGTGGACGACGATGCGCTGAATCTGCTGGCCCAGCAGGTCGAGGACTCGGTGCGGGCCGCGGGACCGGAGGTGCCCAGTAACGAGGTCGGCCTTGCCATTCTGGGTCCGTTGCGTGACCTCGACGAAGTGGCGTACCTGCGCTTCGCATCGGTATACCGGTCTTTCTCGTCGGCCGACGACTTTGAGCGGGAGATCGAGGCGTTGCGTGCCCATCGCAACGTGTCGACTCCGGGTTGAGCCGACCCCTAGGCTCCAGACATGCCGGTCGAACTTCACCCCGATCTCGCAGCGCTAGAGCCACTGCTGGGCACCTGGACAGGGCGGGGTGCAGGCGAGTACCCGACGATCGAACCGTTCGAGTACCTCGAGGAAGTCACCTTTACGCACGTAGGCAAGCCGTTTCTCATCTACGGGCAGAAGACGAAAGCCCCCGCTGATGGCAAACCGATGCACGCCGAGACCGGCTACCTCCGCGCACCGCAGCAGGGGAGGGTGGAGCTGGTTCTCGCCCACCCGAGCGGCATCACCGAGATCGAAGTCGGTTCTTACTCGGTGACGGGCGAGGTCATCGAGATCGAGTTGACGACCACCGACATCGGGCTTACGCCGACCGCCAAAGAGGTGACGGCGCTGAGCCGTTCCTTCCGCCTCGACGGCGATCAACTGTCCTACTCCCTGCGGATGGGTGCGGTAGGGCAGCCCGAGCAACACCACCTGGCCGCGGTGCTGCACCGACAGCCCTGAACGTCAGTTCGCTTGTCGCACACCATCGTCGACGACCCGCCCGGCGACCTTCGCCCATCCCTCCGCGCTCCACGTGGTCGCGATCTGCGACCCGCGGCCCTGCGTGATCACGAGATCACGACTCAGGTATTCGGTGATCCGGACGGCCGCCGACCCGGTCGCCTCATCCTCGGTCACACCCAGATTCGATGCGAACATCCGGCTGCGCAGCGACCCGGTCTTCCGATCCGTCCACGCCCACAGATAGTGCGCGACGTCGTCGGGGAAGTCGGCGGGATCGGCCCGCAGCACCGCCTCCGGCGAATCCAGGTCGTGGATGGCGAATTCCGGCGCCCATTCCGCGGGCGCGCTGATCGCGGTGAAGTCACCGGAGTGACTCACCCTCACCAGCCCGGCGGGCACGTGCAACGTGTTGACCGGCGTTCCCCGCCGTCGCAACCACCACGACGCGCCGACGCACGGGTGGCCGGCGAAGGGCAGTTCGGTGCGCGGGGTGTAGATGGTCGCGCGCGCGGTCGTCGCGCCCTCTCCGGGCAATTCAACGAAAATCGTCTCGCTGTAACCCAATTGGTGGGCGAGTCGCTGGCGGTCGCCGGTGCTGACCAGGCTGGCGTCGACCACACCGAGCGGATTGCCGAAGTTTCCGTCCGCGTCGGTGAACACCCGCAGCACGGTGACGTCGATACTCATGACCCGACCCTACGAGGGTCGGTCAGGTGGCGCTGCGCTCGTCGGCTCCCATGGCGTTGAGAACGGCGACCCGGGTGTCGGTCGGCCCGGACACGGTGCGCTCACCACCACCGCTGCGCAACAGCTCGCGCAGGGCTGCCTGATCGTATTCGGGTGGTTCGGTGGCGTCGATGAATCGCTGGACGATATCCAGGAACCGCGCGGGGTCGTCGTGGAACGGGAAATGGGCGGCGTTCTCGAAGATTTCGAGCCGGGAACCGGGCATCGCGGCGTGCGCCATGTGGGCGTGCCGAACCGGGATCACCGAGTCTTTCTCGCCCCAGATGATCTGAACCGGAATCGCCTCGGTCAAATAACATCGGTCGAGCATCGTGACGATCTGGCCACGCCAGTCCACGACGGCACGCAGCGTGCGGGTGAACGCCGAGGACGCTGTCGGCTCCGGCAGGTCGTTCAGGATGCGCAGCATGTTGGGCAGATCCCGGCCGATGGCTGTCGAGCCGAGGGCCAGGCCCGCCAACTGGCCCAGCATCTGTACCGCGGGCAGCACCATGGGCAGTCGCAGCAGAGCCAGGGCCTCGGCGCCCAACGGCAGGGACGCGAACCGCAGGGCGATGTTGACGTCCTTGGTGACGCCGCCGGCGCCCACCAGGATCAGCCGGTCTACCAAATGCGGGAACTGGTAAGCGAATTGCATCGCGACGCCGCCGCCGAGGGAGTGACCGACGATGGTCACCCGTTCGATGTCGAGCACGCTGAGCAGGTCCCGCATGCCGTTGGCGTAGGCCGCGGTCGAGTAGTCGGCGCGCGGCTTGTCGGACCTGCCGTGACCGAGCAGGTCCGGGGCGATCACGGTGAATCGCTGGGCGAGCTTGGCGTGCACACCGGTCCAGGTGGTCGAGTTGTCGCCGATGCCGTGGATGAGCAGGATGGCCGGCCCGGACCCCGCGATCCGGAAGGCCCGCTTGTAGCCGTGAATGGTGCGGAATTGCAGCGACGGTGATGTCACTTCCCGCACCGGGCGGAGATTACGCGTCCGCTCGGTCATGTCGGCAACCTCGTTGTCGGGCCGGGTAGGCGTGTCGGAAGCGGTTACTTCGCGTTGTCGTCGTCGTCGAACTTCTTCTCAGCCTGCTGAGCCAGGAACCGCTCGAACTCGGCGCCAAGCTCATCGCCGCTAGGCAGGTCCTCGTCGTTGGTCAGTAAGGATCTGTTTTCCTGAGCGTCAATGAAGGCATCGTACTGGCGCTCGAGGGCGGCCACCACTTGAGCGACTTCCGCGCTTGCCTGGACCTGTTCGTCGATCTTGGCCCGAATCTCGGTGGCGGCCTCAGTGAGTGCGGTCAGCGGCAACTCCAGCGCTCCGGTTTTGGCCACCTGCTCGAGCAGTGCCTGGGCGGCGGCCGGGTAGTCAGTCTGCGTCAGGTAGTGCGGGACGTGGACCGTGAACCCGACGACCTCGTGGCCGTGCTGCGCCATGCGGTATTCCAACAGGTTGGAAGCGCTACCGGGAACCTGTATTTCGGAGATCCACGGCTGGAACTCCGCGATCAGGGCCGCGTTGTTGGAGTGCGCCGTCATGGTGACCGGACGGGTGTGCGGAACGGCCATCGGGACTGTGCCGAGTCCGATCGTCTGGCGCACCCCCAGTCGTTCGGAGAGCAGTCGTACGGCGGTGATGAAGCGCTCCCACTTCAGGTCCGGCTCCATGCCGGCCAGCAACAGAAACGGCGTGCCGACGGTGTCGCGCAGCGCGTACAGGCTCAGCTCGGGGTCATCGTAATTGGTGAAGTGATCGGTCTTGAACGTCATCAACGGACGTCGCGAGCGGTAATCCAGTAGTTCGTCGATGGCGAACGACGCGACCAGTTCGGTGTCCAGCGCCGCCTTCAGGTGACGCGATGCCAGCCGGATAGCGTGACCGGCGTCGGAGAAGCCTTCCAGGGCGTGTACCAACACCGGGCCGCGGCCATCGGACGTCGACAACACAGGCGCAGGGAACTCCAGCTCATACATGCCGGGTTGTCCTGGCTGGTACTCCTGCGCCTCTTCGGGGTCGTAGTGGTCGGACATCGGTGCTGCCTCCTCTCGGGGTCTCGCAAGGTCTCTCCAGGGTGCCCTGTCCAGTGTGGCTCAATCGATGCGGCTCTCCATTATCGACGACGCAGCCCCTTTTGCCGCCCCACTTAGCAACGCAGGAGGCGTAGTTTCTATTCGCTTGCCAGGCCCCGCTGTCAGGCATGATGGATGTCGATGCGCGCCGTGACGGGGATTCTGTGCCTGCCGGTCAGCCTGGCGGTGTTAGTTACGTCATGCGCCCGGCCGGCCCATCATGCGTCCGTCAGCACTACTCCGGCGCCTAAGCCCGGAAGCTCGGTGCAGCGGCTCAGCGAACCCGAGAGCGCGGCACCAGATCCACGGGTGGGCGCCATATTCCGCGGAGTTTCCCAGGAGGGTGGCAGTCTGCACGTCTGCACCGGGTCGGTAGTCCATTCGGCCGGCGGTGACCTGGTGCTGACCGCTGCGCACTGTCTGCTCGGCGAGATGGACGCCACCTTCGTTCCCGGTTTCGCCGGCGAGGCGACGACCACCGACACCTTCACGGTCGACGAGGTCTACTTCGACGCCCGCTGGATCGCCAGCCGGGATCCGCGCGCGGATTACGCGATCGCCAAGGTCCGCGGCGCCGGACCGGTGGAGCGGCGGGCGGGCGCGGCCTTGTCGCTGGGCGCCGCGCCGCCGGCAGGCAGCAGGGTGAGAGTCACGGGTTATCCCGCCGGCGTCGGCGGGCGGCCCATCGCCTGTGAAGGCGCCACCGGCGTGACCGAGGGCGGGTTTCCGTCGTTGCCGTGCAAGGGGCTGGTCGACGGAACCAGTGGGGCGCCGTGGATCAGCGGTTCGACGGTGGTCGGGGTGGTCGGTGGTTTCGAAGGCGGCGGCTGCACCGAAAGTGTCTCGTACTCAGCGCCTTTCGATGAGCGCACCACGCAGCTGCTGGCCCGTGCCGAAGCGGGCGGTCCTGGTGACAGCCCACCGGCCGACTATGACGACACCTGTTAGCGGCTGAGCCGATGGTGGCGACCCGCAGCGCCCGGCTCCGTTCGATGGCGGCGACCCGCAGCGCCCGGCTCCGCCGCGCTTGCGATCGCCGCGGCCGCGCTTGCGATCGCCACTGAGCCCGATGATGGCGACTCGCGGCGCCCGGCTGCGCCGCGCTTGCGATCGCCATTAAGCCCGATGATGGCGACTCGCGGCGCCCGGCTGCGCCGCGCTTGCGATCGCCATTAAGCCCGATGATGGCGACTCGCGGCGCCCGGCTGCGCCGCGCTTGCGATCGCCATTAACGACGGAACTGGTGTAGCGCGCGCATCTTGTTGGTCACGTCCAGCGCAGCGACCTTGTAGGCCTCGGAGAACGTCGGGTAGTTGAACACCGCGTCGACCAGGTAGTCGACGGTACCTCCGCACCCCATGACGGCCTGTCCGATGTGCACCATCTCGGTGGCGCTGGTGCCGAAGATATGGGCGCCCAGCAGAGTGCGGTCGGTGGTGGACACCAGCAGCTTGAGCATGCCGTAGGAGTCTCCGGCGATCTGGCCGCGGGCCAGTTCCCGGTACCGGCACACCCCCACCTCGTAGGGAACCGAGTCCTTGGTCAGCTCCACTTCGGTCTTGCCGACGTAGGACACTTCCGGAATCGAGTAGATCCCGATCGGCTGCAGTTCGGTGATGCCCTCGGTCGGCTCGCCGAAGGCGTAGTAGGCGGCCAGCCGGCCCTGGTCCATCGATGTCGCGGCCAGCGCGGGGAATCCGATGACGTCGCCGACGGCGTAGATGTGCTCGACCTTGGTCCGGAATTGGTCGTCGACGAAAATCCTTCCGCGATGGTCGCTTTCGAGGCCGGCGTGCTCCAGGCCCAGGTGCTCGGTCTGGCCTTCGCGGCCCGCCGAGTACATCACCGTCTCCGCGGGAATCTGCTTGCCACTGCCCAGGGTGGTGACGGTTCCCGACGATCCGACATCGACGGCGGTGACTTCCTCGCCGAACCGGAAGGTCACCGCCAGGTCGCGCAGGTGGAACTTCAGCGCCTCGACGATCTCCGGGTCGCAGAAGTCGAGCATGGTGTCCCGCTTCTCCACGACAGTGACCTTGGTACCCAGCGCGGCGAACATCGACGCGTACTCGATGCCGATCACACCCGCGCCTACGACGACCATCGACGCCGGCAGCGACCGCAGGTCCAGGATGCCGTCGGAGTCCAGGACCCGGTTCTCGTCGAACTCGACCCCGGAAGGGCGGGCCGGTTTGGTGCCCGTGGCGATGACGATGTAGTCACCGCTGACCGTCACGCGTTCCCCCTGGGCGTCTTCCTCGACCAGGACGGTGTGCGGGTCGATGAATCGGCCATGGCCCAGCACCAGGTCGATCCGGTTCCTCATCAACTGTGAGCGCACCACGTCGACCTGCTTGCTGATCACGTGCTGGGTGCGTGCCAGCAGGTCGGCGGGGGTGATCTTGTCTTTGACCCGGTAGCTGGCGCCGTAGAGTTCGCGCTGGCTCATCCCGGTCAGGTAGACGACCGCCTCGCGCAGGGTCTTCGACGGGATGGTGCCGGTGTTGACGCAGACGCCGCCGACCATCCGGCCGCGCTCGACGATAGCGACCGACTTGCCCAACTTGGCCGCTGCGATGGCGGCCTTCTGACCGCCAGGCCCGGATCCGATAACGACCAGGTCGTACTCGCGCATCGAAGTCATGTGTAGACGATAAAGCCCACAGTCGCGACTTTCTCCACAAGCAGGCGGCTGAATCACGTTGCGCGAGCACGTAGTGACGGTGCGGGTCGTCACCGTGGACGCCATGACGACGCATGCACCCGGCTTTAAATTGAATCGCCCCGGCACTTTGATCGCCGCGCTACCGGCCATCCTCGGCTTTGTCCCGGAGAAATCGCTGGTGCTGGTGACAATTGAGGGCGGAGGGCTGGGATCGGTGGTGCGCGCCGATCTGTCCGATGAAATCGTCGACCGGGTGGACGACCTCGTCGCGGTCGCCGCCGCTGCTGACCCGGACGCGGCGATTGTGGTGATCGTCGACGCCGAGGGTGCGGCGTGTCCGGGATGCGACCAGGAGCACCGGCAGTTGTGCGAAGTGCTCGCCGACGCCCTGTCGGAGTACGGCATTGATTACTACGCGGGACACGTGGTGAATCGCATCGCCGCGGGCGGGCGTTGGCACTGCGTCGACGGTTGCGGCGCCGGCGGTGAGATCGACGACCCCTCGGCATCGCCGCTGGCGGCGGCGGCAGTGGTGGAAGGCCGCCGCCTCTACTCACGACGTGCCGATCTGCAGGCGGTGATCGCGCTGGACCCGCTGCACAGTGCGGCACTGACGCCGGTTGTCGAGCGGGCCGCACACACGCGCGCCGTCGAGTACCGCGCTGACCCGGCCGACTGCCGCCGCCGCGATGTGGAGAACGCGATGGCGGCGGCCGCGCGGGTCAACGACGGCGAATCGTTGTCCGACGCCGAGTTGGCCGAGGTGGGCTGCGCGCTGACCGACGTCCAAGTGCGCGACACGTTGTACGCGCTCGCCGTGGGGGAGGACGCCGACGCAGCGGAGTCGCTGTGGGCGGTGCTGGCGCGCCTGCTGCCACAACCGTGGCGGGTGGAGGCGCTGGTGTTGCTGGCGTTCAGCGCCTACGTCCGCGGCGACGGGCCGCTGGCGGGCCTGTCGCTGGACGCGGCGCTGCGCTGCGACCCGCAGCACCGGATGGCCAGCATGCTGGACCAGGCGTTGCAGTCAGGCATGCGGCCCAAGGACATTCAGAGACTCGGCGGCACGGGTTACCGGCTGGCCGAGCAACTCGGCGTGCGGTTGCCGCCACGACAGTCTTTCGACCAACGCGCAGGCTAGCTCCGCCCGGCGGCGGTCAGACCTTCTCGACCTTGACCGCGTGTGCCATCTCGTGGGGCAGGGTGACGTTCTCGTGACCGGGGATGAGGATGGTCACCCCGCCGCTCTGGCCGTTTTCGACGGTGACGCGAGCGTTGGGCACCACGCCGGCGTCCTTAAGCCGGGCGATCAGGTCGATGTCGCCCTGTACATGCTCGGTGAGCTGGCGGACCACGACGGCAACCGGTGATCCGGGCGGTAGCTCGGTCAACCGCACCAGGCTGACGTCGTCGGCTCCGGAGTCCGGGCCGACGCCGAGGTCCAGCAGACCGGGAATCGGGTTGCCGAACGGGGAGGTTGTCGGGTTGTTGAGCACCTTGACCAGTCGGCGCTCGACATCCTCGCTCATCACGTGCTCCCACCGACAGGCCTCGGCGTGCACTTCTTCCCAGGGCAACCCGATGACGTCGACCAGGAGGCGCTCAGCGAGGCGGTGCTTGCGCATCACCGAGATGGCCAGCGCCCGGCCCTTATCGGTGAGTTCGAGATGCCGGTCGCCGGCGACACGGAGCAAGCCGTCGCGTTCCATCCGGGACACGGTCTGGCTGACAGTCGGTCCACTCTGCTCGAGGCGTTCGGCAATGCGGGCACGCAGCGGCGTCACGCCCTCTTCTTCGAGGTCGTAGATAGTCCGTAGGTACATCTCGGTGGTATCGACCAGGTCGTTCATTCAGCATCCTCCGTTGCCGCCGAGTCTACTTCGCCAGCCGCGCGAGTGGTTTGTCCAAAACGCCCCACCGCAGCAGTATGCCCGCCGCGCTAGCGCGGCTGGCACACCGTCTCCTACCAAGCTTGCCAAACTGGCCTGGGCGACGCCTCAGCTGGCGTAGGACCGCAGTCGGTCCGCCCGCTCACCGTGGCGCAACTTGCACATCACGTCGCGCTCGATCTGACGAACCCGTTCGCGCGACAGGCCGAACAGCTTGCCGATCTGGTCCAGGGTGCGCGGCTGGCCGTCATCCAGACCGAAACGCAGCCGGATCACCTGGTGCTCGCGCTCGTCGAGCGTGGCGAGCACGCTGCGGATGTCGGTGTGCAGCAATTCGGCGATCACCGCGTTCTCCGCGGACATCGCTTCGGCGTCCTCGATGAAGTCGCCCAGCGGGGCTTCTTCCTCCGAGCCGACCGGCATGTCCAGACTCACCGGGTCGCGACTGTGCTCAAGCAGATCGTTGATCTTCTCGATCGGGATGCCGGATTCCTCGGCCAGTTCCTCGTCGGTCGCTTCGCGGCCCAGGTTCTGGTGCATCTCCCGCTTGATCCGCGCCAGCTTGTTGACCTGCTCGACGAGGTGGACGGGAAGCCGAATCGTGCGGCTCTGGTCGGCCATGCCGCGGGTGATGGCCTGCCGAATCCACCACGTGGCGTACGTGGAGAACTTGAATCCCTTTGCGTAGTCGAACTTTTCCATCGCCCGGATGAGGCCCAGGTTGCCCTCCTGGATCAGATCCAGCAGCGGCATTCCGCGTCCGGTGTAGCGCTTGGCCAGCGAGACCACCAGTCGCAGGTTGGCTTCCAGCAGGTGACGGCGGGCGGCCTGACCATCGCGAACCACTGCGGCGAGATCGCGTTTCCGGTTCTCGCCAAGGCGCTTCCGGGTTGCCAGCAGATGCTCGGCATACAGCCCGGCCTCGATGCGCTTGGCCAACTCGACTTCGTCGGCGGCGTTGAGCAGCGCCGTCTTTCCGATGCCGTTCAGATACACGCGCACCAAGTCTGCAGCTGGGCTTTGAGCATCCAGATCGCCGTCGAACCGGCTTGTGGTGGCCCGTGTAGTGAGTTCGGCCATTACGCCCTCCCGATTGGCTTGTCTTGTCATGTGGTTAACGAGAAGCCCGCCGGTTGAGTTCCCATCGGATCCTCATCTCACACCCCGTGACGTGCACAAATACGGCGCTGACCTGAGAATGTCCTGAGAAGTGGCGCGAGGGGGACGGTTAGTCGGAACCGTCCGGGTCGATCGTCTGCGAATCAGGCCGCGGTGCGAAGTGCGGCCGCGGCTCCAGCGCCGGACGTTCGGCGGTCGGGAACAACGGCGTGCGTTGGCGGGCGTGGTCGAAGCGCCGTGGCTCGTCGGCGCTGCGCGGCGGTCGGTCGTTGGCGATCAGAACGGCTATCCACGGCAACGGGATAGAGGCCGCGACGATGAGCAGCGACACCAGACCGTTGTGCCAGGCGCCGTAAGCGAGTGCGGCCAACAGCAGTGCCGGAATACGAAAAGCCATGATGGACAGGTACTTACGCACCCGAGCGCGATGCTGCACCTCGTAGGACGGTGCGGCAGCAGTGATCAGTACTGGCCGGCCCTCTTGGTCGAAGCCGTCGAACTCCGGGCCCCGCTTCATACCTCCACTGTTGCACACTCTGCCGATTCCGGTTTCCCCGGTGTCCGGCGGCTGATCAGGAGGCACAATATGTGGGATGGACACCCAGACGATCGAGCGCACCGACACCCGCGAACGCACCGACGACGGGACCGGCAGCGATACACCGAAGTACTTCCACTACGTCAAGAAGGACAAGATCGCCGAGAGCGCGGTCATGGGTAATCACGTTGTCGCGTTGTGCGGCGAGGTTTTTCCCGTCACCAAGGCCGCCAAGCCCGGTTCGCCCGTCTGCCCCGAGTGCAAGCAGATCTACGAGCGGCTCAAGAAGGGCTGATCAGGCCTTCGGTTCCACCGGGTCGGCCGGTTCCATCGCGGCGGTGTTGGGCTGCGGTGGCGCGGGATCCGCTGAGCCCGACAGGGCGGCGGTGCGGCGCAGGACCCAGTTCCGCAGGCGGTGTGCGTGCGTGGCCGGAGCCGGCCATTCTTCCTGAATGGCGGCGTTGAATTCGGCGCCGATCATGATCGAGAAGCCACCGAAGAATGCGAACAGCAGAAAAGCGATCGGCGTAGCCAGCGCACCGTAGGTGTAGCCGGTGCTGCCGATCCACCTGAGGTAGAAACGCAAGCCGAGAGTCGCGACCAGGAAAACCACCGAGGCCAGCACGGTGCCCGGTATCAACCGGTGTGTCGGTAGCGGTACCGGCAGGGCCACCCGGTACAAAACGGTCACTCCCGCCATCAGACCGAGGATCAACGCGGGGTAGTAGCCGTAGTGCAAAAGATTCTGCAGACCTATCGGGATGTGCTCGCTCACCTTGCGCGGACCCACCACCGCTACCGGCGCCGTGATGACCACGAACGCCAGCATCACGATGTACAGGAACAGCGCGAAGAAACGCTGCCGGACCGGATGACGCAAGGGCGTCTGGTCGTGGGCCTCCACCACCGCGTCGACGAATGAGGAAATGGCCGACGAGCCCGCCCACAACGAGATGAGGAAGCCCAGCGACGCGACTTCGCCGCCGGCTGTGGTGGTGATGTCGCGGATGGACGGCTCGATGATCTCGTTGACGACGTTGGGGGAGAAGAAGTTCCGGGCCGTCGACAACGTGCTCTTGATGATCGACGACAAGGTGTCCGCGCCGAACAGCGGCGCCACCCAGGCCAACGTCCCCAATATGCCCAGGAGCAGCGGAGGCGTCGAGAGACAGGTCCAAAAACCGGCTTCCGCCGATTCGGAGAAAATAGAATCGTCCCACGCCTTGGACAGCGTCCGACGGCTTATTTGCCAGACGTGGTGGCGGGACGGTTTTAGGACCTGGTCGCTCATACCCGTCCAGCATTGCCCATCAGACCTCGCACGCGCGACATTGGGCCGGGCGAGTTCTGCGGCAATTACTGGCCGCTGACCTCCAGCACCGCCGCCAGCTCAGCCAGCTTGGCTTCGTGCTTGTTGGCGTGATGTTGGCAGAAGAGGAGCTCAGCGCCCGAAGGCAGCTTGGCGCGGACCCGGGCGGCAGCACCGCAGCGATCGCAGCGGTCTGCTCGAGTGAGCTCGGGACTGGTCAGAGTTGCGTTCATGGCTCCTCCGTTCTGGCGATAATTTCACTCTGTCAGACGTTCAGAGTTTTCGCCTTGTTCCCTGACCGTTATGAGGTGTGTCGTTTCTCACGAATATTTGCCCACAAATGGGGCAGGGTAATCACCGTGTCGGAAATTGCCGCTGTACTGGTGCGATTGTGCTCTGAGCAGGAATGGGCCGGCGCCCAGGACCGCGGCTGGTTCCCACCGGAGCCCGCGGGGCCGGACGCCGACGCGTTCGTCCACCTGTCGACGGTCGAGCAGGTTCATTTGCCGGCCAACCGGCTCTACAGCGGCCGCGGCGACATGATGCTTTTGTACGTCGACGCCTCGGCTCTCGAGGCACCGCTGCGATGGGAGCGGGGAGTGCCGACCGACCCGCAGTCGATGCTTTTTCCGCATCTGTACGGCCCGCTGCCGGTCGAGGCGGTCATCAAGGCGGTGGCCTACCCGCCGGCGGCCGACGGCAGCTTTCCGGCGCTCAGCGCGCCCTCGGACGCGACGTAGGCATCCGCCTCGATCTCGACGAGTAGTTCCGGTGCGATCAGGGCCGACACCTCGACCATGGTGGCGACCGGACGTATCTCCCCGAAGACCTCGGCATGCACGTCGCCGACTTCGCGCCACCGCGATATGTCGGTGACGTAGATGCGGGTGCGAATGACGTCGGCCAGTGTCGCTCCGGCCTGGCTCAGGGCAGTTTCGATGCGACGCAACGCGTCCCGGGTCTGCGCGGCGAGGCCGTCGCCGCGGCCGGTGGTGCCGGCCACCGCTACCAGTGGGCCGACGCGTACCGCTCTGGAATAGCCGACGAGCGATTCGAATTCGGAGTCTGAGGGGACGTTCTGGCGGCTCGCTGACATGTGCGTCACCGTACGACGAGCGGTGTTCGCTTTACCCGCGCGGGATCTGCTGGTAGCTGTGCTTGGGTGCGCTGCGACACCGGGCTGGTGTGGATGATGGTCGCCCTGACGACCGCGGGGTGCCTCGGCGCGCGGCACGCCTCCGCGCCGTCACTGGGCGACGAGGTCCGGATCGGAGACCTGGTCTTCACCGTGACGTCGATCAACCTCGGGGTGCCGCAGACCGGTCACCGGACCGCGCAAGGGGTCTTTGTGGTCGTCAACCTCATGGTCGAGAACAAAGGGGACCGGCAGCGGTCGGTGTATTGCCAGGACCAGACGCTCAGGGATCGGGCGGGCAGGTCGTACGGGAACGCGGCGAACCTCGACTCGCCCTCGGATCTCGCCAGAGTCGGCTCAGGCACAAAGGTTCTCGTCAAGTGCGCGTTCGACGTGCCGACCGGAACCCTGCCCACCGCCATCGAACTGCGGGACTCGCAGTACTCGAAGGGTGTGAAGGTGACGCTACTGGGCGTGGGCTGACGTTCTAGCGTGACTGCATGACGACTTTCGGGCTGGTGCACGGCGGATGGTTGGGGGCGTGGACGTGGGATGACGTGGCGGCCTCGCTGCGGGGAGCCGGTCACGAGGCAGTCGCGGTCGATCTGCCGACCGAAGACGGGTCGGCGACCTTTGAGACCTACGCAGACGCGGTAAGCCGAGCCCTGGAGGGCTACGACGACGATGTCGTGATTGTCGGGCACTCGATGGGGGGTCACAGCATTCCGTTAGTAGCGGCGCGGCGGGCGGTGCGGCATCTGGTGTACCTGTGCGCGTTGCTTCCGGACGTCGGTCGCAGCCTGGCGGATCAGGTGGCCACCGAGACCGACATGCTGAATCCGGTCTGGCTGAGCGGTCTCAGCGAACCGGATGATCAGCTGCGGACGAGATGGGTCGACCGGGACATAGCCCGACGCCTGATCTGCCACGATTGCGACGACGCCACAGCGGACGGCGTACTCGACCGGCTCCGGCCGCAAGCAGCGCTGCCCAATGTGGCGCCGTTCTCGCTGGCCGAATTTCCGGACGTGGAGTGCACGTACGTGGTGTGCACCGAGGACCAGTTCGTCCAGCCGGACTGGTCGCGGCGGGTCGCCCGCGAACGGCTCGGCGCCCAGATCGTCGAACTGCCGGGCGGGCATTCGCCGCTGCTCTCGCGGCCGTCGGCGGTGGTGGACGTGCTGCTGAGTCTTTAGTCCAGGTAGTCGCGCAAGACCTGCGAGCGGCTGGGGTGGCGCAGCTTGGACATGGTCTTGGACTCGATCTGACGAATCCGCTCCCGGGTCACCCCGTACACCTGGCCGATCTCGTCCAGGGTGCGCGGCTGGCCGTCGGTGAGCCCGAAGCGCAGCCGGACGACGCCGGCTTCACGCTCGGACAGCGTGTCCAGCACCGACTGCAACTGGTCCTGCAGCAGCGTGAAGGACACCGCGTCCACCGCGACGACGGCTTCGCTGTCTTCGATGAAGTCGCCGAGTTGGCTGTCACCCTCGTCGCCGATGGTCTGGTCCAGCGAGATGGGCTCCCGGGCGTACTGCTGGATCTCCAGCACCTTCTCCGGCGTGATGTCCATTTCCTTGGCGAGTTCCTCAGGAGTGGGCTCGCGGCCCAGGTCCTGCAGCAGCTCGCGCTGGATGCGGCCCAGCTTGTTGATGACCTCGACCATGTGCACCGGGATGCGGATGGTGCGGGCCTGGTCTGCCATGGCGCGGGTGATGGCCTGGCGGATCCACCACGTGGCGTAGGTGGAGAACTTGTAGCCCTTGGTGTAGTCGAACTTCTCGACCGCGCGGATCAGACCGAGGTTGCCCTCCTGGATGAGGTCCAGGAACGCCATGCCGCGACCGGTGTAGCGCTTGGCCAGTGACACCACCAGACGCAAGTTGGCTTCCAGCAAATGGTTTTTCGCCCGGTCGCCGTCGCGGCAGATCCACATCATGTCGCGGCGCTGAGCGGCGGGCAGCTTCTCGCCGCGATCCGTCAGCTCGACCATCAGCTGAGTGGCGTACAGGCCGGCTTCGATGCGCTTGGCGAGCTCGACCTCTTCCTCGGCGTTGAGCAGCGCCACCTTGCCGATCTGCTTGAGGTACGCGCGCACCGAGTCGGCGGAGGCGGTGAGCTCAGCGTCCTTGCGCGCCTGACGCAACGCCTCGGACTCGTCCTCGTCCCAGACGAAATCGCCGGAGGCCTTGTCCTTTTCGGTGGGCTCGGCGATGTCCTCGTCTTCTTCGACGGGAGCAGCGGTGACCACGGCGGCCGTCACGGTCTCGCCCTCCTCGGCGTCAGCTGCCTCGAGTTCGCCATCCTCGGCGTCGGGCGCTACGTCTTCGTCCAAGTCCTCGAGGCTCAGGTCGCCGGCGTCGATTTCGATATCGTCGCCGGGCTCCACGTCGAGGTCGGTGTCGAGTTCCTCGGCGGCGTCGAGCGTGACGTCTTCGGCCGTTGCGCCGTCGGCGTCCTTGGCCTTGGCGGCAGGTGCCTTCGCGGCGGCCTTGGCGCGGGTCTTCCTCGGAGCAGCGCCGGGCGCGCTGTCAGCCGCGGGTCCGGCGGCCTTCGCGGCCCGTTTCGCCGGAGCGGCGCCAGTGGCGGCCTTGGCCGCCGTCCGCTTGGCGGGAGACTTTACGGCGGTGCGCTTAACCGGCTCATCGGTTGCCGCACTTGCCTTGGTCGGTGCCACGTACACCCCTTCGGTTGGACGCACTTCCGGTGGGTCTGGGCATGGAAGACCGAAAGTGTCTGTTATGTCGAATGTCGGCGTTTGATATCAGCGTGAGTATCGCGCGCTATCGGTTTGGGCGGCCGCCGACGACCATTGTAACTTCACACTGCCCTCGTACTGGCCGAGCGGACAAAATTCAGTGCGTCACGTCGCTGGTTGACGCCATGGCCGCGCCCACGATGCCGGCCGCATTCTGCAGGGCCGCCGGCACCACCGGGGTGCGGTTTTCCAGCAGATGCACCCATTTGTCGGCCTTGCGGCTGATCCCGCCGCCGGCGATGAACAGGTCGGGCCAGATCGCATTCTCGATGGCGACCAGCACTCTGGTGACCTGCTTGGTCCACTTTTCGTAGCTCCAGCCGTTTCGTTCCTTCACCGACGACGCAGCCCGCTCCTCGGCTTCCTTTCCACCGACCTCGAGATGACCGAATTCGGTGTTGGGAATCAGCTTGCCGTTGTGGATGAGCGCTGAGCCGATGCCGGTGCCGAAGGTGAGCAGCACGACCAGTCCCTCGTGGCCCTTGCCGGCGCCGTAGCGCTCCTCGGCCAGCCCCGCGGCGTCGGCGTCGTTGAGGATCGTGACGTCCTGGCCGGAGAGTTCGGCGCTGATGATGTCGCGGGCGTTGGTGCCGATCCAGGCCTTGTCCACATTGGCCGCCGTCTGCACGATGCCGTGCGTGACGACACCGGGGTAGGTGACCCCGAGCGGTCCGGTCCAGCCGAATCCGTTGACCACTTCGGCGATGGTCTTGGCGACGGCGTCTGGCGTGGCGGGCTGCGGCGTGAGCAGTTTGATCCGGTCGCCGATCAACTGACCGGTGTCCAGGTCCACGATGGCGCCTTTGATGCCGCTGCCGCCTACGTCGATTCCGAATCCTCGGCGCTGCGACGGGGGATCGACGTCATCAATCCCAGGGACGGTGCTGGTCATCGAATCTCCTCGGCGAGACTTGGTGGTCCGCTCACCTTAACGACCCGGTACCGCAAAAGGGGTGAGGCGGGTTGCGTCCGTTGAGGAATCGTCGCCTGTGGTGCGATAGATCCGTGACACGCCCCGACAGACCCGGTGCGGAGCCCGCGCGGCTGCGTGAGGTGGCAGTGACGGTCGCCACCGAGGCGGCCGAGTTCGTACGGCGCCGGCGCGGCGAGGTGTTCGGCCCGAGCGCCGGGCTCGACCCCGCCCACAGCAGCGACGCCGACACCGTGCGATCCAAGACCACCCCGACCGATCCGGTGACGGTGGTCGACACCGATACCGAACAGCTGCTGCGCGCGCGGCTGGCCGTACTGCGACCGGGCGACCCGATCCTCGGCGAGGAGGGTGGCGGGCCTCGTGATTCGACGGCCGGCGGCGCGGTCACCTGGGTGCTCGATCCCATCGACGGAACGGTGAACTTCGTCTACGGCATTCCGGCTTATGCGGTGTCGGTCGGCGCACAGATCAACGGTGTGTCGGTGGCCGGCGCGGTGGCCGATGTCGTTGCCGGCCGGGTGTATTCGGCGGCCAGCGGACACGGCGCGCACGTCACCGACGGGCACGGTACCCGGGAGTTGCGCTGCAACAACGTCGATGAGCTGTCAATGGCGTTGCTGGGCACCGGATTCGGCTACTCGCCGACGCGCCGGGTCCGCCAGGCCGAGTTGGTGGCGCAGATGCTGCCGGTGGTCCGCGATGTGCGTCGCATCGGTTCGGCGGCCCTGGACCTGTGCATGGTCGCGGCCGGGCACCTGGATGCGTATTACGAACACGGCCTGCAGGTGTGGGACTGCGCCGCGGGCGCGCTGATCGCTGCGGAGGCCGGCGC
Organism: Mycobacterium paragordonae; assembly: GCF_003614435.1. Classification (NCBI taxonomy): domain Bacteria; kingdom Bacillati; phylum Actinomycetota; class Actinomycetes; order Mycobacteriales; family Mycobacteriaceae; genus Mycobacterium; species Mycobacterium paragordonae. The sequence continues at coordinate 2,478,310 of NZ_CP025546.1, forward strand.
GCGCGTGCTGCTGCCACCACCCGAAGTGGACGGGGCCGGCCTGGTGCTCGCCGCGGCGCCTGGCATCGCCGACGCGTTGCTGGCGGCCCTGCATCACGTCGGGGGTCTGGCTCCGATTCAGTGAACGGTCAGCAGCTGTTGGCGTGGATCTTCGCCAGCAGCGCGTGATCCGCGGGCTCGCTGGCCCCGGGACGCAGCGTCGCCAGCACAGCGTCGATGTCGTCGTTGTGTGCCAGCGAGCTGAAGTCGGTACCGAGCGCGAGATCCACCGAGTCGTCACCGCGGCTGTCGTGGAACAGTTCGGTGCACGGCGCCACCAGCCACAGCGCCGCCGCGGTGGCCTGACCGGCGGTGCCGAAACGGATCTGCCCCTGGCAGGTCATCCGGGTGCCGGCGTAGAGCGGGTCGTTGGCGGACGTGGGTTGCGCGAAGCCCAAATCCTGTAGCGCACCGGCGATGTCGCCGGCCTGGCCGCCTCGGCCACTGGCGTTGAGGACCCGCACCTTGGTGTCGCTGAGCTTGGCGGGCGTGACGTCGATCATCTCCGTCCGTGAGACCTGCTCGCCGAGCTTGGCGGGCGTTTCGGTCCCGGCGGCCTGCGGGGGAGGGTTGCACACCGCCACCTCGTGGACGTCCGTCGGCCGGGTCAGGGCCACGGTCCAGATCACGCCGGTCACCACGACGAGGAAAATGACGACGATGATGGCGGGGCGGGGATTGCGCCGCCGGAAGGGCCGACCGTGCTTGTCGAAGGCGGTACCCTCGGTGATGTGTGCAACCACACATGCACTCTAATCGCACCGTAAACGCACCGTTTAAGGCCAAGTACAAGGGCTATTCCGGCGGTGTGACGCAAATCACATCCAATCCACCCGTATTACGGGCACGAATAGTTTGGTGCAAGCGTTCGACGCTGGTACAAAGCGTTCCTTGAGCTTATGAGGGCCCTGAGGGGATAAGGACGGGGAAGAAGATGCCTACCGACTACGACGCTCCGCGGCGTACCGAGACCGACGACGTCTCGGAAGATTCGCTGGAGGAGCTCAAAGCACGACGGAACGAGGCGGCGTCAGCCGTGGTTGACGTCGACGAATCCGAGTCCGCCGAATCGTTCGAATTACCCGGCGCCGACCTATCGGGTGAGGAGCTGTCGGTTCGCGTGGTTCCCAAGCAGGCCGACGAATTCACCTGCTCGAGTTGCTTTCTGGTGCAACATCGCAGCCGTCTCGCCAGCGAGAAGAACGGCGTGATGATCTGTACCGACTGCGCGGCCTGACCGCCGCACTCAGCTCCCCGGTCGTTCTCAGCTCCGTCGTTCTCAGCTCCGCAGCGCCGACAGCACCCGCTCCGGGTGACGGCAGCTCACCAGCCAGTACGGCGTCGGGTCGTCGGGATCATCAAGCACCAGCAACACCATCGGGCCGACCCAGGCGCGGTGCAGGACATAGGCCGCCGGGTCGAGCTGACGGCCCAGCGCTGCCGACTTCGCGGTGCGTGCAATCTCCGCCGACCGGGAGACCACGGTGACCGGCAGATGTGCGTCACCGGCCCACAGTTCGACGCCGCCGTCGTCGGCGGTGACCCGAACCTCGACGCGGCCCAGCCACAGCAACACGGCGGTCGCGACGGCGAACAGTACGGCGAACGGAAGCCAGCCGGGCAGGGATCGGATGCCCAGGTCCACCTCGTACGCGATGACTGTGGCGAGCGCGAAACCCAGTGGCCACCACCACCAGGGCACCCACAACCGTTCGCGATATCGCACGCTTTGCGGCGCGACGCGCGTATCGGACACGCGGTCAAGGGTAGTCTGTGCCCCCGTGTCGACCAGTCTGGCCATAGTTCGTCTCGACCCGGGGCTTCCGATGCCCAGTCGCGCTCACGACGGTGACGCGGGCGTTGACCTTTTCAGCGCCGAAGACGTCGAGCTGGCACCTGGTCACCGCGCTCTGGTGGCTACCGGCATCGCGATCGCCGTCCCGTTCGGCATGGTCGGATTGATACACCCGCGTTCGGGACTTGCCTCGCGGGTAGGGCTGTCGATCGTCAACAGTCCCGGGACCATCGACGCGGGATATCGTGGCGAAATCAAGGTCGCGCTGATCAACCTCGACCCCACCACCCCGATCGTGGTGCACCGTGGCGACCGCATCGCCCAGCTGTTGATACAGCGGGTCGAACTGGTCGAATTGGTGGAGGTGTCGTCGTTCGACGAGGCCGGACTGGCCGAAACGTCCCGTGGCGAGGGTGGTCACGGATCTTCCGGCGGGCACGCGAGTCTGTGAACGCGGGAGACCAAGCGATGAGAAGGAGCGGCGCTGATGCCAGCATTCGGTAGACGCACACGCAAGGACGACAACTCGTCGCAATCGCAGCCGGCTGATCCACCCCTCGAGAAAGGCGTGGAGAAAGCCGAGGAAGAAGGCGCCGAGGAAGGGCTCGCCGGTGGCGACGAGTCGCTCGAGGGCCCTTTCGACATCGAGGACTTCGACGATCCGGCGGACGCCGAAACGGCCCGGCTGGATCTGGGGTCGGTGCTGATCCCCATGCCGGCGGCGGGCCAGGTGCAGGTCGAGCTGACCGAGACCGGGGTGCCCAGCGCGGTGTGGGTCGTCACGCCCAACGGGCGGTTCACCATCGCCGCCTACGCCGCCCCCAAGACGGCGGGGCTGTGGCGCGAGGTGGCCGGCGAGCTGGCCGACTCGTTGCGCAAAGACTCCGCCAAGGTGTCGATCAAGGACGGGCCGTGGGGACGCGAAGTCGTCGGCACCGCATCCGGTGTGGTGCGCTTCATCGGAGTTGACGGCTACCGCTGGATGATCCGCTGCGTGGTCAACGGACCGCACGAGACCATCGACGCCCTGACCGACGAGGCGCGCGAGGCCCTGGCGGACACGGTGGTTCGCCGCGGCGACACTCCGCTGCCGGTACGCACTCCGCTGGCGGTACAGCTGCCGGAGCCGATGTTGCAGCAGCTCCGCGAGGCCGCCGCCGCTCAGCAGGGCGCCGAGCAGACCCCTGAGCAGACGCAGGCGCAACCCCCGCCGGACGAGCCGGCCGCGCGTCGCAGCACCGAAGGCTCGGCGATGCAGCAGCTGCGCAGCACCTCCACCGGCGGTTAGACCGGACGGCCGTCAGCCCGCAGCGCTCAGGGCGGCCAGGCAGGCCGCTCCCAATGCGTCCGGACGCGCCCCGATCTCGTCGAGTGTGACCGTGCGCAGGGCGGCCCGGGGTGCATCGGCGGCCCAGTCGGCACCGACCTGCAGCGGGTGGATCGGGTCGTCGACCGCAGCCGCCACGCCCAGCGGCGGAACCAGTCGCGTCAGCTGGGCGCGGCTCGGTGCGACGTAGGACGCCGCCTCCTCCATGGCATCTGGGAGCAGCGGCCACTGAGCCGCCCAGGACCGGGCCAGCTCGTCGGCCAACCAGGGCGGGCTGGAGGCCCGCATCTGCGCCGTCGTGGCGTCCAGACCGTCGGTGCGCAACTGCGAAGCCGTGTAGTGAGCGGCGAGCGCCGCGGGTGCCGAGTCGGGTTCCCCGGTCCAGGCCGGCAGGGCCGCCAGAACCGCCACGGTGCGCTCCGGGTGGGCCAGTGCCCACGTCGCTGCCACGGCCGCGCCTATCGACACGCCACCGACCGCGATCGGTCCGGTGGCTGCCGCATCGTCGAGCGCGGACACGTAACCGTCGAGCAATCGGTGCGGTTGCGGCGCGGGTGTGACCAACACCGCACCGAGAGCCTGCAATGGGCCGGAAAATGCCCGGTAGACGTAGTTTTCGTCGGATCCGGTACCGGGCAACAACACGGTCGTGACACCGCGCAGATCGACAACCACCTCCCCATAGTGCCCGGTAGCTGGGTACGCCCGAAATTCGGTGGTTTCATCCGTGTGGCATCAGGGAACCAAGAGGTCTACGGTGACCGTTGGCATGGTGGAATGCTGATTTGAAACATAGCTTTCTTAACGACGTCGAAGTGTCAGGAGTGGCCATGGGGGCCCAGGGGTATCTACGCCGGCTCACCCGTCGGTTGACGGAGGACCCGGAGCAACGCGACGTCGAAGAACTTTCCGACGAAGTCCTCAATACCGGCGCGCAGCGAGCAGTCGACTGCCAGCGTGGCCAGGAGGTCACCATGGTGGGCACGCTGCGCAGTGTCGAGACAAACGGCAAGGGTTGCTCCGGCGGGGTTCGCGCGGAGTTGTTCGACGGCAGCGACACCGTGACGCTGGTGTGGTTGGGGCAGCGGCGCATCCCGGGCATCGAGTCGGGACGCACTCTGCGGGTGCGCGGCCGGATGGGCAAGATGGAGAACGGCACCAAGGCCATCTACAACCCCCACTACGAAATCCAGCGTTGACGATTTCCCTCATCACCAACTCGAATTCCCGTGAGCGATAACCGTTTCAGCGCCGAGAGCCTGCTGGCGCAGGCCGGTGGTGTGAGCGGGCTCATCTACTCTTCGTTGCCTGTGGTGACGTTCGTGGTCGCCTCCAGCGTCTCAGGCCTGCTGGCCGCGATCGGCAGTGCGATGGCCGCGGCGGCCCTGGTTCTGCTGTGGCGGCTGATCCGCCGGGACTCGTTACAGCCGGCGTTGTCGGGATTCTTCGGTGTCGCCGTGTGCGCGCTGATCGCCTATCTGGTCGGACAGTCCAAGGGTTATTTCCTGCTCGGCATCTGGATGTCGTTGTTCTGGGCGGTCGTGTTCGCGGTGTCGATCGTGATCCGGCGTCCGGTGGTGGGTTATCTGTGGAGCTGGGCCACCGGCCGCGACAACGGGTGGCGCGCGGTGCCGCGTGCGGTCTACGCGTTCGACATCGCGACGTCGTGCTGGACCGTGGTGTTCGTGGCGCGTTTCGGCGTCCAGGGGCATCTCTACGAACTCGGCAAGACCGGCTGGCTGGGCGTGACCCGGATCGCCATGGGGTGGCCATTGACGGCGTTGGCAGCCCTGGTGACCTACGGGGCCATCAAGGCCGTGCTGCGAGCCCTGCCCGCGGTCGAACACCCGGTGCCGGCCGAGATCGACGGCGAGCCCATTCGGGACTAGTCAGATGGTCGCGACCCGCTGCGACCGGCCTGCGGCCGCTCTTGCGATCGCGACTAGCTGGTCGGCAGCAGCAGCCGGCGCAGTTCCTCTTCCGCCTCGGTGACCGCGACGAACAGCAACTCGTCGCCACCTTCGAGCGGTTCGTCACCCTCGGGCACGATCACCCGTGGACCCCGCAGGATGGTCACCAGCGAGACATCGCGCGGTAACTGCAGTTTGCGTACCGGCTTGCCGCCCCACGGGGTGTCGTCGGGCAGGGTGATCTCGACCAGATTGGCCTGGCCTTTGCGGAACTCCATCAGCCGCACCAGGTCTCCGACGGCGACGGCTTCCTCGATCAGCGAGGCCAGCATTCGTGGTGTGGACACCGCGACGTCGACGCCCCACGCGTCGGTGAACAACCATTCGTTGCGCGGGTCATTGACCCGGGCCACCACCCGCGGAACAGCGAACTCGGTCTTGGCCAGCAGGCTCAGCACCACATTGACCTTGTCGTCGCCGGTGGCGGCGACGACGACGTCGAAATCTTCCAGGTGCATCTGCTCGAGCAGGCTCAACTCGCAGGCGTCGCCCAGCAGCCAGTGCGCCGCGGGGATGGCATCGGTGTCGAGGTGGTCGGCATTGCGCTCGATCAGGGTGACGTCGTGCCTGTTGGCGACGAGTTCCCGGGTGACCGAGCGCCCGACGGCGCCGGCGCCGGCGACAGCTACTTTCATTTGCGGTCTCCGCCGCAGTCAGCGGGCGTCATTTGTCCAGGTCCTCGCTCGGCGGCAGCGCCGCAATGGCCACGGCTTCGGCGGCTCGGCCGGAGATGGCGGCGACATAGACCTGGTCGCCGGCCTGCAGCACGGTCTTGGGTTCGGGCAGGATGCCGGTTCCGAAGCGGATCAGGAACGCCACGCGCGCGCCGGTGGCCTGCTCCAGGTCGGTGGCGCGGTGTCCGACCCAGTCTTCGTGCAGCACCACCTGCGCGACGGCGACGGTGCCCGTCGGATCTCGCCATTTGGCCGTCTCGGTCTCCTGTGTCAAGGCGTTCAGCAGACGGTCGGTGGTCCAGGGCACGGTGGCGATCGTCGGGATGCCCAGCCGCTCGTAGACCTCGGCGCGCTTGGCGTCGTAGATCCGCGCCACCACGCGTCGCACCCCGAAGGTCTCGCGGGCCAGCCGCGCCGAGATGATGTTGGAGTTGTCTCCGGAGGACACGGCGGCGAACGCGTCGGCGCTTTCGATGCCGGCCCGCAACAGCACGTCACGGTCGAAACCCTGGCCGAGCACCCGGTCGCCGTCGAACTCCGGGCTGAGCCGGTTGAATGCGGCGCTGTCGCGGTCGATCACCGACACGTCATGGCCGATTCGGTACAGCCCGTCCGCCACCGAAGAACCGACCCGGCCGCAACCCATCACAACCACCTTCACTCGGAGGTCCTTTCGGTTGTGTCCTGCGCGTCATTGTGATCGGCAACCTACGCTGGCGGGCCGATTTCGGTCGTGAGAATTCTCGCCTACGGAACGCTACCGCCAAAGCCGAGTGGGCCTACTCTTGGCTCTCGTGTCCAAACTTTCAACCGCTGCGCGCCGTCTGCTGATCGGACGGCCGTTTCGCAGCGACCGGCTGGCCCACACGCTGCTGCCCAAGCGCATAGCTCTGCCGGTGTTCGCCTCCGATGCACTGTCCTCGGTGGCCTACGCACCCGAAGAGGTCTTCCTGATGCTGTCGATCGGCGGGCTGGCGGCCTACGCGCTGTCGCCGTGGATCGGGCTGGCGGTGGCCGCGGTCATGTTGGTGGTGGTGGCCAGCTACCGGCAGAACGTGCACGCCTACCCCTCGGGCGGCGGCGACTACGAGGTGGTCACCACCAATCTCGGTCCCAACGCGGGCCTGACGGTGGCCAGCGCGCTGATGGTGGATTACGTTCTCACCGTTGCTGTTTCGACAGCGTCGGCGATGTCCAACATCGGATCGGCGGTGCCCATCGTGGCCCACCACAAGGTGTGGTTCTGTGTGGCCGCCATCCTGTTGGTGACGGCGATGAATCTGCGCGGCGTTCGGGAATCCGGGCTTGCGTTCGCGATCCCGACCTACGGCTTCATCATCGGGGTGACCGGCATGATCGGCTGGGGCCTCTTCCGCATCTTCGTCCTGGGGAATCCGCTGAAGGCGGAGTCCGCCGGCTTCCAGATGCATTCCGAGCACGGAAAGATCGTCGGTTTTGCACTGGTCTTCCTGATGGCACGGGCGTTCTCCTCGGGTTGCGCGGCGCTCACCGGTGTCGAGGCGATCAGCAACGGGGTGCCCGCATTCGAGAAACCGAAGTCGAAGAACGCGGCCACCACGCTGCTGATGCTCGGCGCCATCGCGGTCACCCTGCTGATGGGGATCATCGTGCTGGCCAAGAAAATCGGGGTTCAGCTGGTCAGCGACCCGGCGACGCAACTGGCCGGTGCGCCGGCCGGTTATTACCAGAAGACGCTGGTCACCCAGCTGGCCGAGACCGTTTTCGGCAGCTTCCACATCGGCTTCGTGCTGATCACCGCGGTGACCGCGCTCATCCTGGTGCTGGCGGCCAATACCGCGTTCAACGGCTTCCCGGTGCTGGGTTCGGTGCTGGCGCAACACAGTTACCTGCCACGCCAGTTCCACACCCGCGGCGACCGGTTGGCGTTCTCCAACGGGATCGCGTTCCTGTCCCTGTCGGCGCTGCTGGCGATCATCGCTTTCCGCGCCGAGCTGAGCGCCCTGATCCAGCTCTACATCGTCGGGGTGTTCATTTCGTTCACGCTGAGTCAGATCGGCATGGTGCGGCACTGGACCCGGCTGCTGCGCACCGAAACCGACCCGGCGGCGCGGCGGCGGATGCACCGTTCGCGGATCGTCAACACGGTCGGACTTCTCGCCACCGGCGCGGTGCTGCTGGTCGTCATGGTCACCAAATTCCTCGCCGGCGCCTGGATCGCGTTGGTCGCCATGACATTGCTGTTCGCGTTGATGAAGCTGATCCGCCGGCATTACGACGGCGTCACCCGCGAATTGGCCGAGCAGGCCGCCGAACACGGCGACGAGATCGTGCTGCCCAGCCGCAATCACGCTCTGGTGCTGGTGTCGAAGCTGCATCTGCCCACGCTGCGCGCCCTGGCCTACGCCCGGGCGACCCGGCCCGACGTACTGGAAGCCGTCACGGTGAGCGTCGATGACGCCGAAACCCGCGAGCTGGTACACGAGTGGGAGGAAAGCGACGTCAGCGTTCCGCTGAAGGTGATCGCGTCCCCCTACCGCGAAGTCACGCGTCCGGTACTCGACTACGTGAAACGGGTCAGCAAGGAATCGCCGCGCACCGTGGTCACGGTGTTCATCCCGGAGTATGTGGTGGGGCGCTGGTGGGAACAGTTGCTGCACAACCAGAGTGCGCTGCGGCTCAAGGGGCGCCTGCTGTTCATGCCCGGCGTGATGGTGACGTCTGTGCCGTGGCAGCTGACTTCGTCTGAACGGGTCAAGGCGTTGCAGCCGCACGTGGCGCCCGGCGACGCCCGTCGGGGCATCTTCGATTGAACCACGAAAACGCTTGCGGTGAACTGACTCTGGTCACCGGGGCTCCTGCCAACGGTGGCAGTTGCATTGCGCATCACGAGGGCCGGGTGGTTTTCGTCCGCTATGCGCTGCCCGGGGAGCGGGTACGCGCGCGCGTCACCGCCGATCGCGGATCCTATTGGCACGCAGAGGTTGTCGAGGTGCTGGAACCCTCGGCGGACCGCACGGATTCGCTGTGCCCGATCGCGGGAGCCGGCGGTGCCGGATGCTGTGATCTGGCCTTCGTCGCGCCCGCGGCGGCCCGCGACCTCAAGGCGCAGGTGGTGGCCAACCAGCTGGACCGCCTCGGCGGACACAGCTGGTCCGGCCCGGCCGAACCGCTGTCCGACGCCGGGTCGACCGGTTGGCGCACCCGGGTCCGCCTGGACGTCGGATCCGACCGGCGGCCCGGTTTTCACCGCTATCACAGCGACGAGCTGGTCACCGACCTGCGGTGCGGACAGTTGCCGTCCGGGATGCTCGAGGGGCTGTCCGGGGCCGATTGGCCGGTCGGCGCCCACCTGCACGTGGTCGTCGACGACGACGGTGAGCGTCATGTGCTGCGCACGCTGCGGCAGGGTAAGCGCACTGTGTCGAAGGTGACCGAAGGCAACTATCACGCCGTGCAGCGGGTGGGTGCGCGCAGCTGGCGAGTGCCGGTGACGGCGTTCTGGCAGTCCCATCGCGACGGCGCCCGGGTGTACAGCGAGTTGGTCGCGGACTGGGCGCAACCCGCGTCCGGTGCGACGGCCTGGGATCTCTACGGCGGAGCCGGAGTCTTCGCCGCGGTGCTCGGGGCCGCGGTGGGGGAGTCGGGCCGGGTGCTGTCGGTCGACACGGCGCGGGGCGCGTCGGGGGCGGCCCGGGCCGCCCTGGCCGACCTGCCGCAGGTCGAGGTGGTCACGGAGTCGGTGCGCCGGGCGCTGGCAGGCCAGGCCGAGAGCGCCGGGGTTGCGGTGCTGGATCCGCCGCGCACCGGCGCCGGCCGCGAAGTGATCGATCTGCTGGCCGCTGCCGACGTGCCGCGGGTGGTGCATATAGGTTGTGAGGCAGCATCTTTCGCCCGTGACATCGGGTTGTACCGGGAGCGCGGATACGTCGTCGAACAGATCAGGGTGTTCGATGCGTTCCCGCTGACCCACCACGTGGAGTGCGTGGCGTTGCTGACCCGCTGACCCGGCGTCGCGGCAGGCTAGACTCCTTCGCGGTGTGCCGGGAAGTCTGGTCGGCGTTATTTTGTCGATCGATCGCGTGAAAGGCGGCTTCCGTGAGCGAGACTGCCCGCTACGCCCTGATCGTCTTGTTCTCCAGCGCCGTCGGGTTGATTGCGGTGCTGGCCAACCGGCTCACCGAGCGGGTGAAAATCCCGGTTCCCCTGCTGGTCCTGGTCGGAGCAGCGCTGGCGGTGCACGCCGTGCCGGTCGTGCAGCCACCATCCGAGCGGACGGTGGAGCGGGTGCTGACCGTCGCGTTGGTGTTGGTGTTGTTCGACGGCGGAATGCACATCGGGCCCGTGCGCTTTCGCGCTGCCGCGGCTCCTATCTTGTCGGTCGGCGTCCTGGGTACCGCGCTCACCGCCGGCGGGGCGGCGCTGATGCTGCATTATGCGTGCGGAATCAATTGGTACGCAGCGGTTCTGGTGGCCACCGCGGTAGCCCCCACCGATCCGGCCGTCGTCTTCTCGGTGCTGGGTAAGCGCGAGATCTCCGGACGAAGCAGCACCATCCTCGAGGGTGAGTCCGGCGCCAACGATCCGGTCGGCATCTCCTTGATGGCGAGCCTGATCGCCGCCGGGGGCCTCAGCGCGGCCGGGTTCGCCAGTGTGGGAACGCAATTCGTCATGCAGATGGCTATCGGCGGAGCCGTCGGGGTGCTTGGTGGCCGGGCCCTCCTGGTGTTCATGCGCCGCGTCGCCCTGCCCAGCGAAGGTCTCTACCCGCTGCGAACGCTGGCTTCGGCACTGATGCTGTACGGCATTGCCACGCTCGCGCACGGCTCGGGTTTTCTGGCGGTGTTCGTCGCGGGCATCGTGATCGGTGACGCGCGCGCGCCGTACAAACCCGAGATCAAGCGTTTCCATGCCGCGCTGGCGGGACTGGCCGAAATCATCGCCTTCACCGTGCTGGGGCTGACCGTGGACCTGCGCGTACTGGCCCACCCGGATGTCTGGATTCCCGGCCTGGTCCTGGGCGTGGCCCTGACCGCACTGATCCGGCCGCTGGCGGTGAGCGCGTGCCTGGTTCGCGTGGACCTGGAGCGCAACGAACGCAGCTTCATCCTGTTCGCCGGTCTGAAGGGTGCGGTGCCGATCCTGCTCGGCGAATTCCTGCGCGCCGCCCATATCGCCGAGGCCGAACGGCTCTACGGCATCGTGGTCGTCGTCGTCATCTTCTCCGTCCTGGTGCAGGGCAGCTCGGTGCCCGGCGTCGCCAGGCTGTTGCGCTTGCCGATGCGGACCGTCGAGACCCAGCCGTGGGAGATCGGTGTGCGGCTCGCGGACGAACCGCACGGCGTCCATCGCTTCACGGTTGCGCAGGGCTCCACCGCGCAGGGGTGCACGGTCGAGGGGCTCGGTGACATGGTCGGTGACATCTGGGTGAGCATCGTGGTGCGGACCACTGGCCTGGTGCCGGTGCGTGGCGATACCGAACTGCAGGCCGGCGACGAGGTCGTCGTGCTGGCGGATCCCGAACTGCATGACACCCTGGCCGAACTGTTCGGCGCCTCCTAGGCGGCCTGCTCACCCTGCCGCGGTTGCGCGCGCTGCGTAGACTGACCAGATGCTGGAACAGATCCGCGGGCCCGCCGATCTGCAGCACCTTTCGCAACAGCAACTCCGCGACTTGGCCCAAGAGATTCGCGAGTTTCTGATCCATAAGGTTGCTGCCACCGGAGGACACCTCGGCCCCAATCTCGGGGTCGTCGAACTGACCCTCGCGTTGCACCGGGTGTTCGACTCGCCGCACGACCCGATCATCTTCGACACCGGTCACCAGGCCTATGTCCACAAGATGCTGACCGGTCGCGCCCAGGACTTCGAGACCCTGCGTAAGAAGGGCGGCCTGTCGGGATATCCGTCACGCGCCGAGAGCGAGCACGACTGGGTCGAATCCAGCCATGCCAGCGCGGCGCTCTCGTACGCCGACGGCCTGGCCAAGGCGTTCGAGCTCACCGGACACCGCAACCGGCACGTGGTCGCGGTGGTCGGGGACGGCGCGCTCACCGGCGGCATGTGCTGGGAGGCGCTGAACAACATCGCCGCTTCACAGCGGCCGGTGATCATCGTCGTCAACGACAACGGTCGCAGCTACGCACCGACGATCGGTGGGGTGGCCGACCACCTGGCCACCCTGCGGTTGCAGCCGGCCTACGAACGGTTCCTCGAGAAGGGTCGCAACGCCGTGCAGGCGGTGCCGGTGGTCGGTGAGGTCGCCTACCACTTCATGCACAGCGTCAAGGCCGGCATCAAGGACTCCCTGTCGCCACAACTGCTGTTCACCGACCTCGGCCTGAAGTACGTCGGTCCCGTCGACGGACACGACGAGCGCGCTGTCGAGGTCGCGTTGCGCAGTGCCCGCGGCTTCGGCGCCCCCGTGATCGTGCACGTCGTCACCCGCAAGGGGATGGGGTATGGCCCCGCCGAGGCCGATGAGGCCGAGCAGATGCACTCCACGGTGCCGATCGACCCGATCACCGGGGTGGCCACCAAGGTGGCGGGCCCGGGTTGGACGTCGACGTTCGCCGAAGCGCTGATCGACGTCGGTCGCAAGCGGCGCGACATCGTGGCCATCACCGCGGCGATGCCCGGGCCCACCGGGCTGTCGGCGTTCGGTGAGGTGTTCCCCGACCGGTTGTTCGACGTCGGCATCGCCGAGCAGCATGCGATGACCTCGGCGGCCGGGCTGGCGATGGGCGGCATGCATCCGGTGGTCGCGATCTATTCGACGTTCCTGAACCGGGCGTTCGACCAGATCATGATGGACGTGGCGTTGCACAAGCTGCCCGTCACCATGGTCCTGGACCGTGCCGGGGTGACCGGCAACGACGGCGCCAGCCACAACGGCATGTGGGACCTGTCGATCCTGGGAGTGGTGCCCGGTATGCGCGTGGCGGCGCCGCGCGACGCCACCCGGTTGCGGGAGGAACTCGGCGAGGCGCTGGACGTCAATGACGGTCCCACCGCTTTGCGTTTCCCCAAAGGCGATGTGGGCGAGGACATTCCGGCCCTGGAGCGACGCGACGGGGTGGACGTGCTGGCGGTGCCGGCTGGCGGCCTGAACACCGACGTGCTGCTGGTGGCGGTGGGCGCGTTCGCCTCGATGGCGCTGGCCGTCGCCAAGCGGCTGCACAACCAGGGGATCGGTGTGACGGTGATCGACCCGCGCTGGGTGTTGCCGGTGCCCGACGCGGTGCGCGAGATGGCGTTGCAGCACAAGCTCCTGGTCACCATGGAGGACAACGGATTGGCCGGTGGCGTGGGCTCGGCGGTGTCGGCGGCGCTGCGTGCGGCCGACATCGACATCCCCTGCCGCGACGTCGGGCTGCCGCAGCAGTTCTACGAGCACGCGTCGCGTGGTGAGGTGCTTGCGGAGCTGGGGCTCACCGACCAGGATGTAGCCCGGCGGATCACGGGTTGGGTTGCGGCACAAGGGACTTCGGCCGTAGAGCAGTCCGCTGTGAGCGAGCAGCTGGACTAGTCGGTTTCGGCGCCGCTCTGCGGGGCCCGGGTCACCGCGTCGGCCAGCACGTTATCCACCAGTTCGCGTTGCCATGGCCGCGCGTTTCCTGCCAGCAGGAACCCGTCGGTGACGGCAACCGGGTCATCGCCGCGCGCGGCGAGGGCCTCCCACTCCCAGCACAGCCGGCGCACCAGATCCGGTGCGATCAGGTTCTCCGTCGGGATGCCCACCTGCTCGGACAAGCCGGCCAGCGCCGCGCGGGCGACCTCCAGCCGGGCGGCCGCGTCGGGCTTGCGTCGACTCCAGCGCGCCGGCGGGGGCGGCCCGGCGGATTGCTCCGCGACGTCCGGGAGGTCCGACTGCCGGGCAGCCTCCAGCGCCGCCAACCACATCGGCGCGCTGCGCCGCTGATTGCGCCCGCCGAATACGGGCAACGCCACCAGTTCATCGACGGACGTCGGGTTGGCCAGCGCGGCGTCGATGATCGCCGAATCGGGCAGGATGCGGCGCGGCGCGATGTCGCGGCGTTGCGCGATCTTGTCGCGGGTGGTCCACAGTTCGCGCACCGCTGCCAGTGCTCGGCGATCGTGCACCTTGTGGATGCCCGAGGTGCGGCGCCAGCGGTCGCGCCGGGTGGGTGCCGCGGCGACTCGCTCCTCGATGGTCCGCAGATGTTCGAATTCCTGTGCGGCCCAATCTGTCTTACCTTGCTCGGCCAGCACCTGGGCGATCGCGTGGCGCAACTCGATGAGCAGTTCCACGTCCAGAGCGGCGTAGTTGAGCCAGGCCGACGGCAGCGGGCGTTTGGACCAGTCGGCGGCGCCGTGGCCTTTGGCCAGACCCTGACCCAGCAGTCGCTCGACCATGGTCGCCAGATTGACCCGCTCGAACCCGGCCAGCCGGCCGGCCAACTCGGTGTCATACAGCGCAGGCGGGCGCATGCCGACCTCGGCCAGGCAGGGCAGGTCCTGGTCGGCCGAGTGCAGAATCCATTCGTCCTGGCCGAGCACTTCGGCGACCGGCCGTAACACGCTCAGCGGATCACCGCCGTGGCTGACCGGGTCGATGAGCACGGTGCCGGCGCCGGACCGGCGGATCTGGATCAGATAGGCGCGGTTGGAGTAGCGGAAGCCGGAGGCCCGTTCGGCGTCCACCGCAAACGGGCCGTGGCCGCGGTCGAGTTGCTCGGCGGCCGCGGCGATGTCGCTGGCGTACACGGACAGATTCGGCATGCCGTCGGCCGGGTGTAAGAGCAGCGGAACTTCGGGCTCCGTGCTGCCCGGCGGATCGGCCTCCGCCGGAGACGGGTCGGGGCACATGTCAGGCGCGTGACCGTGAACTCAGGTCGGTGACACCGGCCGGCGGCAGACCCGCCGCGTGCTCCAGAACGTCGCAGAACGCCTCGACGTGGCTGCCCACGTCCGGGGTGGTGGCAGTCCACGACGCGCGTAGCTCCAGCTGATGGGCGCGCGGCGGACCGGAGATGTCGCCGTAACGCACCGACGTGGTGGCGGTGACCGTCCCGCCCAGCGCGGTCATGTGCTTGGTGTGCGAGTCCAGGGCTTCGGACAACCAACTCCAGGCGACTTCCGGCAGCAGGGGGTCGATGGCTTCGTGGGAGTCTAGGTCCGCCTGAATGTAGGCGACCAGGCGGATGGTGCCGTCCCAGGCGTCGGAACCCTCGGGGTCGTAGAGCAGGATGAGCCTGCCGAACGCGTCACCTTCGGATCGCTCGGGGACGATTTCCAGGTCCGGATGCTTGACCTCGGCGCCCAGCGCGTAACTGAACGGCGCCAGGCGCTGGGGCGGGCGGATCGGTCCCAGCTCGATCTCGGGCCGCACGGTGACACCGTTCATCGCCGCGACCGCTTCGCGGAATGGCTCGGGTTCAACCGCTGATGTCATGAATTTCGACGGTAGACCCATCGGCCGACACGCGTGCACAGGCGCGCCGAATTGGGCTCAGCTCGACGGACTGCTGTCAAACCGGGCCGGGCGCTTCTCGCGGTGCGCGGCCAGCCCTTCCTGCACGTCAGGACCGCTGAAGCCGATGAATTCCAGGCCGAGCGAGGTCTCGAAGGCCGGGGCGAACATGCGATACCAGTGGTTGAGGCTGTGCTTGGTCCAGCGGATCGCGTGCTGCGCTCCGGCGGCCAGATTCTCCGCCAGCCTCGTAGCGGTGGCCAGCACGTCGTCGTCGTCGACGCAGGTCGACACCAGGCCGATCCGCTCGGCTTCTTCGCCGGAGAGCGTCTCGCAGGTCAGCAGGTAGTACTTGGCCTTGGCCATCCCCACCAGCAGCGGCCAGCAGATCGCGGCGTGATCTCCGGCGGCCACGCCCAGCTTGGTGTGTCCGTCGATGATCTTCGCCGTCCGTCCCGCCACCGAGATGTCGGCCAGCAGCGCCACCACCAGTCCGGCGCCGACGGCAGGACCCCGGATCGCCGAAACCACCGGCTTGTCGAAGTTGACCAGGTTGAGCACCAGGTCGCGGGCCTCCCGCATGATGCGGATGCGACCTTCGTAGTCGCCGATCGTCTCGTCGATGAGGTCGAAGCTGCCGCCGGAGGAGAACGCCTTGCCTTCGCCGCGGACCAGGACCACCTTGACGTCGGGATAGCGGTTGATCACCGGCCAGACGTCGGCCAGGTCGCGGTGCATCTGTGGTCCGACCGAGTTCAGTCCGGGAGCGTCGAGCACCAGGTTGAGGATTCCGTTGTCGCCGCGTTCGCAGCGCAGGCTGGGAAAGTCGTCATAAGTTGCGGGCATCCCGGCTGATGTTACGCAGCGGTGGCGGCGCCTTTCGCTTCTGGCAGCATTGAGCGCGATGAACACAACCCGTCGCGACCTCCCTGCGTCGCCCTATCTGGCCGCGGTCGCCGGCCGCAAACCCAGCCGGGTACCGGTCTGGTTCATGCGGCAGGCCGGCCGTTCGCTGCCCGAGTACCGGGCGCTGCGCAAACAGCACAGCATGCTGGCCGCGTGCTTCGAGCCGGAAGTGGCCTGCGAGGTCACCCTGCAGCCGGTTCGCCGCTACGGCGTGGACGCCGCGATTCTGTTCTCCGACATCGTGGTACCGCTGCGGGCCGCTGGGGTGGATCTGGACATCGTTCCCGACGTCGGTCCGGTGATCGCCGATCCGATCCGGACCGCGGCCGATGTCGAGGCCATGAAACCCCTTGACATGCAAGCGGTTCAGCCGGTGCTGGACACCGTCGGGCTGTTGGTGTCCGCACTGGGCGACGTGCCGTTGATCGGGTTCGCCGGAGCGCCGTTCACGCTGGCGTCGTATCTGGTCGAGGGCGGGCCGAGCCGCAACCACGCCCGCACCAAGGCGATGATGCTGGCCGAGACGGACACCTGGCACGCGCTGCTGACGAAACTCGCCGACCTCACCATCGCGTTCCTGCGCGGCCAGATCGAGGCCGGGGTGGACGCGATCCAGATGTTCGATTCGTGGGCGGGGACGCTGTCACTGGCGGACTACCGGCAATATGTGCTGCCGCACAGCTCCCGGGTTTTCGCCACGCTGGCCGAGCTCGACGTGCCCATGACGCATTTCGGTGTCGGCACCGCCGAGTTGCTGGGCGCCATGTCCGAGGCGGTGCAGCCGGGGCGCGCCCGCGCGGTCGGCGTCGACTGGCGCACCTCGCTGACCGACGCCGCGAGCCGGGTCGTCCCCGGCACGGCGCTGCAGGGGAACCTCGACCCGGTGGTGGTGCTGGCGGGCTGGGAGGTGGCCCAACGTGCCGCGCGCGCGGTCGTCGAAGACGGGCGTCGCGCCGTCGACGCGGGTGCGGCCGGGCACGTCTTCAACCTCGGACACGGAGTGTTGCCGGAAACCGACCCCGGTGTGCTGACCGAACTGGTGGCGCTGGTCCAGTCGCTATGACCCGCTCGTATTGTGTTGTGGGCGGCGGTATTTCGGGATTGACGGCGGCATACCGGCTGCGGGTTGCGGTCGGTGACGACGCCAGTATCACCCTGTTCGAGCCGGCCGACCGCCTGGGCGGCATCCTGCGCACCGAGGTGGTCGGTGGGCAGGTCATGGACCTGGGTGCCGAAGCTTTCGTGGCGCGCCGGCCCGAGATGCCGGCGCTGCTGGCCGAGCTGGGCCTGACGCACCTGCAACGCGCCACCACCGGTGTGCGGCCCCTGATCTACAGCGGCCGGCGGCTGCACGCCCTGCCGTCGGACACCGTGGCCGGGATCCCGTCGTCGGCCGCGTCGGTGAGCGGGCTGGTCGACGACGAGACGTTGGCACGCATCGAGGCGGAACCGCAGCGCCCGCTGCATTGGACTCCGGGCAGCGATCCGGCGGTCGGCGAGTTGGTGGCAGACCGGTTCGGGGAGCAGGTGGTGAGCCGCTCGGTCGAGCCGCTGCTGGCCGGGGTCTATGCGGGTTCCGCGGCGACGATCGGGTTGCGCGCGGCTGTGCCCACCGTGGCCGCAGCCCTGGACCGCGGCGCCACCAGCCTCACCGACGCGGTCCTGCACTGCCTGCCGCCGGCCGGCGGAGGACCGGTGTTCGGCTCGTTGCAGGGTGGCTATCAGGTGCTGCTCGACGAATTGGTGGCGCGCAGCCGAATTCACTGGGTGCAGGCCGGTATTCGCGCCCTGGAACCCGGCTGGACTTTGCACGACGACAAAGGCGTCCGCTGGCCCGCGGACGCCGTGGTCCTGGCCGTCCCGGCGGCGCAGTTGGCTCGCCTGGTGCAGACGATCGCGCCGAGTACTGCCGCGGCCGCCGGCCGGATCGTGACCGCCTCGGCGGCGGTGGTGGCACTGGCGGTGCCGGCCGACACCGCCTTTCCGCAGTCCTCGGGCGTGCTGGTGGCCAGCGGGGAGCCCCTGCACGCCAAGGCGATCACCCTGTCGTCGCGCAAATGGGGCGGCGGTGGCGACGTGCAGTTGTTGCGGCTGTCGTACGGGCGTTTCGGTGACGACATCGCCGCGGCCACACCCGATGAGGTGCTGCTGGCCTGGGCCCGCCAGGACATCGCCGACGTATTCGGACTGACGGTCGAACCGGTTGACGCGCGGGTGCAGCGGTGGCTCGAAGCGATGCCGCAGTACGGGCCGGGGCACGCGGCGCTGATCGCCGAGCTGCGTGCAGGTCTGCCGCCGACGCTGGCCGTCGCGGGCAGTTATCTCGACGGGATCGGTGTGCCGGCCTGCGTCGGGGCGGCCGGACGGGCGGTCACCGAGCTGGTGGCACCATAGGAGTCATGGCACGCCTCGACTTCGACGCCCTCAATGCGACGATCCGCTACCTGATGTTCTCGGTGTTCTCGGTGCAACCCGGCGAGTTGGGCGACCAGCGCGACGCCATCATCGACGAGACCGCCACTTTTCTAAAGCAACAGGAGGAGGCCGGCGTGGTGGTGCGCGGCCTCTACGACGTCGCCGGCCTGCGCGCGGACGCCGACTTCATGATCTGGACCCACGCCGAACGGATCGAGGCGTTGCAGGCGACCTATGCCGACTTCCGCCGCACCACCACGCTGGGGCGGGCCTGCACGCCGGTGTGGAGCAGTGTCGCGCTGCACCGGCCCGCCGAATTCAACAAGAGCCACATCCCAGCGTTCCTGGCCGGCGAGGACCCGGGCAACTACATCTGCGTGTATCCCTTTGTGCGGTCCTATGAGTGGTATCTGTTGCCCGACGAGGAACGTCGCCGGATGCTGGCCGAGCACGGGATGGCCGCGCGTGAGTACAAGGACGTGCGCGCCAACACCGTGCCCGCCTTCGCGCTTGGCGACTACGAGTGGCTGCTGGCGTTCGAGGCTCCCGAGCTGTACCGCATCGTCGACCTGATGCGGGAACTGCGTGCCACCGATGCCCGGCGGCACACCCGGGAGGAGACGCCGTTCTACACCGGTCCCCGGGTGGGCGTCGAGCAGTTGGTGAACGCGCTGCCATGACCCGCGCCGGCGACGATGCAGTGGGGGCACCTCCCGCTTGCGGGGGACGAAGCGATGAGGTGGGGGTACCTCCCGCTTGCGGGGGAGAGCGGCGCCATATGACTCAGGCGTTTGATCCCACCGACCCGGCCCGTTTCGAGGACAGCTACCGCGACGATCGTGTGGTGCGCGGCCTGCCTGCCGCTACGCCGTGGGACATCGGCGGCCCTCAGCCCGTCGTGCAGCAACTCGTCGCTGTGGGTGCCGTGCGGGGGGAGGTGCTCGACCCCGGAACCGGGCCCGGCCACCACGCGATTTACTATGCCTCGCAAGGTCTTTCAGCGACGGGCATTGACGGGTCGGCCACCGCGATCGAGCGGGCCCGCGACAACGCCGCGAAGGCCGGGGTGACTGTCGATTTCCAGGTCGCCGATGCCACCAAGCTGGAAGGTTTGGACGGCCGGTTCGACACCGTCGTGGACTGCGCGTTCTTTCACACCTTCATCACCGCGCCCGAGTTGCAGAAGTCCTATATGCAAGCGCTGCACCGCGCCACCCGTCCCGGGGCGCGGTTGTTCATGTTCGAGTTCGGCGTGGGCGAGGTCAACGGATTCAGAATGTTGCGGTCGGTGTCGGCCGACGATTTTCGGGAGATCCTGCCGTTGGGTGGTTGGGAGATCACTTATATGGGCCCGACGACCTATCTGATCAACGTCGGCCCCGAATCGATCGAGTTGCTGTCCGCGCGCAATCCCGATATGGCCGAAGAGGTGGAGTCGATGCTTGCGCAGTACCGCGCGATGGAGCCGTGGCTGGCCGGCGGGCGGGTGCACGCGCCGTTCTGGGAAGTGCACGCGACGCGCGTCGACTGATCGCGTCGCGTAGACGGTCGCCGAGAGTGAATTCTGCGACGCGACACGCTGGCGGACCGTCGCCTGATTCACGGTCGGCGCGGTGTGGCGTCAGCCCTCGTCGGGGACCAGCGTCAACGAAATCGAGTTGATGCAGTAGCGCAGGTCGGTGGGCGTCGGATAACCCTCGCCGGCGAACACGTGGCCCAAGTGACTGTGGCAGTTGGCGCACAGCACCTCGGTACGGGTGGTGCCCATCGAATGGTCGGGACGCAGCACCACCGCGTCCGAACTCGACGGGTCGAAGAACGACGGCCACCCGCAGTGCGAGTCGAATTTCTCTGTGCTGCGGAACAATTCGGCACCACAGGCACGACAGTTGTAAACACCCTTGGTCTTGGTGTCGGTGTACCGGCCGATGAACGGCCGCTCGGTGCCGGCGCGCCGCAGCACATCGAACTCCTGCGGGTTGAGTTTCTTGCGCCACTCGTCGTCGGAAAGTTGCAGTTTCGGACGCGCGAGTTCAGTCATCGCTTCTCCTCAGTGCTTCGCGGGTTCCTCATCCACGCTAGCGCGCGTCTGATCATGCGGTAGCCACGTCGGATCGATCCCGTCCTCGAGCCTGTTCTCCGCCTTGGCGTCCAGGAACCGGAAGTACAGCACCGTGAACGTCACGATCAACACCAGGGACCAACCGTAGGTGATCTTCAGGTATTCCATGGCCCGTCCCCACCGCATCCAGTTGAAGAGCAGCCAACGGTCCAGCGTCATGAACCCGTAGATGCCCAGCCATGCCGGCCAGTTGCGGATCACCGAATTGGGCAGCACGACCGTCATCAGGAACGGGAAAAGCATCATCGAGTAGTAGCCCTGGGCCAGCGACATCACCAACCACGACCACAGCAGCAGCACCCCGGAGGACGTGGTGAACCAGAACAGCGGGTCGCGGGTGCGGTAGTAGCGGTACAGCAGCCACAGGGCGCCGATGGCGATCGCGGTGAACAGCAGCCGCAGCGCGATGATCAACCAGAAGGGCAGGCCGAAGTAGACGCCGTTGCCCTCGATCGAGCTGTTGAAGTAGTCGCGGGTGCCCAGGATGTAGGGCACCGTTCGGGTGAAGAAGTCCATCGGATGCGGCACCAGCGGTATCGCGGCAAGGTTGGCGACCAGAGGCACCAGGAACGCCATCGCCAGCGCCCGCCACTGGCGGTTCAGCAGCGGCAGCAACAGCAGCGGCCCCAGCAGCGGTTTGAGCACCAGCGTCAGCCCGATAGCCAGGCCGGCCCACCACTGGCGGCTGGCCCGGCCGTCGAGCAGCCACTTCAGGAACAGCACCTCGAGCAGCAGGATGCAGCCGTTGATGTTGGTGAATACCAGAGTGTTGGTGACGGTTTCGGTGCAGAACATCGCCAGGATCAGGGCGGGTGCGGCCACCGAGGACAACGTGAAGTTGAACATCCGCAGCAGTAGGTAGGCAGCGACCAGGATGGCGACGGTATTGATCGAGATGAACAGGTAGCGCGACGGCGCGAACGGCAGGTAGCCGAAGGGCGCCATCAGCAGCGTGCCGCCCGGCGGATACAGGTAATGCGGGTCGACGTAGTCGAAATGTTCGTTGTAGATGTCCCAGCCGCGCCGAAAGTTCAGCACCGCCCGGTAGACCGGCTTGAAGTCGTCGGTGATGTTGCCGTTGGTGGTGAGCACGATGCTGCGGTGCAGTACCGACAGGATGGCTGCCGGCCACAGCACGGCCCGCAACACGGATGCCGTGGTCGCCGGGCCAGGACGAAATGCGGCCTGCACCGATGCGCGTAAGCCGGTTCTGGTCGAGTCAGCTGCCGTCACCAGCGCACCGTACACCGGCGCACTGGTTGAGGTTTGAGTCGGTCCGGCGGGTGCTTTAGGCGTTCCGCAATCTGCTTTAGGCGGTCCGCGATCCGGTTTAGGCGGTCCGCAATCCTTCTAAGCGGGGCAATAAGTGTCGGTGCCGGGCAGCTTGCCGCTGTCCAGATAGCCCACCAGCGGCGGAACCGCGCACGACGAGTAGATGCTGGCGCCGTGGCCGATGCCCTGCCACATCACCCGCTTGCTGGCGGCGTTGGCGTTGATCACGGTGGCCGCCGTCGCGGCAACGCCCTCGTTGCCGGCGATCGGGTCGTTCTGCACGCCCAGCAGCAGCACGTCGATCTTGAGTTCTTTCGGCGCCTGCGGAGTCGAACCGGTAGGCCAGTGCACGCATTTGACCAGGTTCAGCGCGGCGACGGCGCCGAACTGGGGGTAGAGCTTGCCCCAGGCGACGACCAGCTCCCGCACCCGGTCCGGGGTGGGCCGGTTTACCGCGTCGCTGCAGCCGTTGACGAACTGGCCGTCGCTGTCGCGGATGCTCTCGGCGCGGTTGATCAGGTTGTTGAGTTGGTTCTCATCACCGGACCGGGCCGCCGCCAGCGCGTTCGCCAGACTGACGGTGGTGTTGACCCGGTCGCCGGTCGGGAACCCGAGGGCGGTGCTGATCGCGTTGGCGATCGAGGCCACCGACGCGCGCACGCCCTTGCTGGTCTTGGCATCGGTCAGCAGCGCGCTGACCGCGCCCTTGGGATCGGGACCCAGCGCGCAGTTCACCGCCACACACTGGGCCGCGAACGCGTCCAGCGCGGCCTGCTCACCTTTGACCTGCTGTTCGGCAGCGGCTTCGGCGCTGGCGCCGATGGCGACGGGCGAGTCGACGATCAGTCTGGCGACCTTGTCGGGACGAGAACCGGCGTAGGTCAGCGCGAGCTGGGCGCCGTTACCGATCCCGACGAGCGCGACGGCCGGCACATCCCACAGGTTCCGCAGGCGCTCGATGTCCGAGGCCGCGTGAGTGTTGTCGTACGCGGAATCTCCCGGCGCGATTGCGTCGGTGCAATTGGTGGTAGCGGTGTTGGAGATTTCGGAGAGGTTCGCCACCGGGTCGTCGCCGGCCTCGAACTGGGCCTGATCGCGCATGTTCTCGCGGTCCAGGCGATCGCGGCAGTCGATGGGACTCGACATTCCGAGTCCGCGGCGGTCGATGGCCACGATCGGGTGGCTGTCCAGCACGTCGGCGCCGGCGTGGGACAACCAGACCGGCAGCTGGGTGGACGATGCGATGTCCGAACCGGTGGTGAAAACCAGCGGCCCGGCGTCCTTCGGCGTCTTCGGTGACCGGGCGCGCACTACCCCGATGCTCACCGACCCCGACCCACCGTTGACCGGGTCCAGGTCGGCGTCGAAGGTGGCGCAGTCCAGCTTGACGCCCGGGGCGCCCGGGACGCCCGCGTCCGCGTTGACCTTCGAGGTGCAGTCGCGCCAGGACAGGTCGTTCTTCGGCGCCGCGATGGGCGCGGGACCGCTGGGCGGCGGTTTCGTCGTGGCGGCGCCCTGCGGCCGGGCACCGGAATCGGTGGCGAAACGCGGGTCGGCGCCGAACACCGGAATGCAGCCGGCGAGAACTGTTGTCGCAGCCAGCAGGATCGTGGCGGACGTGAGGTGCCGACGCATGCGGACCAGAGTAGCGGCAGAGTAGCGGGAAGCCGCTGGCTAGCTCTTGGCGTAGCGCGTGTAGAGATAGCCGGCGTCGTCGGTCAGGACGTGGGAGCACCGCATCCGCGTCGCCACCTGTCCCGGCCCCGACGCGATCCGGTGCGCCTCACCGCCGACTACCAGCGGCGCGATGGTCAGGCACAGCTCGTCGAGCAGGCCGGCTTCGATGAACGCGCCGAGCAGCGTCGGGCCGCCCTCGGTCAGCACGCAGCGCATGCCCCGCTCGTTGAGGGCGGAGACCAGGACGGATACGTCGACCTCGGCGGGATCGTCGCCCGAGCAGTCGATTACCTCGGCGCCCAGTCCCACGAGGTGACGCCGGGTGTCGTCGGCGGCCGCGGTGCAGGTGAGGATCAGCGGCGGTACCTCGGTGCGGGTGAACACCCCCAGATCGCGGTCCAGGCGGCCCGACTTCGTGACGATGGCCAGCGGCGGGATTTCGCTCTGGCCGCGGGCCTGCCGCTGTTGACGCTGCCCCACGCTCAGCTGCGCACCCGAGTAGCCCTCCGAACGCACCGTTCCCGCACCGACCACGATCACGTCGGCGAGTTCGCGCAGCACGACGAAGACGGTCCGGTCGCCGGGCCCGGCCAGGGCGCCGGACAGACCCTCCACAGTGGCGCCGCCGTCCAGGCTGGTGATGAAGTTCGCCCGCACACAGGTGTTGCTGCCCTCGGGATAGCCGTAGAGCTGCGGTATTTCGCCGTGATCGAGTTCGCGCTGTGACCCCAGGAGTTTCAGGGACGTCTCGGCGGCCGGGCCGGATGCGATGCCGGCCTCGAAGTCGGGCATGAGGTCGATTGCAGCACGTCGCTACAGTGCCACCATGCACGGGTCCACCTCTTCGGCCGCGGTGGGTCATCTGGTGGATCGGCGTCCGGCGGTGTCACCGGAGCGGTTGATCGCCCAGTTGCGGCCGCCGCCGACGTTCGCGGAGGTGAGCTTCGCGAGCTATCGGCCGGATCCGGCCGAGCCGACTCAGACCGCGGCGGTGGTGTCGTGCCAGGAGTTCTGCCGGCAGGCGCAGGAGCGCCGGGCCGGCCGCAAGAAGCTGTTCGGCCGGCGGGAGGTGTTGCCCGGTGTCGGCCTGTATCTGGACGGCGGGTTCGGGGTGGGGAAGACGCACCTGTTGGCGTCGGCCTATTACCAGTTGCCGGGAAGTGGACCGGGCGTCGCCGACAGTCCGAAGGCGTTCGCGACCTTCGGTGAGCTGACCCAACTGGCCGGAGTGTTCGGGTTCGCCGAGTGCATCGACCTGCTGGCCGACTACACCGCGGTGTGCATCGACGAGTTCGAGTTGGACGATCCGGGCAACACCACGCTGATCTCGCGGATGTTGTCGACGCTGGTCGAGCGGGGCGTCTCGGTGGCCGCGACGTCCAACACACTGCCCGAGCAACTCGGTGAGGGACGCTTCGCCGCTCAGGATTTTCTGCGCGAAATCAACACCCTGGCAAGCATTTTCACCACGGTAAGGATCGAGGGTCCGGACTACCGGCACCGCGATCTGCCGCCGGCGCCGCGGCCGCTGAGTGACGACGAGGTCGCCGCCCGCGCCGCGGATGTCCCGGGGGCGACCCTCGATGACTTCGACGCGCTGTGCGCGCATCTGGCCACCATGCACCCGTCGCGCTACCTGACTCTGATCGAGGGTGTGACGGCGGTGTTCGTGACGGGTGTGCACGGTCTGGACGACCAGAACGTGGCGCTGCGTTTGGTGGCGCTGACTGACCGGCTCTATGACGCCGGCATTCCGGTGGTGGCGTCCGGGGCCAAGCTGGACACCATCTTCAGCGAGGAGATGCTGGCCGGTGGCTACCGGAAGAAGTATCTGCGGGCCACCTCTCGGCTGCTCGCGCTGACTACCCGACCTCCCGGGTCATGACGTAATCGTTCTCCAGGTGGGGACCGAGCTGAAAGGTTCGGGTGCCACTGACGATAAAGCCCACCTTGGCGTAAAAGCGTTGTGCCCGTTGATTTTGTTGGTTGACGCCCAGCCAGACCCGGCGGGCACCCCATGCGGCGGCCTGGGCCAGAGCGGCTGTGATCAGCGCCGCGGCAACACCGGTGCCGTGAAAGTCGGGGTGTGTGTAGAGCTTTGACAGCTCGACGGGTTCGTCGGGTGTGCCTCGAACCAGCATGGCGTAGCCGATGATTCGTCTTTGGTAGCGGGCGGCCAGGATTGCGCGTTGCGGGTCGGCCAGGTATTCGGCGAACCGGGTGGGGGACAGGTGGGCGTCGATGAACGCGGTGATGTGCTCGGGTGCCACGGAAGGTGGGCATGCCAGCGGAAAGGTGTGTGCCGCAAGGGCGGCGAGAGCGTCGGCGTCCGCGGGGCCGGCGGGGTCTACCTCGGGCAGATCGTCGGGCAGATCGTCGGGCAGGTCAGAGGTTCCATTGCGCGAGGTGCTCACCGGTCTTGCGGTCGAGCAGCACGACCACGGATACCGGGTCGCGGTAGGCGTCCCAGTACACGCCGCCCCGCACCACCGCACCCTGCGGCGCGTTGCCCAGGGCGGCGTCCAGCCAGTCGGGTGCGTCACACGGCCGCGGCTTGTATGCGTCGGCGAACGGCGTGACGCCGTCGAAGCTGAAGTTGGTTGCCATGATGAAGGAGTTGGGCACCCGGACCGCGCGCACCACCACGTCGGCTCGGTTCACCGAACTGTCCGGGAAGCTTTTCACCGGAACGCCGCTGCGCGTGTACCCGAATCCTGGTGGCGGGTCGACCGGTACGACGCTGGTGACGGTGACGTCGGCGACGTAGGTCCCGGTGTCCACCCGCAACGTGTCGCCGATGTGGCCGATCGGTGCGTCGCCGGCCCGCGCGCGGGGCAGGGCGGCGTCTACCGACAGCACCCCCGCCGCCGTGACGAGGAAGGCGGAAAGGACGATCAGCCAGCGGTGCATCTTTGCCTCCTGGGCTGCCTGTTCTCCGGACCTTCGCATGATTTCATACGCGGCTTTGCCGCGGGCAGGGTTGGGCCCTTCAGGTCTGGGCTGGGGGAGCGGTGAAGGCTTCCAGGGCGGTGGCCAGATCGGCTTCGACGCGCTCCTTGTCCACGCCCGCCCGGTGCAGTGGGCCGGTGCCGTCCTCGGCCTCGAGCAGTGCCAGCAACAGGTGCTCGGTTCCGATGTAGTTGTGGCCCAACCGAAGTGCCTCGCGGAAGGTCAACTCGAGGACCTTGCGAGCAGGGCCGCTGAACGGAATCAGGGTGGGGGTTTCGTCGCTGGGGGCGGGAAGCTGCACGGACTTCTGCAGGGCTTCGGCGTCGATTTTCTGTTGACGGATCAACACGGTGGCCAGCGCCGCGGGGTCGCCGAGTGTGCCGAGTAGCAGATGGTCGGGGGTGATCAGGTCGTTGCCGGCTTTGTGTGCGGCATTTTGCGCTGCCACGACGGCGTTTCGGGCCCGTGGGGTGAACCGGGAGAAGCCCTGCTCCGGGTCCAGCGGGGTGGCGTCGGCCTTGGGGACGAACCGCTTCTGGGCGGCCTGTTTGGTGACTCCCATGGCCTTGCCGATATCGGTCCAGGAGGCACCCGAGCGGCGCGCCTGATCGACGAAGTGCCCGATGAGGTGATCGGCGACCTCGCCGAGACTCTCCGCGGTGAGGACGGCGTCGCTGAGTTGGTCCAGGGCGTCGCTGTGGACTTTCTTGATGGTGTCGATCAGCTCGTCAAGGCGGACGGGATGGGTGATCTTGGTGGGCTCGACCATGCCGTCAACGTTAGGTTGACGATGGTTGGGCTGTCAACCTCGGGTTGACGCTGTGGGTGGAAAATTCACCTTTCGTTCGCCGCCGCTCGAGGTGCGGCCTGACCTCGGGTTTGGGAGAATCGCAGGGCTATGAGAATCGTTGTCTACGCAGCCTGTGCCGCAGCTCTTATCGGTGTGGCGGCGCCCGCGCACGCGGATGCCAACCAGGATCAGGCCTTTCTGGTCTCGCTGGGGGCCGCCGGCCTCACCTATAAGGACCCGGAGAGCGCGATCGCGGCCGGCAAGAAGGTGTGCGAGATGGCCAACGAGGGCAAGTCCGGGGTCGAGGTGGTCAAAGTCCTGCAAGACGGCAACCCTGGTCTCACGCAGGTGAACGCGGCCCGGTTCACGGCGATCTCGGCCGGCGTGTACTGCCCGGCGCAGTTGCCTCCCGCGCAGCCGGCCGGCAACGGCGGCTGAGCCTCAGCCGTCTTTTGCGCGGCTGAGTGGCACTCTCGCGTCGAACTCGCTAGCGCCGGTGATATCACCGCGTCCAGCCGTCATTGCCGGAGGCGCAGTGAAAGTGTTGGAGCGCAGCGTATTTACGCCCCTTGGGAACGCCTGTCTAGCCAGTACGCGCGCACCCGGTATACCAATGAGAGCTGAGGGCACCCGCATGCGCGAGGAAGGATGACGTGATGACGCAGGACTACCGCCGATGAGAACAGGGTTGGCCGCGGGCGCGGCACTGGGAACCACCGGCTTGCTGGGCTGGGCCGGCCTACGGGCGGTCGTCGAGTGGATCGAACGCAACCCGGACCCCCTCACCCGTGAACAACTACTCGCCGAACCGCAGGGCGAGGAGGTCACGATCACCCGCCCCGACGGGACGGCGTTGCGCGCCCTGGCAGCGGGCGAGGGGCCGCCGGTCGTGCTCGTGCACGGCTATACCGTCACCCTGGCCGAATGGAACGTCGTGTGGGATGCGTTGTTAGAGCGCGGATATCGCGTCATCGCTTTCGATCAACGGGGTCACGGCCGGTCCACGCTGGGCGCTGAGGGGATCGGCTCACATCCCATGGCGGCCGACATCGCCGCGGTACTGCAACATTTCGACGTTTCCGACGCGGTGCTCGTCGGCCATTCGATGGGCGGCTTCGTCAGCATCCGCGCCTTGCTGGACCATGCTGACGTCTCGCAGCGGTTGCGGGGGCTGGTGCTGTTCGCTACGTGGGCAGGCCGTGTCATGGACGGAGCGCCCCAGAACAAGGTACAGATCCCGCTGCTGGAACGCGGAATCCTGCAGCGAATGCTCCGCTACCGGACGGTGGGGGTGCTGTTCGGCGCGGCGCAATGCGGCAAGCGCCCGTCCCCGGCAATGGTCTCGGTGTTCACCGAGGGCTTCCGCCAGCACGTCGACGAACACGGGCCGCTGCTGCCGATCGTGCGCGCCTTCTCGCGTGAAGACCGCTATCCGCGGCTTGGCGAGATCACCGTGCCGACCGTGGTCATGGTCGGCGCCGCGGACCGCACCACGCCGCCCAATCACTCGCGCCGGATGGCCGACGGCATTCCCGGTGCGCGACTAGTAACCGTGGCCGAGGCCGGGCACGCGCTGAACTGGGAAGCTCCCGACGAGTTGGTCAAAGTCATCGAATCGTTGACGGCGTAGGGCGCTCACCGATTGTCGTTGTACCGCAGCAGATTTCGTTGCGGTGCCGGCTTTCGTTGCGGGTCGGTCCTTACCCGCCGGGCTTGGTGGCCGGTGTCCAGTTCTGACCGTCGAAGTAACGCAACACAGTCGGATTCGACGGGTCGGGGTACCAACCCGCGGCCGATTGCCAGGCGTGCGGGACGTAGGACTGTGTTGTGGGCGACCTCGTCAGGCGCACCACCAGCGCGACGAGTCCGCCAACAAGGGCGATCCCGGCCACGCCGACGACGAACAGGATCACAAGCAGTGACATGAGTATTCATTCTTCCAGGTGGACGCCGCCCACGCGGCAACGCTGGTGGGCGAGGCCGGGGTTGCGTCAGAGTCTTGGTGCGGCGAATTATCAACAGCATGGCGGGGGCAGAAGGGGTTTCATCGGCGCTGATGGGGGAGTGTGACCCTCAAACGCGTTGACGAGTTGAAGCCCGGAGACAGGATCCGCATGACGATCGGGCACGCCACCGTCGTCGAAACCGAGCCGCTTGACCGGGACCGCACCATGCTCACCTTCCGCTACGGAACGCGAAGGCCCGCCGACAACGACGTCACCGTCGATGTTCTCGAGGATGACGAGTGGGTCTGGTAGCGGCCGACGACGCATGAGGGAGGCTCCGGACAGCGCCTTCGCCGCACGAACTCTGTTGCGGGCACTGGGATTGCAACAGATCTGCGACCGGTAATCGGTCGCCCTTCCGCGTCTCCCTCAGCACGCTTCGCGGGGGCTAGAAGACTCGCCGAATTTGGGCGCAGGCTGATTTTAATGGTTAACGTAAGGTAAACTTAGTGCTAACTCCCGGTGTTGCCGGGGGCTAGATTACTGCGCCTCGAGCAAATCGGAGCCCTGCTATGTTCACCCGCATCACCGTCGCTGCCGGGTCCTTATTCGCCGCTGTCTCCCTGCTGCAAGGCGCCGCAATCGTGCACGCCGGCGCAGCCTCGGCCGACCCGGGTCAGGACGATCAGTTCCTTGCTCTCCTCGACCAGAAGGGCGTCTCGGCCCTTTCGGGCGTGCCGGCCCTCATCGCCACGGCACATCAAATCTGCGGTGGTCTCGCGTCCGGCATATCGCCGGACACCTTGATAAAAGCGCTTGTCGATACCGCGAACGACGTCACCCCTGGCGCCGACCCGGCCCGCCTCCTGCGTACTGAAACAAGATTTTTCGACGCGTCGGTGGAGGCCTACTGCCCGAACAATCGGGGACACGGGGCTTCCACTAATCCCGCAGGCTGGACTCAGCCGAAACATGTTGTGGTGCTGGCCTCTTCGCGGATTAAAGTGTCGAATCCGGAAATTCCGACTCCGCCGGGACCGGGAGCCGAGGCGCAGAACCTCACGCCACCGCCGGCAGTGGTCCCGCCTCAGCCGAGGAAGGCGGCGCCTCCGGTTACCGGTCCTCCGCCCGGGGGTGGCGGTGGGGGCGGAGGCACCGGAGGTGGCACTGGCGGGGCTTCTCCGTTACCGCCGCCCATGGAACCAGGGATCATCACACTGGCGCCGTAACGCTCGGCCAATCTACGGTGCTCTGATGTCGCATGGGCTGCCGATGCCGCACGCCGCGCTGCACCGGTCTGTGAGCGACACCGTCGGCAGCACGCCTGACGTCAATTGGTCGATCTGTATTCGGGACGCTGCCGGCCGCCGGATCGCACACCACAATTGCGACGCGTCCTTGGAGACTGCCAGTGTCGGAAAGCTGTTTCTGTTAGCTGAAGTTGCGCGGAAGTGCGACGAGGGCTCGGTGGACTGCAACGAATTACTTGGTCGCAATATTGTTGTGCCCGTTGCCGATTCGGGTGTTTGGCAGCATCTGCTAGTTCAGCAGCTCTCCGTCCGCGATCTGTGCGTGCTGGTCGCCTCCGTGAGCGACAACCTGGCCGCCAATGTGCTGCTGAACCGGGTGGGTCTGGGCAGCGTCCAAGAGCTCTGTGGGGCAATCGGTTTCGTGCAGACCGCGCTGCTCGATCGAGTTCGTGACCATCGTGGGCCCGACGATGTGTGGACGTTGTCAGTGGGTTCGGCCGCTGAGTTGTCCGACTTCATGTGTCGCCTGGCTGCCCGGCGGCTCATCTTCCCGTCAGTCTCGGATCAGTTGAACGCGTGGCTGGCGACGGGCGTGGATCTGTCGATGGTGGCGTCTGCATTCGGCCTCGACCCTCTGGCCCATACCGAACCGGATCGCGGCTTCTGCATCCGCAACAAGACCGGAACCGACGCGGCCGTCAGAGCCGACGTGGGCACCGTCGAACGCAACGGCACCTCGCTGTCTTATGCCGTCATTGCCAATTGGGATGCCGCCGGCCCGGATCTGCGGGACTCGGTGCTAGCAGGAATGCGCTCGATCGGTGGAGTGCTCAGAGGCACTCTGATGGACGAATCCTGAATTCGACTTGTGGGCGGTCGCGGCCATCCTTCGGCCCGCAAATATTGGGGTGAAGGACTTCACTGCCGCGGCCGTTATGCGCGTCTTACCGCAGAATGTGTACCGCTAGCCGCCAACGGCCTCAGTCAAAGCGGTGCTGGTCCATCTCGTCGAACGGGGTGGGGAAGCTGCCGAAAAAGGATGTCCAAGCCAGCCCGACGAAGGGTGCGACGACTGCGATCGACAGCGTCATCAGAGCGACCCCGAGGTGCCCGGTTGCTAACGCGATGATTCCTAGCACCAGCCCAATCGCCCAGATGGCGGCAACGGCGATACCGACGGGTTTGAAGTCGCTGCTGGTCGTGCCCTCAGCGGGGTCGGATCTCAGCGGCTGGGTCACGATTGTGGCCATGACTACTCCCAATTAGGCCGAATAGCAGAAGCCGCTTGACCCGAAACACGCGACAGATGTCGGTTTCCCGATGTCAGGTTTGCCTAAACACAACGGGCCTGGTCGAACGCTATTCAACGATTGGGGCCGGCCGACGCCCTCGATGCCGCTCTACCCGCCCTACGGCGTCGAGGGCCGCGGCTGTGTCATACGGTATACCGCTCCGTCGTGGCAACGCTTTACGATGCGGTCCTGGGCTCACCATGCTGAAGGAGGACCTGGCGATGGGATTGCCCGCATTGGTTCTCGTGCACGGAGGCGGGTTCGCCGCTGATTGTTGGGAGCCAACCATCGACGTGATCCGCATCCTGGAGCCGGAACTAAAGGTGCTCACCGTTGATTTGCCGGGTCGGGGAAATAAAGGCGGTGACCTGATCACGGCTCGTATCGATGGGTGGGTCGATTCGGTGGTGTCGGACATCGAGAACGCTGCGCTCGACGACCTCGTGATCGTCGGCCATTCGCTGGCGGGGGTGACCGTCCCCGGTGTTGTCACCAAGCTTGGCTCGGCGCGCGTGCGGGAGATGATCCTGGCCACCGCGCAGGTACCAACCAACGGCAGCGCCCTGGTGGACACGTTGTCCGGGGCGCTGAGCTGGTACGCACGTCGCACCGCGAAACGTAATGTGCAGAAATCCCGTTCATTACGCCCGGGAGGTTTGCCTACTGCATTTGCGAGGTTTGTATTCTGCAACGGAATGACTCCTGCACAGCGCAGGTTCACGCTGGCTGGGTCCTGTCAGGAATCACCCTCAATAATGATTGAAAAAGTTGACCGCAGTGGTATGCCCGACGATGTGCCACGTACGTGGATACTCACTCGGCGTGATCGCGCCGTCTCGATGAAGATTCAACGCGAGTGCATCGCCGCGCTTGGCGGAGTGCAGACGCTCATTGAGATCGACTCCTGCCACATGCTGATGGTGAGTGAACCTGAACGGCTGGCAGAGATCCTCATCGGGCGTTGCCGTTTGTACGAACAGCCCAGGCCCTGAGGATGGCGTCGACCAGGCCGGCCCACGCCGGCGGGAACGATCGCGGCGCGGGCCCGCTCACATCACGTCCAGCACGGTTGCGGCGCCGTCGAGCGGCTGGGCGAGCCCGTCGGTATTGGCGCAGTCCCAGCACCCGGCACGGATCGCGGCGGCGCGGATCCTGGGCGCGGCGACGGGATCGTCGGCCGTGCAGGCCGCCTCGGCGATAGTCGCGGCGGCGAGCTGTGCATCGGCGGCGGTGGTGAGGCCGGCAAGTGCGCCCTCGACGTGCAGGGCGCCGGCGACGTCGCGCAGCGCACCGGCGAGGGCCGTCGCTTTGGGAACGGCTTCGCCGATGCGAACAAGGTAGTCCAGCGCTGCGGTTTCGGGATCGGTCGGTGGGGTGCTGCTGGGAGTTTTCATGCCGCCAAGCTAACCCACGAAAATGGCGAATTGCCAAGGGCTGCAACGAACCTCAGACATATGTCGCTAGCAGCGCAAATGCCGGAAGCGGGCATATGGCAGGAACGGCGCAAATGCCGCGCAGTCACGTCGGCCAACACCTGGTCAACGTCGTTGATGAGGGCGCCGACAACATCGCGGTGGGACTCATCGACGGCGACATAGGCGTGCAGAAGATGCTTACGGGCGTCGTGCAGGTGGTCGCTCAGCGCCGTTTCGGCGGCGGTAGTGGACATGGCGAAACCTTTCAGGTTTGCGCCGAGCAGTTCACATTGAGTTCACGCGGACTGATTTTGCGGATGAAACCGCAGTTAGAACGTGGTGCGCGATACTGGGATTGAACCAGTTTCATCTACAGGCCGGCGAGATACTGTCTGACCTGCCCAGAAAGCCTCTGACCAGGCGACACACGTAACAGTAACGCCGGAGCTAAACGGAAGCAAGCGGAACGTGACGTAGTCTCTTATTGCGCGTTTATTGCGCGGATGGGAGACGACAGTGACGCAGCGCGACGGCACCAAGAAGCGCGACCGCCGCAAGTTCGGGCGCATCCGACAGTTCAACTCCGGCCGGTGGCAGGCGAGCTACACCGGCCCCGACGGCCAGGTCTACATCGCTCCCAAGACGTTCGACGCCAAGGTCGACGCTGAAGCCTGGCTCACCGACCGCCGGCGCGAGATCGACCGCGAGCTGTGGTCGCCGGAAAGCGGGCAAGAGGAACGCCCCGGCGCGCCCTTCGGCGAGTACGCAGAGGCGTGGCTACGCCAGCGGGGGATCAAGGACCGTACGCGCGAGCACTACCGCAGACTGCTCGACTCTCGGCTGCTGCCGACATTCGGCGACACCGAGCTGCGCGACATCACCCCGGCCGCCGTGCGCCGCTGGTACGCCGTCACAGCCGTCGGTACGCCCACGATGCGCGCGCATGCTTACTCCCTGCTGCGGTCGATCATGTCGACTGCGCACGCAGATGACCTGATCGACTCCAACCCCTGCCGAATCAGGGGCGCGACAACGTCCGGCCGCGTACACAAGATCCGGCCCGCCACCCTCAGCGAAATCGAGACCATTGCCAACGCGATGCCCGATGCATATCAAGCGCTGATCCTCATGGCCGCATGGTTGGCATTGAGGTTCGGGGAGCTGACCGAGTTGCGCCGCAAGGATATTGACCTCTCCGAGGAAGTCGTTCGTGTCCGCCGTGCGGTTGTACGGGTGAATGACAACTTCAAGGTGACGACACCGAAGAGCGCTGCGGGTATGCGGGACATCGCGATTCCGCCGCACCTGGTACCAATGATCGAGTCGCACCTGCGCCGGCACGTCCAGGGCTTCAAGGACTCGCTGCTGTTCCCGTCGGTCACCGACCCCACACGACACCTGGCGCCCTCGGCGTTGTACCGGATGTTCTACAAGGCACGGGAAGAGGCTGGAAGGCCCGACCTGCGTGTGCACGACTTGCGGCACACGGGCGCGACACTCGCCGCGGCCACGGGCGCCACCCTCGCGGAACTAATGGGTCGTCTAGGGCATTCCACCGCTGGGGCGGCATTGAAGTACCAGCACATCGCCGGTGGTCGTGATCGTGAGATTGCGGCTCTGCTAAGTAAGCTCGCAGACAACGGTGATGTTCGATGACAAGGCCGGTCGCAACTGCGGCGATCAAGATTGTCGATGCTCGCGGTCGAACGATTCAAATCTTCGAGCGTTGGCCGGCCAGCGAGGCGACCCCCCAATGCCCCGCCCTGCCTGAACGATGGGTGGCTTTGTTAAAGCCGCCAAGCCGGAGGGGCCAGAAGCGCATTGATGCCGAGCTAGACGAGCACGGTTTCTCAATGGGGTCGCCGTTCAGGTCAACTCCCCTCATATATGAAGGCGAACAACCCATCCGCCTCGAACTGCCGGGTTTGACGCTGCGATGGCAGAGAGCAACGCAGGCCTTCGACGAGCTGACGAGTAGCGGGATTGCCGAAGTCTCGATCGACCAATTGCGTAGGTGCGTCCAGCTTTAGTCGTGTCGCTCCACATGTCGCCTCATGGTGCCAGTATGCTAAAGCCAGCGAGCGGGCTCCGTATCCCGTAGCAGCGCAATAGCGCCGGCTTCTCTGAGTCGCCCTCTAAAGGCGGCTCGCCTCTCATGCAAAGAGGTTGAGAAGCAATGCCTGCATCAACAAGACAGCGCTATATCACGCAAGCTGAGGCGGCCGAGTATCTCGGCGTTACGTCCCGAACTGTACGACAGATGATCGCAGATGGGCGTTTGCGTGCCTACCGGTCCGGCACCCGCGTAGTTCGATTGCGCGTCGACGAAATCGACGCTGCTATGAAGCCGTTTGGCGGTGCGGCATGACCGACGCCACCGACGCGGGGCCGCCTGAAAAAGAAGTCAGCCCCAGCGCTTCCCAGTGCACTGGGGCTGACCATCAGGTATCTCACGACACCATCACCACCGCCACTCAGTCTAAACGATTCGACGCGCTGAGCGGGTCACGGAAACGCCGTGAGGCCGCCGTCCGGCTGATGGGTGGCGACCCGGCTTATCCAGGCGAGCTCCGCTGCCACCAGCCCTCGACAGGCCTGCGAGCATTGGGTTTTCGAGAAGGTTTTCAGCGCGGCGCAAACGATGCGCTGCGGCGCGTCTGGTGCCAACTCCCGCCTGAGATGCGGGGGACGGTTGAACGCCTCGCGGCCGAGTACAAGGTGGCCGTTGATGACTGAGGCCGAGCTGATTGCCCGCGGCCGGGATATTGGGTTGTCGGGGAAGTATGCCCCCAGTAAAGCCGCGACGTCTCCATGGACTGGAGGTGCCGAGCCCAATTACACCCCCTCGGAACCCACCGCAACACCGCAACACTCCAGCTCAACTGCGATGCCGGCGCTTGCGGTGTTGCGCCGCATTCTCGACGTTGTGGCCGAAGAGGTGCGTGCTCGCGGCCTGGTGGGGGAAGAACGCTTAGCGCAGACCCTCTATCTCGTGCTCACGTCACGATTGCTCGACAAGCAGGTCTCCGCAGGAGTCAAAGGACACTCGGCGTCGGGAAAGTCGTACACAGTCGAGACGGTGTCTCGGTTGTTTCCGCCCGACTGCTACACCGAGTTCACGGCGATGTCCGAACGCGCACTGGTCTATTCGACTGAAGAGTACGCACACCGCACCATCATCATTTACGAGGTCACCGCGCTCCGCGAAGGTGTCGAGGACGACATGACCAGCTACTTTCTCCGGTCACTGTTGTCCGAGGGGCGAATCGACTACGAAGTCACCGTCCGCGGCAAAGACGGGAACTTCACCACGAGAAAGATTGTGAAAGAGGGTCCGACCAACCTCATTTTCACCACGACCAAGACAAAGGTTCATGCGGAAAACGAAACACGGATTCTGTCCCTCGCCACCAACGATTCTCGTGAGCAGACTGCCCGAGTGCTCCTGGAGCTGGCCGACGAAACTAACGGCGGCAGCGACTTTCAGCGATGGCACGACCTACAACGGTGGCTAGCCAGTGCTGAGCATCGAGTAACCATCCCCTACGCCCGGCGACTGGCACAATCGGTGCCACCCGTGGCCGTACGGCTGCGGCGGGACTTCGGATCGCTGCTGGCACTCATCCGTGCCCATGCGGTACTACACCAGGCCAGCCGCGAACGCGACAAATCCGGCCACATCATTGCGACCCTTGATGACTACACGGTGGTACGGGAACTGGTCGCCGACATCATGGCCGAGGGCGTCGGGACAACAGTCTCAGAGACGGTACGCGAGACCGTGGGAGCCGTAACCGCACTTGCGACATCCGAGGGGGTGTCCGTTCGCGCGGTGGCCAAGAAACTGGCCCTCGACAAGTCGAACGCCACACGCCGGCTGCGAGTGGCGGCCGAAGGCGGCTACCTACGCAACTTAGAAGACAAGCGAGGCAAGCCAGCTCGCTGGGTAGTGGGTGACCCGTTACCCGAATCCGTTGCGCTGCTACCTGACCCAACGCAACTCGCAACCGTAGGCACCGCGCCTGAACAGGAGTGTTGCGGTGTTGCGGTGGAATCTGACCAAGAAAACGGCGGTGGATTCACCCCACCAACCGGTCCCGGCCGCTGCGACGAATGCGGCTGCCACGTTGCCACTCAAGGGCATAAGCCCAAATGCATTGCAATAACAGGAGGTACCGACCGATGACCGACACCTTTACCATCACACTCCGCGAAGTCGACGGGGAACCGATGATGGACGCGCTGGCGATGGCCCTGGCGTTCGGTGTCGATGTAGCCGCAGTCAAAGCGTTGCCGATTGTCGACGGCCGGATGCGCCTTCCGCGCGAGTGGGCGCGCCGAGGCAAACAGCGCGCTAAAGAGGCGATGGCACACGGTTCCGACGGGATGCTCGACTGCCTGCGCTACTGGGCGCGCCGGGACCACGACGCCGAATTACAGGTGGTGTACCGGTGAGCTTGCCAGAACTGTTCGCTGCCCTGAAAACGCCCGCCCTGCCCGGCGCACGCTGCCGCGGTCGGTGGGAATTGTTCGACTTGCGGCCCGGCACGCACCCCCACCATAACGATCTGGCGGCCGAGGCAGTCGCTATTTGCCAAGGATGCCCCGCGTTGGCTGACTGCCGGCAATGGGCCGCAACCCTGCCACGCAACACCGTGACCGGCGTCCTCGCAGGAACCGTAATCGCCTGGACCGACCGACCACCCAAAGGTGAGAAGGAAACCTCAACCATGACCAACACCCCCATCTCCGCTGCGCTCGAACTGATCCGGTATGCCAAGCACACCGACGACCCGGTCAGCGCACCGACCGCCGTTGCACTGGCAACGGCCGGCCTGGACCGCGAGCAGCTCACCTCCCTTCTGCGGTTGCTGTTCCCGTTCGTCGCCGAGCTGTACGTCATTGCGCAGCTGTCGCGGGAGGCGATGGATCGCCGAGACGCGCAGACCTTCGCTGAGCTGACCCAGTTGCTCGGCAACCTCGACGATTACGACCCGGAGGCCTACGACAGTGACCCGGTGGGCGACATCTGGCGATCCGCATCGACTGACGACTCC
The DNA here is from genome assembly GCF_003614435.1 of Mycobacterium paragordonae. Lineage (NCBI taxonomy): Bacteria > Bacillati > Actinomycetota > Actinomycetes > Mycobacteriales > Mycobacteriaceae > Mycobacterium > Mycobacterium paragordonae. The sequence continues at coordinate 2,516,618 of NZ_CP025546.1, forward strand.
GGTGAGGACTCCCAGTGAGGCAGTACATTCCGATCGACTCAGTGACCATCAAGGCACTCCGCGGTGTGACGATCGCTGCGACGAACATGGGTGATTTGTATCCGACCGCGATTGAAAGCTGGACGCGCAACCTCAGCAGGGACGAGCTGGTTGAGGTGATCACCCTGCTCGGCGTGCTGCTGACCATGCAGGTACCGGGGGGTGGGGTCGCGCCGTGAACGCGATCCCCTCCGACACCGCCCCGGTGTCCGAACGTGCACGAGAACAGGTTTCACCGAAAAAATGGGGCTTGTCGGCTGGGTCGGGTATGCTGAACCCAGCTCGGTATCTCCGAAGCGCCGGGAGCCGCAGGGGCGGCCAACCCGGACACGGGTCACCATGCACATTGCGATTTCCGCATGTCCAAGTAGGTGACCGTTGAGCAGCATTCTGTTTCGCACCGCGACCCTTGAACCGGGTTCGGGTAGAACCATTTACGGCCGCGTCGTGCCCTATGGCGAGACCATCTCGGTTGACGACGGCTATGGCGAATACCGGGAGCGGTTCGCGCCAGGCGCTTTCCGGCGTTCCCTGACCGAACGCGGCCACAAAGTGCGGCTGTTCATCGGCCACGACACTCGACGGCTGCCCATCGGCAAAGCAACGTCACTGCGCGACGAGGGCGACGGCGTTCACGCAGAGTTCTTGGTGGCTGACACGGCCGCCGGCAACGAGGCGCTCGAGCTGGTCCGCTCCGGTGTGGCCGACTCATTCTCAGTTGGCTTCAGGGGCATGCGTGACCATCGGGACAATGGCGTGACGGTGCGCGACGAGGCCGCACTGCTCGAAGTCAGCTTGGTCGGCGTCGCTGCCTACTCGGGCGCCGAAGTCGCGGGCGTGCGATCGCAGTCTCTTGTCATTCCCCGTTCGATAGCCGAAGCCCGGCTGTCGCTTCTTGATTGGTGAAACAATATGACCGAGCTCATTGAGCACATGACCATTGAGCAGACCCGCGCTGCGGCGCAAGAGCTGCTCGACTCCACCACCGGCGATTTGGCCGGCGCTGACGCTGAAAGATTCCAAGCGCTGACCCGGCACGCCGACTCGCTGCGCCAGCGGCAGGAACAGCGCGACACCGCAGCGCGGGACATGGTGCGCCGCTTCGCGGCCGGTGACTCCACCCTGGCGCTGGAAGGTGAAGCCGGAATGCGGCGCACTAACGGCAGTCCGTTGCCCGGCTACGAGCGTCCCCGCGCGGGCGATGAGGACCACCCGGTCATTAACCGGGAACGTGATGCCGCGATGCGCGTGCTGGACCGCTCGGTAAAGGACGGCACGATGGTCGCCCGCGGGGCCGAGGCCATCGAGCGGCTGGTGACCACTGGTGCGCCACAAGCCCGTTCGTGGGCTGCCCGGTGGGCGGCCGCGACCGGCTCCGAGCACTACCTGCGGGCGTTCGTCAAGAAGGTCGCCAACCCCGAGATGGGGCATACGCTGTTCACCGGCCCCGAGGCCGAGGCGTGGCGCACCGCAGCGCAAGTCCAGGCTGAGCGGGCGATGTCGCTGACCGACACCGCAGGTGGGTTCCTCGCACCGGCTCAGCTCGATCCAGCAATCCTGTTGTCCAGCGACGGCTCGGCGAATCCGCTGCGCCAGATGGCGCGGGTTGTGCAAACCGTGTCCGACGTTCACCACTTCGTGTCGTCTGAGGGGGTCGACGCGCACTGGTACGCCGAAGCGGCAGAGGTCTCCGACGACTCACCTGCGCTCGAACAGCCCGCCGTCCCGAACTACCGGGGCAGCGCGTGGGTGCCGTTCAGCATCGAGCTGGAAGGCGACGGAATCGGGTTCGTCAGCGAAATCGGCCGGCTGCTCATGGATTCGGTCGAACAGCTCACCGCCGCGGCCTACGTCAACGGCAGCGGAACCGGCCAACCCACAGGGTTTATCCCCGCGCTGACAGGCGTCCCGACATGGACGGTCAACGGAGCCGGAAGTGAAACGGTTGCAGCCGCTGACCCGTTCGCCCTGCAATCGGCGCTACCTGCCCGCTTCCAGGCGAATTCGGCGTTCGCGGCGAACTTGACCACAACGAATGTTTTGCGCCAGGCGGAGACGAGCGCCGGAGCGCTCAAGTTTCCCTCGCTGCAGGACAACCCGCCGATGCTGTGCGGGCGGCCGATCTTCGAGGTTAGCCACATGGCGAGCGTCAACGCGGCGGTGACCGACACCGTGTACCCACTGGTGCTGGGCGATTGGAGCCAGATGGTTATCTCGGATCGGATCGGATCCACCATCGAGCTGGTGCAAACCGTGTTCGGAGCCAACAGGCGACCGACCGGACAGCGCGGCTTTTTCGCCTGGTTCCGCACCGGCTCGGACGTTCTGGTCAACAACGCCTTCCGCGTGTTGAAGGTGACCACGACCGCCTAATCCGACTGGTCCTTGCGGCCCATTGCAGTCGGGAAGGTGGTTGTGTCCATGCCTCCAGACGGCAGAAAGCGCAGGTTAGATGGATTATGCTGCGCTGCAATCACTTCGAGGAGACCCGGGGGTGGGTGGGGCATCGCAAACGCGGTACCCCCACCGACCGCCCCCCCAGCGCGGCGTGTCACTGCACGACCGTCGCACTTTTTTCCCTCGCGAAATCGGCCATATACCAACAGGATTCGCTTGCATGGCATTAGCGAATCACGTTGTACAACAGCAACTTTCACCGGCCTACCACGAGTTGTTCCCAGTCGACCGAGGGGCGGCGTTTGCCATGCGGCGCGACCTCGGCCCAGTCGGGATGGTTGGCGACGGGGTGTACTGCTTAACCCGCCGGCCCGACATGCTGGCGGTGCTGCGGAACCCGCAGATGTTCCCCCCGGCGGGAACCTCGCCGGTCACGGGATTGCCGATCACCAAAGATCAGCATGACCTGTTCGTGCGGCTGCTTGACACCGCCGCAACCGCGTCGATGTTGCCGTCGCTGCGGCAGCGGGCCGCGGACATCATCGACGGCGTGGCCGCGCGCGCAGGCTGTGACGGGATCAGTGAGGTGGCCTGGCCATTCGTATTGGCCGTGTTCTGGGACATGTGCGGATTGCGCCACGCAGACGCCCGTATCGACACCGATCCGCTCGAGCTGCATTTGCGCGCAGGATTGATCGCTACGCGGCGGCACGACCCCGGCGCGGACGTCATCTCGCAGATCACCCGGGAGGCTCCACACCTTCCCGACGCGGAAATCCAATCGATGGTGGTGTCGGGTATCTGGCCCTCGATCGTCTTTCTGATGACACCCATCGGGGCCGCACTCTTGGAGCTGGCACGGCGTCCTGAGCTTTGCGACCGGCTGCGCGCCAACCCCCAGGATCAACTGGTGTTCGTCAACGAGGTGCTTCGCCTGGAAGGTGGTGGAGTGGCCGGACGCCGGACTGCCGAGCCGGTCACGGTGGCAGGCGTGCCGATTCCGGCGGGCGCAACCCTGCTCCTAGAGATGGGCTACATCAACCGCGACGACTCCGACGAGATGTCGAGCAACGAACTGCGGATGGATGGCCGGCACTGCCACTACGCATTCGGGGTAGGACCGCGCCGCTGCCCGGCGGGCCATTTCGTTCGCAGCCTGTTGGTCGCATTCATCGACGAGTGGCTCTGCCGCATTCCGGTGTTCGACGTTGAGCCGGGTTACGTCCCCTGGTTGCGTTACCCGGACCGGTACCTCGGGTCAGGAGATTTAAAGCAGGTCCTTCGCGAACTTCCGCTGCGCTGGTCGAGCTAGCGCGGACAAGCCGCTGTCAATTTTTCTCCCCGGGCTTGAGTCGGATGTGGCCAACAGTCAGTTCCGTCGTCTCAGGGTTACCCCACTCTGGAAGCCACCAGTTCACCTGCCAGATATAGCTGTCGATGACCTTTTCATCGGGTAGATACGCAGACTCATCGGCAAGTAAGTCTCCGATCCGCAGCAATCCTCGGCAGCAGTCGATCATCCACTTGATGCCTTCAAGAGTCTCAATCAGCGCTTGCTCCCGAATCGGTGCAACGTGACGCGTCTGCTGCGACCAGGTCTCGTCACGCCACGAAAGTTCGTTCGGGTTTCCATCGGCAGCCTTCCGCGGCTCGCCAGCCCGCCCAAGAAGTACCACGTTCATTATTCGCTCTGGTCGCTCCCCGGTGACTGAGGTGATGTAGAGCATGTGTGCCAACATGTCGCGACCGAACTTCGCCTTTGCCGCCATGTTCGACCACTGATCATGGGGCCAGCGCACGCGCAACACGTTGGCGACGTCGCGCATGGCTTTTGGCAGGCGCTCCTGATCGAGGGGTCCAGCTTGATGGCCAGCGCAATGGAAGCGGGTGAAATTGACGTCCCCGAGCAGGCTTTCCCACCCTCCGATTACGCGCAGCGCCAAGGCTTCCATCGTCGCCGCGGGTCTAAAGGCGCGCTCATAAGCAGCCCTGTCAGCCTCGTACGCCGCCCATGTTTGTGCTGCCTGCTCGCGCAGGTTAGGACGATCGGCCATGACATACGACGCTAGACGATATGGCGCGTCAGGGTCTCGCGATAATCCATACCTACCACCTCCGACGCGATGGCGATAGCGCGGTCGAGTAGGCCACGAAGCTCGATGGCCTGGGACAGGCCAAGGTGCGCATCGGTGTCGACGTCGCTGTCCGAACCGCCGTCGATGTGGACGACGACTGAAGGGTGATTGCCATCGTCAGCTTCGTTCCAGTCGACACCACAGCCGACCATGAGCGAGGCGCTGCGATGTGTCGCAGGGGTGTAGATCATCGTCCAGTGCTCGCCCTTGCAATCGGGACCGTACTTGCACCACTGCACGGTGCAGGCAGTCGCGGTCATCGTGTCCACCCGTCCAACTCCGCGGCGGCCTCAAGCAGCGCGGCGGCCAACTCTCGCGCCTGGTCACTGTTGAAGCCGCCGCGGTCGCCTAGATGCAGGAACACCTGCGGCGCTTCGATATTGCCGACGACGTCGATGCTGCCGTCGGCCAACTGGATGGCTGACGTGTGCACCGTGGCGGGGTGATCGGTCGTGGTGCGGTCAACGCCCCAGACCACCCGGTGGGCCGGGGCATGACGGTCCCAAACCTCGCCGCCTACCGCGGCGGGCGGCAGAGCGACATCAGGGAACGGGTTGGCGGGCATGGTGTGCGTCATTTAAGGAACCTCCCGGTGTTGCCGCATCCGACCGGGCCTATTGCGCGTTTATTGCGCGGAGACAGCGAAGGCCCGGTAAAAACCGGGCCTGAGCTGCGTGAAAGCTGGTGCGCGATACTGGGATTGAACCAGTGACCTCTTCCGTGTCAGGGAAGCGCTCTCCCGCTGAGCTAATCGCGCTGGGGGATCGAAATTGGAGGTGGAGACGGGAATCGAACCCGTGTGCACGGCTTTGCAGGCCGTTGCCTCACCACTCGGCCACTCCACCGCTGGATTGATGCCATTTGCACCTTCGAGCGGATGACGGGATTCGAACCCGCGACCCTCACCTTGGCAAGGTGATGCGCTACCAACTGCGCTACATCCGCGCGCAACGGGCGAGATCGTCGCCCGGTGCGAAGCACGACGATAGTCCAGTGAGCGTGCCCACACAAATTCCTTGCTCAGACCGTGTCGCGGAGGACCTGCGACCGGCCCGCGAACACCTGGGCCGCCCGCTCCAAGTGGCGGTCGTGCTAATGTTCGACGTCGTTCGCCTACTCGGCGCCGGTCCCGTGGCTCAGTGGAAGAGCGTCCGCTTCACACGCGGAAGGTCGCTGGTTCGATCCCAGCCGGGACCACCACCAAACTCACCAGCTCACCTCCCTTCCAGGCGCAATCCGCGCCAAAACCCGTGACCCCCGGTTGCGCGCTGACTAACCGCAGGTCACAAGTTCATACCTGACCGCGACACCCCGCCACCTGCAGCCGAAATCCATCCGTCAGGCGGCCTAGCCTGTCAGGCACTTGGCGGATTGTGGGCGCCACGGGCCGAGGAGTGCACAGGTGAGCGGACTGGACCGGCGGCGGTTCCTGGTCGCCATCGCCGCAACCGTTGCCGCAACCTTCGCGGCGGCAGAAACGGCGCACGCCGACGTGCTCGGCGCGGCGCCCGATCCGGGCCCGTTACCGCCGAATGTGTTGCCGCCGCCCGACCCAGCAGCCCGGGTGGCGCTGCCCCGCGGCACGGTGCTGAAGCAACTTCCCGGACACGGGGACCTGCTGGCCTGGACGGTCGATGACGGCGTCGACACCGAAGTGGTCCGGCTCTACACGCAATTCGCCAAGGACACCGGCGTGCGCCTCACCTATTTCGTCACGGGCGGCTATCGCTCCTGGACCGAGAACGCGGCGCAACTCAAACCACTCGTCGAATCCGGGCAGATCCAGTTGGCCAACCACACCTGGACCCATCCGGACCTGACCCGACTGACGCCGAATCAGATCGCCGGCGAACTGAAAAGCACCGACGCATTCCTGCGCAACACCTACGGCGTCGATGCCGCGCCGTACTTCCGCCCGCCGTACGGCCACCACAACGCCGCCGTCGACGCGGTAGCCGCCGACCTGGGCTATCAGACTCCCACCTTGTGGAGCGGCGACCTGCGGGACTCCGCGCTGATACCCGAGGACGTCATCGTCAGGCTCGCCTACCAATACTTCGCCCCACAGAACATCGTGATCGGCCACCTCAACCACGCTCCGGTCACTCACGTCTACGGACAATTGGTGGACATCATCCGGGCGCGCAAACTACGCACGGTGACCCTCAACGACGTCTTCCTTCGCCCCGAGATCGCACGCAGCACAACAGGATTACGCGGATAATCACACGCCGTTGCGCACGCGATTCGGCACGGGTTGACTGGGCGGCGGGGTTTAACCACCCCGACAGAGAAAGAAGAATCCGATGATTGAAATGTTGCCGGATATGCCGGAGGGAGTCACCGGCATCCGCGTATCGGGACGGCTGAGCGGTGATGAACTGCGCGAGATGAAGCCCAGCCTGCAGGAGCGGCTGAACACCGGTGAGATCAGGCTCGTCGAGGTCATCCCGTCGGACTACGAGGGTTTCGGGCCGGGCGGGCTGATGGAGGACCTGAAGCTGGGCTTCGGCACCGTCTTGCCGCATCATTCGGCCTTCAAGCGGATCGCGATCGTGACCGACCTGGAGTGGGTCGGGCACGTTCTGCACGCCCTCGCGTGGATCGTTCCGGGTGAGCTTGCCGTGTTCGGCATCGATGCGCTCGAGCAGGCCAAGGAGTGGGCGGCCGGCTGAGGGCCCGAGACCGGATATATAACTAGAGGCTGGCTTTCGCGTCACCAACGCAGCGGCTGCTGAAAGGGTGCGAGGAGGGCCGCGGGGAACCGCAGGCTGAGTGCGGCGGCCGAAAAACCAGAGCGCGACAAGGAGATTCTCAATGACGTTGTCAAGCCGCCGCGGCAGTAGTTGCGGTGGGTTGATATGGCGTGTGGTCGCGGAGCATTGCCCACAGGACGTTGAGGCGTCGTCGGGCCAGAGCGAGCACGGCTTGGGTGTGGGTTTTGCCTTCGGCGCGTTTGCGGTCGTAGTACGTGCGCGAGGCGGGGTCGGTGCGGATGGCGATTTGTGCCGACAGGTAGCAGCTGCGCAAGAGTCGGCGGTCGTAGCGTCGTGGGCGTTTGAGGTTGCCTGTGATGCGTCCGGAGTCGCGGGGAACCGGTGCCAGGCCGGAGACGCCGGCGAGGCGGTCGACGGAGTCGAATGCGCTCATGTCGCCGCCAGTGGCGGCCAGGAACTCTGCGGCGAGGGTGACGCCGAATCCGGGCATGCTCAGCAGGATTTCGGCGTGGCGGTGGCGGCGAAATCGCTCCTCGATCATCGTGTCGGTGTCGCCGATTTCGATGTCGAGGGCCATCACCTCCTTGGCCAGGCGAGCTACGACGGTGGCGGCCAATTGTTGTCCGGGCATGATGGTGTGCTGGGCGTTGGCCGCCGCCAGCGCTGTGGCTACGACGGCATCGACATTGCGAGCCTTCCGTTTGCGCAACCATGCAGCCAGGCGAGCAGCACCTGCACGGCGCAGCCCGTCGGGGGTCTGGTAGCTGCTGAGCAGCAGCAGCGCCGCCTTGCTGTTGCTGTAGTCAAATGCGCGTTCCAGGGCGGGGAAGTAGTCCAGCAGCTGGGCACGCAGCCGGTTGATTGCCCGCGTGCGATCGGCGACCAAATCAGCGCGTCGACTGGTCAAGATGCGCAGTTCGACCGCGATGTCATCACCGGCCCGCAACGGTTGCAGGTCGCGGCGCATCCGTGCCTGATCGGCGATAATCGCGGCGTCTTTGGCGTCGGTCTTGCCATCTCCGCGGTAACTAGCCGAGGCGTGGTAAATGGTTCTGCCGGGGATGTAGAGCAACCGCTGTTCAGCGGCCATCAACAAGCAGATCAACAATGCCGCCCCGCCGCCGTTGAGGTCGATCGCCCAGGTGAGCTCACCCCCATCGGCCAACGCCGCAACCGCCTTGATCAGCGCCAGCAGTGCGGCCTCGTCATTGGCGACCCGCTGGGAGAGCAATCGACTTCCCTCAGCATCAATGACCACACAGTGGTGATCAGACTTGCCAGCATCTACACCGGCCCACAGTTGTTGCGCCACAACCACCTCCGTCCTCGTCATAGGTGCCACCAACCCAACAGACGACCACGCCGGCGTGTCCTTACACAGCGATCACATCGCATCTCTCAATTAGCGGTCGAGTCGTCGCGGAACGCCGGGCGGCCAATCTCCTTCGGCCATCGAACACAGCAACCACATGAAAGCCATACCCGACGTCCCTGGGCAAATCGAAGCCTAAGGCAATACGCCCCGATCACCCTCCAAGAAAGGTAAGGACGACATGGCGGTCATTGTGATTCTCGAGCTCCAATTCAAGCCCGAGTCGGTGGCCGCCGGCCGGGAGCTGATGGGCCGGACGCTCGAGGTCACCCGCGCGTTCGACGGGAACCTGCAAACCGACGTGTGGGTCGACGAGGACGACGAAGCGCACTGGTTGATCTACGAGGTGTGGGAATCCATTGAGGCCGACGAGGCCTACCGCCGGTTCCGTGCCGGCGAAGGCAAGGTGACCGAGCTTCCGCCGCTGCTGGCCGAGCCGCCGAACAAGAAGAGATACGCCACCGCCGACGTTTAGGACAGGCGGGCCCGCGCACAACGGCCTACCCTCAACCGTATGAGCTTCTCCGAAGGCATCGGCACGCTGAAACTCGAATGCCCGCAGGCTCATCCCGTAGGCAGGATCATGCGGGAAACCGCGCACCAGTCGACGCAATACGACCCGGGGGCCGCCGTCGGGCCGCGCCGGTTCTGGCCGGACGACAGCGAGCAGGGGCACTTCACGGTGAACTGTCGATTCTGCGAAAAGGCGGTAGGGGAGAGCACCGCGACCTTGCGGGCGAAGTTCGCCGATCTGCTCGCGGACACCGGCGAGACCTACGGCACCGCGACGCTCCCGTACGTCTGACGTATCACCGCTTCAGCGCGTCTATTCCGTTGTAGAGCACCATCGCGCCGATCACGATCAGGATTGCCGCCATCAAGGCGGCGTTATTCTTCTCCATCCAGTCCTTGAGCCGGGCCATCGATTCGTCCAAGCGGTTACCCGCAGCGGCGTAGGCCAATATTGGAACCGCGACGGAGGACGCGGCGATGGCAACGAAAAAGGCACCGGCTACCCAGACATCGACATGGTCCAGCCCACTGGCGCCGATCGCCAATCCCGCTGGGACGCAAATGAACAGCACGTCGGGACGTCCGACCACCAGCGCCACCCCGGTCAACGCCGCGCGGACCGGGGTGATCGTGGCGAACGAACGCATCCAAGCCGGCGACTCGGAGTGGCCGCCCCGGGTGAGCCAGCGGTAGATGCCGAACACGATGAGCGCCGACCCCAGGACGATGCGCAGCCACGAGGCCCAACTGGGTGTCGACTTGTGCATACCACCGAGGAGCCCGGACGCCCCGACGCACGCCGCCGTCAGCGCGGCCAGTCCGAACAGCCACCCCGCGAGGAAAGCGAGGCCGCTCGGCCGTGGCCGCGGCGCCTGCAACACCAGTACCGCCGGGATGATGGTGATCGGCGAGACCGCGACGACCAGTCCGAGTGGAATGAGCCCGGTGAGGACCGAACCCCAGCTTCCTGCCATGGCTAGCCAATGTAATGCACGGCAGGGCGTTGCACCCGGTGAAAGCTGACGCATCCGACGCGGGAGCGGGGGCCGCGGACGATATTCCGGAAGAACACCAGTCATAAGCCGGTTTCCCAAGCGCTGCAACGGCTTTGCGACGCGCTGAAACGGTTCCGTGCCGATCGCGCTGGCCGCGGCCCGCGGTTGAGTCCACACCGCACTCCTAACAAAAACAAATAAACGCCGACCGGCGGCCATGCGACAAATGGAATTGGCGCGACGATGGGCGCCCGGCAGCTCTGTCACCTGAAAATACAAGCGGCACAACCGATATCGACAGTTCTGCAGGCATCTCCGGCGTGCCGAAATTTCGGCCTATTGAGCATCTGCGTAATAACTCGCGACCTATCTCCGCGGTGCTGACATCGCCGACGCTTTATTGCTTTCGTAAGGTTCATAAGGAAACGTCTACGAAAGCGCACGACACCACGTCCCTCGAGCACGGAGATTTCATGACGCTAATCCGCAGACACCCGCTGGGCGTCCTCGTTGCGATAGTGGCGAGCCTCGCCGCGGTCGCTTCCTTCGGGGCCCCGACGGCGCAGGCCTTCTACGTCAAGTACCACGAGACGATCACCCGCAACGCCTTGCCCGCGGACCAGGTCAGCCAACTCGCGGTTAACCAAATTCTGATCGGCCCGCCGCCCGGGGGTGGCGCCATGGGCAGTGATGTGTTCGCCACGGACGAGTTCCGGCACCTGGACAACTCGATCAACCCGGTCGACATCTGCAACCGGGCCCGCCAGGCCTGGGACGTCTTCTCGCCGGTGGTGCTGAGCGGCTCGGTTCTCAACGGCAACGTGGAGGCCGACGGGCCAGGCGCCCGCGCCGCGTTCGGCGCGCTGCTGCACACCCAGCAGGACTTCTACGCCCACTCCAACTGGGTCGAGGAGAACGTCGCCATCGGCCAACTGGACCGGCTCGCGCCGCCCATATTCCCGACCTGCAATCCGGCCGACTTCCCGGCGGATCTGCACACCGGCTACTACAACATCGACTTCTCCCAGCAGTTCCCCCTCGAGGGTTGCCCTGCCGGCGGACCGCCCCCCGGGTTCCAGGAGTGCCACACCGTGCTGAACAAGGACGGCCCAAACACCCCGCGCGGCAGCCAGGTCATCCCCGGCACCAACATGACCATGTATGCGCTGGCGGCGAAACTGGCCACCGAGGCCAGCACCAACCTGTACACCACGGTGCGTGACTGGGTCGCCAACGAAAACGGCCAGAACGCCGCGGTGCAGCTGTTCCAGCAGGGTGGTCCGATGCCTTCGCTGAACAGCCTTCCGCACATCCCCAACATCCCGAACCTGCCCTACACCGGCAGTTAAGTCCGATCAGCGGGTGCTCGGGTCGGTCCAATCGATCCACTCGCCGTGGGCGGCCAGTCCGAGCGCACCGCTGATCCCGGCCTGGTCGAAGGCCGCGGCGAACTCGTCGGTGCCTTCGGTGAAGTGAGCCCAGCCGTCCACGTGGGCAGGAACCACCAGTGCGGCGCCCAGGATTTCGGCGGCGGCCGCCGCGCGGGCCGACGTGAGCGTCAACGGGCGTCCCCGCTCCTTGCTGGGCACGCTGGCCGCACCGGCGAACAGCACCGCGATGTCAACGCGGCCGATCCGCTCGGACACCTGCCGGACCACGCCGATCGAGGCATTGTCGCCGCTGAGGTAGACCGTGGGTAGGCCGCGGCCGGACAGCACGAACCCGGTCACCTCGCAGTTGACGTGACCGCTGGCGTCCCGGCGCCCGTCGGCCGGCCCATGGACGGCCGGAACCGCCTGCACCACAAGAGGATCCGATCCGCCAGGCAGTTCGAGAGACTGCCAGGGCGCCAACCCGAGGGCCGGCGGCCCCAACCGCCCGGCGCCCCCGGGATGGGTGAGGACCAGGGGAGCGGCCAGGGCGAAGCGGCGTCCAGCGTCGTCCAGGTTGTCGGGATGCTCGTCATGGCTGATCAACACCACGTCGACCGGTCCCAGCGCTTCGGCGCTCACAGCGGGTCCGACGGTCTTGGTCAGATAGGCGTGCGGTCCGGCCGGGTCGAAGGTCGGGTCCATCACGATTCTGCGGCCGCCGATGTCGATCACCGTCGTCGGGCCGCCCAGGACGCTGATCGCACACGCGCGCCGTTGGGGGTTCACTGGCATTGGGCGACTCCGGATCGGGCACTGATTCCGTAGTGAGTCTAAGGTTTTCGGGTGTCGGTTTCCCACATGATCTTGATCGGACTGGCGGGGCTCGGTGCCGGCGCGATCAACGCGCTCGTCGGATCGGGCACCCTGATCACGTTCCCGACGCTGGTTGCGCTCGGCTACCCGCCGGTGACCGCCACCATGTCCAACGCGATCGGACTGGTGGCCGGCAGCGTCTCGGGCACCTGGGGCTACCGCAGGGAACTGCGCGGGCAGTGGGATCGCTTGCGGTGGCAGATTCCAGCATCGCTGGTCGGAGCGATGCTGGGTGCTTACCTGCTACTGCATCTGCCCGAGACGGTCTTTACCCGAATCGTGCCGGTGCTGCTGGTCCTGGCATTGATCCTGGTGGTGATCGGGCCGCGCATCCAAGCGTGGGCGCGCCGGCGCGCCGAAGACGCGGGCCGCTCCGCCGATCACATCACGCCGCGCAGAATGGCGGCGCTGGTCGTCGGCACCTTCCTGGTCGGCGCCTACGGCGGCTACTTCACCGCGGCGCAGGGCATCTTGCTGGTCGGCGTGATGGGCGCGTTGCTACCGGAATCATTACAACGCATGAACGCCGCGAAGAATCTGCTCACGCTGATTGTGAATATCGTTGCGGCGGTGAGCTATACGCTCGTCGCCTGGGACCGCATCAGTTGGCCGGTGGCCGGACTGATCGCGATCGGCTCGCTGATCGGGGGTTTGATCGGCGCGCGCTACGGACGGCGGCTGTCGTCAAATGCGCTGCGCGCCACCATCGTGGTGGTCGGGCTGATCGGCCTGTACCGGTTGCTCACCGTGTGAAAGCGGTCCTGAAGACATAGGATTCGGCAATGCCGGTTACTCCTGACGACGCCATCGCCGCGATCCGGGGCGCGGGCGGTGCCTGCCCGGGATATCGGGCCCTGCACGCCAAGGGCACCTTGTACCGCGGCACGTTCACCGCAACGCCGGATGCGGCAAGGCTCTCGCGCGCAAGGCATCTCGACGGCACGCCGGTACCGACGCTGGTGCGGTTCTCCAACGGATCGGGCAATCCGGCTCAGCCGGACGCTGCGCAGGGCGTGCGCGGCCTGGCCGTGAAGTTCAGCCTGCCCGACGGCAGCACAACCGACGTCTCCACGCAGACCGCCCGTCTGTTCGCCGCGAGCGGGCCGGACGGATTCGTCGACCTGCTCAAGGCGCTGCGGCCCGGCCCGGCGATGCCTTTCCGGCTGGCCCGCCTCTTCGCGACGCGGCCGGCTCTGCTGCGTGCCCTGCCCGTGCTGGCCGCGGCCGGCAAGATCCCGGCCAGCTACGCCACCATCGAATACCACGGGTTGCACGCGTTCCGTTGGATCGCCGCCGACGGCAGCGCCAGATTCGTTCGCTACCACCTGATTCCGGCTGCCGGAGTGGAACACCTGGCGCGGCCGGCGTCCCGGAACAAGGACCGTGACTTTCTCACCGACGAACTCAACAGCCGCCTCGGCAACGGTCCGGTGCGGTTCGACTTCCGCGTCCGCATCGCCGGACCCAATGACTCGACGGTGGATCCGTCGGCGCCCTGGCGCAGCGACGACACGGTCAGCGTCGGCACCATCGAGATCACCGGCCTGGACACCGAGCGCGAACATGGCGGCGACATCGTGGTCTTCGACCCGATGCGCGTCACCGACGGCATCGAACCCTCCGAGGATCCGGTGCTGCACTTTCGCACCCTGGCGTACTCCGCGTCGGTCAAGCTGCGGACGGGCGTCGACCTCGGTGCCCAGGCGCCCGACGCCGGATCATCAGAGCCGATCTAACCGACAGTTGCGGCCGCGGCGTCCTCGATGACGTCCAGGGCGGCGCCGCGGCGCTGCCACGCCCGGCGTTGCCGCATCGCGCCGTTGCCCAGCGTGGTGACGCGGTCGAGATCGTCGACGACGTGGTGATATTCGTCCAGGGCGTCCAGCGCCGGGCGGACCCGGTGCACCAGCGCGCTCAACTGCTCGCGCACCGGCACCGCCCCACCTCCGCCGACCAGATCCAAGGTGCTGCCGGCCAATCCGTCATGGGCGGCCTTCCAGTAGGCGGCCCGCAGCGCGGCCGGCGGCAGCCGGCCGACGCTGCGATCGCGCTCGTCGACCGCGGTGATCACGGCCGCCCGGATCAACGTGGCCAGCAACACGGTGTCGGCGGCGGTCGCCGGTACATCGGCGACCCGGACCTCGACGGTCGGGAAGTTGGCGGACGGTCGCACGTCCCAATAGACCATCCCGGCATCCAGGATCACCCCGGTATCGACCAGCATCTGCACCGTGCCGTCGTACTCGTCGATCGACGCGAAATACGGCGGCGCACCCGCCACCGGCCAGCGCCGCCACAGCACGCTGCGCCAGCTGGCATAGCCCGAGTCACTATTCCGATAGATCGCCGAATTCGCCGACAGCGCAAGCAAAGTCGGCAGCCACGGGCGCAGCCAGTTGCTTGCGTGAATGGCCGCGCCACGGTCGGGCACCTCGACGTGAACGTGGCATCCGCTAATGCCCTGCTCATGTGCCACCATGCCGAACTGCTCGCCGATCTGTCGGTAGCGGGGTGTGTCGGTCACCGGGAAATGGTGCGGGGTGACGGGGGGCAGTCCCAGGGCCAGCAGGCGGACACCGACCGCTTCGGCGGCCTGTGCGGCCGTGCGCCGCAACGCAGTGAGCTCCTCGTGCAGCTGTGTAGCGCTGGTCGCCACGCTGGAGGTCGTCTCCACCTGGCAACTGGCCAGTTCCAGCTCCAACTCGACGCCGCGGCGTCCGGCCTCGGCTGCCACGTCACGGTTACGGGCGGCCGGTTCGCCAGTATCCGGGTCGACGAGCAGAAACTCTTCTTCCACACCGACTGTCGGGAGGTCGCCCTCCGAGCGCCGCGTGCTCATGCCCCGCAACTTACCCGCGTGACCCCAAGTGATGTACGGGCAAACCTGCCGTTCATCGGTGTTCCTGGTGAGAAGTCGGCCATTCGGCGATTTCCCAGTACGAACCCGGTTCGTTGGGGACAATGGCCTCAAAGGGAACCGAAGTTCGGCCCTCACGGGGTCTCTTGGGTGGGTGCGGCGAGCGTGCACAGCACGTCATGAAGGAGCGATTCAGCAGTGTTAAGTCCCCGGTTGCAAGAACACGACTACGTCCTTGATTCCACCGAGGACCTGGTCGCCCAGGACGGCATCGAGGCCGTGACGATTCGTGCCCTCACCAAAGCCACCGGCGTTTCCAACGGCGCTATCTACCGCACCTTCGAATCTCGCGGCGGCCTGCTCGGCCGGGTCTGGATCCGAGCGGAACGCCGCTTCCTGGACCAGTTGACCGGCCTGGTCGAGGAGGCGAAAGCCCAGGCGGGCAGCGAATCCCTGGACGCGGTCTATGCCGCCGCGGAGACCTCGCTGCTGTACCCCGAGTTGTACCCCGGCTCGTCCGCGTGCCTGATGACGGTGCGTCGCGACGACGTGGTGAGTCAGCCGATGCCGGCAGATATCGCCGAGCACCTGCGGGCTCTCGAGCGTGAACTCGTCGCGGTGATGGCCCAACTGGCCGAAGGCCTTTGGGGGCGCAGCGACGACAGTGCGGTCGACCTGATCGCGACCTGCATCATCGACCTGCCGAAGTGGATCGGGTCGCGGGGCGGGCGGTACAGCCTGCCCATCCAGCGCGACTACCTGCGCGCAGCGGTGCGGTCGGTGCTCGAGGTGGGTCCGCCGCCGACCGGGGCAGACCGCGAGCTGGCGGCCAGCGGCGCTCGCCATGGCGCGGCCTGACCGTCTTCAGGAAATCGCCAGGGCGCTGTCCACGGTCGGATAGATCGGTAACACCGCACTCAGCCCGCAGGCATCCACGATCCGTGTGACGATCGGTGCGTGGGTCACCAGCCGCAATTCGACGCCGCGACGACGGCAGTCTTCGGCGGCCTCGGCAAGCACGGTGTAGGCGCAGCAGCCCATGAAATCGACGTCGCTGACGTCAACGATGAACGGTCCGGGCGCGGTGGCAGTGGCAGCCGCTTCGGTCACCAGCTGGCGCCAGGTGTTCTCGTTGCAGGCGTCTACTTCGCCGCCGGCGTGGATCACCACCGCCTCGCCGCTGCGATCGGTGATCGCCCGCAGGGTGCTGCGCGGCTCGCCGAGTTGGTACACCAGGCGGGTGCTGAGTGTGAGGTGTGTGGAAAAAGATTCGGCAATGACCAGGCTCATGGTGCACTCCTAATCGACTAGCGCAAGTCGCGCCGCGATGGATGCCCGCCCTGCATATCTGAAGACAGACAGATTGATCGCCCTGTAAATATCAGTTCTATAACAAGACAGGTCTGTCTGTCTACATGGCTGGGGTAAGAGTACGGTAAGTCACGTTATGACAACGCCCGACGTCACGGGCCCCGGGGGGCCCGCCGTGCCCGCCCGCGAACGAATCCTGAGTGCCGCCTACGACCTGTTCAGTCGGCGCGGCATCAGGGCGGTGGGCACCGAGGAAGTGATCGAACGTGCCGGGGTGGCCAAGGCGACCCTCTATCGGCACTTCGCGACCAAGAACGCGCTGGTGCTGGCCGTACTCGAGCGCCGAGAGCAATTGTGGACGCATGGCCTCATCGAGGAGCGGTCCGCCGCGCTCGGTAGCACTCCCGAAGAGCAGTTGCTGGCGATCTTCGACGTGCTGCACGAGTGGTTCCAGAATCGCGACGGTTTCGAGGGCTGCTCATTCGTCAACGTCCTGCTCGAGTTGGGAGCCGACCACCCCGCCGGAAAGGCGAGCATCGTCCATATCAACAACGTGCGGGAGATTGTGCGCGGGCGGGCGGTGGCAGCGGGTCTGCGCGACGTCGAGGATTTCGCGCGGTCCTGGCAGATTCTGATGAAGGGCGCGATCATGCTCGCGGCGGTCGGTGACACCGATGCCGCCCTGCGATCGCGCAACATGGCCCGAGGGCTCATCGACCAGCATCGCCCACCGGACGGTGTGCACCTCGAAAGGGACCGCGAAGGGGCGGTCGGGTAGCTCAGGCCGCCTTCTCCGGAGCCGGGGTTCCGGTCTTGCGGTAGTGCTCTTCCTCGAGTTCGGCGATGGCGCGGGACGTGCGTTCGCGCAACAGGATGGCCGCGGTGATGCCGCAGATGACGGCGATGACCAGCGCGACCCAGGAGAAACGGGACATCCAGCGTTCGGCGGCCACGCCGGCGTAATAGACCAGGGCGGTAGTGCCCCCGGCCCAGCAGATGCCGCCGCTCACGTTGGCCGCCAGGAATCGTGGATAGGGCATCTTCAACGCCCCGGCCAGCGGCCCGGCGAAGATGCGCAACAGGGCGATGAAGCGGCCGAAGAACACCGCACGAACACCCCAGCGGTTGAATGTCCGCTCGGCCAGGGCAACGTGTCCGGGACCGAAGTGCTTGGGGAATCTGCGGCCGAGGCGGTCGAACAGTGGCATCCCGAAGCGCCGGCCGATCGAGTAGCCGATCGAGTCGCCCACCACCGCGCCGATCACCGCGGCCGCGCCGACGCCGATGGGGTTGACCCCGATCTCGTGATGCGACGACATCAACGCGGCGCTGACCAACACGATCTCTCCCGGCAGTGGAATGCCCAGGCTTTCCACTCCGACGACGCCGCCAACCAGCAGATAGATCGCCAGCGGCGGGATTGAATGCAGCAGGGCGTCCAGATCCATGGATAAAGGATGCCTGACCGCCGCCGGATACGCGGCACAACGCCGTCAGCGAATCCCGGTATGGATCCGGTATGGATACTGTCGTGACGTCAAAACTCAGGACGGCACCGGAGGTCGCGTTGGAATTCAACCTCGCCCAGATAGTTTCGGCGGTGGCCGCCGCCAACCCGGACCGCGACGCCATCGTGTTCGGCGACCGGCGGTTCACCTTCGCCCAGACCGTGCAACGGGCCCGACGGTTCGCACGTGCGCTGCACGAGTGGGGATTCGGCGCCCACCGGGAACGCGCCGAGTTGGCTCCGCACGAATCCGGGCAGAGTCATCTGGGCCTGTATCTGGCCAACTGCAATGAGTTTCTGGAGGCAATGATCGGGGCGTACCAGGCCCGGGTGGCTCCGTTCAACGTCAACTACCGCTACGTCGCCGACGAGTTGGTGTACCTGATCGGCAACGCCAACGCGGATGCGCTGGTCTACCAGGCGCGTTTCGCGCCGACCCTGGCCCAGGCATTGGAACGGGCACCGAAGCCGGTTCGGCTGATCCACGTCGACGACGAGTCCGGAAACGCGCCGCTTCCGGGGGCGGTGCGCTACGAGGAGTTGCTGGCATCCGTTTCCGATGAACCGCTGGATGTGGTGCCCTCGCCCGACGATCTCTACATGCTCTACACCGGCGGCACCACCGGCATGCCCAAGGCGGTGCTGTGGCGCCAGCACGACATCTTCATGAACGCGATGGGCGGCCGGACCTTCGGCACCGGTGAGCCGGTGCGCAGCCTCGAGGAGATCGTGGAGCGCTCCCGGCCCGACGGTCCGGGATCGATGACGGCCGCACCGCTGATGCACGGGGCGGCGCAGTGGGCGGCGTTCATCAACTTGTGTGCCGGGCGGCCGTTCGTGATGGCGCCGACGACCACGCATCTGGACCCGGCTGAAGTGTGGGCGCTGGCCAGCCGGGAACGGGTGGTGTCGTTGTCGATCGTGGGCGACGCGTTCGGCCGTCCGCTGCTCGACGAGCTGCAGAGCGGCTCCTACGACCTGTCCGGGCTGTTCGTACTGGTCACCGGCGGGGCGGCGTTGAGTGCACCACTGAAGCAGCGGTTCGTGGAACTGCTGCCGCACCTGACGATCTTGGACGCCGGCGGCTCCTCGGAATCGGGTGCCCAGATGGGGCAGGTGTCCAGCGCCGCGCAGCAGGTGTCGGGTAGGTTCACGCCCAATCCCGGTGCGGTGGTGGTCAGCGAGGACCTGACGCGGATCCTGTCGCCCGGGGACGACGAGATCGGCTGGCTCGCCCAGCAGGGCCCAATCCCGTTGGGCTATCTCGGCGACGCTGCGAAGACGGCCCGGACATTTCCGGTCATCGACGGGATCCGGCACTCGGTTCCCGGTGACCGGGCCCGGTGGGACGCCGACGGGCAGATCGAACTGCTGGGCAGGGATTCGGTGACCATCAACTCCGGCGGCGAGAAGATCTTCGCCGAGGAGGTCGAGGCCGCGATCAACGAGCACCCCGCCGTCTACGACGTCGTGGTGACCGGCCGTCCCAGTGAGCGGTGGGGAAACGAGGTCGTCGCCCTGGTGCAGCTGGCCGACGGCGCTCACGCCGGCGCCGACGACATCGCCGACGAAATCATCGCCGAGGCCGCGCGCCATATCGCACGCTACAAGCTGCCCAAAGAGGTGATCTTCTGCGCCAAGTTGCAGCGGTCACCGTCCGGTAAGGCCGACTACCGGTGGGCGAAAGAGCAAGCGACACAGGCTAGTTGAAGAATCCGGACTGGTTGTCGCCCCGGTGCCCGGCACCGGAGCTGCTGTTGCCGGCGTTGACGACACCGGAGTTGTAGTCACCCGAGTTGTTGATGCCGGTGTTGTACGAGCCGGTGTTGCTGAAGCCGGACAGTGCGAAGCCGGTGTTGTAGAACCCGACGTTGCCCCGGCCGTCGGAGTTGTGCCAGCCCGAGGTGTAGCCGTAGGCGTCAGGGGTGATGTTCTGGAACCCTGAGGAATCCGAGCCGATGTTGTAGAAACCGGACAGGTTGCTGCCGACGTTGCCGATTCCCGAGTTCGTCACGCCGACAGGGGTTTCCGAGCTACCGTAACCGGTGTTCAGGCTGCCCGAGTTGAACACCCCGGTGTTGGTGTTGCCCGAGCTGAACAATCCGGTGTTCCAGTACCCCGAGTTGAACGCGCCGGTATTGGTGCCGTAGTCGGCGGAGTTGAAGAAACCGGTATTGCCGGAGCCTGCATTGCCGAAGCCGACGTTGTCATAGAACGCGTTACCGGCGCCCATGTTGCCGATGCCGGCATTGTCGAAGCCGAAGTTGGTGCTGCCGCCGTTGCCGAAGCCGGTGTTGACCGATCCCGCGTTCCAGAAGCCGGAGTTGGTTTGTCCGGCGTTGCCGAAGCCCCAGTTGCCGTTGCCCGAATTGAAGAAGCCGACGTTGTTGTCGCCGGAGTTGAAGAAGCCGACGTTGTTGTTGCCCGAGTTGCCGAAGCCGAAATTGCCGACACCGGCGTTCAGCGCGCCGATACCTACCTGGTTGTCTCCGGTCAGGCCGAACCCGACGTTGTTGTTGCCGTTGTTGCCGAATCCGAAGTTGAAACTGCCCTTGTTGCCGAAGCCGACGTTCGAGTCGCCGATGTTGCCGCTGCCCAGGTTGAACGAGCCGGCGTTACCGCTGCCGAAATTGGTGGAGCCGATGTTGCCGCCGCCGCGGTTACCGTCGCCGACATTGCCCGGCCCGAGGTTTCCGTTGCCCTGGTTGCCGCCGCCCAGATTGAGATTGCCGAAGTTGCCGTTGCCCAAGTTCGTATTGCCCCAGTTGCCGCTGCCCAGGTTGGTATTACCGGTGTTGCCGCTGCCCAGGTTGGCGTTGCCGCCGTTGCCGCTGCCGAGGTTGGCGTTGCCGTAGTTTCCGCTGCCTACGTTGGATTTTCCGGTGTTGCCGCTGCCGAGGTTGTTGTCGCCGGTGTTTCCGATGCCGAGGTTCCACACGCCGTTGTTGCCGATGCTGGTATTCAGCGTGGCCAGACCGCCCAGCGCTTCCTGCCAGGAGGTCAGCTGCGCTGCGGCCGCGGATGCTTCACCGTGGTAGCCGGCCAGAGCGGCGACGTCGGCGGCCCACATGGCCTCGTATCCGCTCTCCATGGCGGCGATGGCCGGGGCGTTCTGACCGAATATATTCGAAATCACAAGTTGCACAAGTGCGTTGCGATTGGCACTGACCAGTGCCGGGGGAATCGTGGCCGCCTGAGCCGCTTCGAATGCGCCTGCCACGGCGCTGGATTGGGCGGCGGCGCCGGCGGCATGCGCCGATATCGCGCCCAGCAACCTCGCGTACGGCGCGGCGACCGCGGCCATGGCCGTCGCGGCCGGACCTTGCCAGGCCTGCGCCGCGAGGTTTGAGGTCACTGCCTGGAACGACGTCGCCGCGGTGTCGAGCTCGTCGGCCAGACCGGTCCAGGCCGCGGCGGCTTGCAGCATCGGCGCTGATCCGGCGCCCATGAACATGCGCGCCGAGTTGATCTCGGGAGGCAGTATTTCAAACGTCATGACCCCAACCCTTCTCGCGCGGGGTTCGCTTGCACTAGAGACCGGCTAGACGCCCCGCTACGAACTGCTCATCGAGCAGTCCCGCCGAGTGGATACTAAAAGACGGTGCCAAGGGGTGTGAGCAGAATTCAAAAATTATTCATATTTAAGGTTGGGTAAATATCGGAGTCCATGGATTCGCGGCAGGTCGGGGGAGCCGGTAGACGGCGGGGGCGCAACAACGAGGCCATGACACGCGCGAGAAAAGGGGCCATGGCACGCGCGGAGAAAAGGGGCGTGACACGCGTGAGAAAAGGGGGGCGTCGCGTTGCCAACCAGTCTTGATTCCCCGACCACTCTGCAACGCGACGCTGGGCAACCGTATCGAGAATCAGGACGCCGTAGGTGCGTTTTCACCGAAACCGTCGTCGGCAGGACACGCGTGCTGGTTTTCCGCAGCGCCCTGTCGCGGCGCCGGGCCGTTCTCTTGGAGATTGCCGCCGGCGGCGAGCTAGGCTCGCGAAGTGCCGAACGAGGTGCCGCAGTATCCGATCGAGTCGGTCGACAACGCGCTGAAATTGCTACTTCTGCTCGGTGAGCAGCCCCAGATCCGGTTGAGTGAGGCCACCAAGTACCTGGGCGTCGCGTCGTCGACCGCGCACCGGCTGCTGGCGATGCTGACCTATGGCGGCTTCGTCCGCCAGGATCCGGATTCCAAGGCGTACCTCCCGGGCCCGGCCCTCACCAGCGTGGCCTTCGCGATCTTCGGCCGCATCGACATCCCGCGCACCGCCATGCCGATCATGCGCGGTCTCAGCGAGCGCCTCGGCGAGTCGATTCACGTGGGGATGCTCGACGCCACCAATGTCCGCTTCGTCGCCGCGATCGAAGGACCCAAAGCCGTTCGGGTCGCCTCCCGGTTGGGGCGCACCATGCCGGCGCACTGCACCTCGACCGGCAAGGTATTACTGGCTGGGTTGCCGGAAGGGGAACTGCGACAACTGTTCCCGCGCGAGACATTGGAAAGCATCACCGAGCGCTCGATCGACAGCCGGTCCCGCCTCGAGACCGAGCTGACCCGTATCCGCCGGCAGGGCTACGCCACCAACCGCGAGGAGAGTGAGGAGGGCGTGGCCTCGATTGCGGTCCAGATCCCTATCCGCGCACCGGGATTGCGGCTTGCGCTGAACGCCGCCGCTCCGCAGCAACGGCTGCCCGCCTCGAAGTACGCTCCGGTCGCGGCCGCACTGACCGAGGCGGCCAAAGAGATCGGCGATCAGCTGGGCTGACCGTCCAGACGGGCGACCTCGTGCCGCCAGGCCGACTCTGTGTTGAAGCCAGACCCCAGGTCCGGCAGGTGATCCCAGTCGGCGTCTTCGATATCCCTCAAGGTGCCGCCGGCGGCGCGCACCCGCAATGACATGCGGGCCAGCTCATCGATGCTGATCGCCTGCAGCACAGACTGTTCGATGCTGCCGGCGGCGCTGGTGATGCCGTGACCGCGCAGGATCACTAGCGGCCTGCCGCCCATGGCGGCCACCATTTCCTTGGCCAGCTGCGTATTCCGAATCAGCACCGCGCGTGGGTAGACCGGCACGCCGCCACGAGCCAGCCGCGCGCCGGGAATGTCGAAGGCTCCGTAGACGGGCCGGATCGCGATGCCGGCCAGATCGGCGGCGACGACGGCCGGTGGATGCACGTGGGCGACGGCTCGGTGCCCGGCGTCGGCGCGCATCGTTTCGACGTGGATCGGCAGCTCGTTGGGCACCCGGTAGCCGTCGAGTTCGCCTGGGGCGCCCGCTTTTCCGTCGAGGGTGATGAGGCGGATGTCGCTGGGCCGGGTGAAGGCCACCCCGGTGTCGGTGTCGCTGCGACAACGGATCAGCAGGTGGCCGTCGTCGATACGCAAGCTCAGATGTCCAAGCATGCCGTCGACCAAGCCGCGGGACGCCGCGACGCGACAACCCTGGGCCACCAGGGCGCGCTGAGATGCCAAGTTCATTTCGGCGCTCCCAAGCGGAATCCGCCGTCGGGATGAACCGTCTCGCCGGTGATGCCGCGAGAACGATCCGAGGCCAGGAATACGTAGCTCCAGGCATGGTCGGAGCCGCTCAGCGCGACGTTGAGCGGGGTGCGGGCGGCCAGATCGCTGGCCCGGCCGGGGGAGTCATCCAGCCGGACGTCGCCGAGTCCGAGGCTGGCGAGACCACGCAGGTCGGTGTTGAGGGTCCCGCCCGGCGCCACTCCGTTGACCCGGATCTGCGGGGCCAGGTCGTGCGCCAGCGCGGTCACCAGGCCGCGGACGGCGAACTTCGAGGGCACGTACAGCACGCCGCCGCGCCCCGGGTAGTAGGCCGAGGTGGATTCCGTCAGCACGATCGATGGTCCGGTCCCGTCGCGCAGCGCCGGCAGCGCGGCTTTGGCCGACTGCAGGTGGCTGAGCACATTGGTGCGGAACATCTCGTCGAACGCGGGGGACAGGTCCTCGGCGTCGATGTCGTCGATGCCGCGGTAGAAGTCGAACACCCCGACGCAGTTGACCAGGGTGTCGAGGCCGCCATGGGTGTCTAGCGCGACGGTGACGGCATGCTCGTTGTCGGCGCGGGTGGTGGCGTCACCCTGCACGACCGGGACACCGGGCAGTTCCTCGTCAAGGCGCGCGCATTTGTCCGGATCCCGTTCCAGCACTGCGACTTTGGCGCCCTCGGCCAGGAACGCGTCCAGCACCGCCCGTCCGATTC
This sequence comes from Mycobacterium paragordonae, assembly GCF_003614435.1. Taxonomy (NCBI): domain Bacteria; kingdom Bacillati; phylum Actinomycetota; class Actinomycetes; order Mycobacteriales; family Mycobacteriaceae; genus Mycobacterium; species Mycobacterium paragordonae. The sequence continues at coordinate 2,540,923 of NZ_CP025546.1, forward strand.
CCGAACCGGCGCCGACCACCAGAGCCCGTTTGCCGTCAAGCCAGCCGGTCATCGTGATCTTCCGGCTCGTCGGGCAGCAGCGGGGCCTGTGAGTTGCCGACCATGGCCGCCAGCGTACGGGGGTTCTGCCAGGTGAGAGCCTCGACCTCGAGGGCGTCCAGGGTGATCGACCGACCACTTCGGGGGCAGCTGATCAGGAGTCGTGATCCGTTGCGGGTGTCGACCCGCTGGACCAGGACCTCGGTGAATTCGTTCGCCAACGCGATGGGCTCGCCGGCCGGGTTCACAGGAACACCGCCAAGTTCTGCATGCGCAACACCGATTCATCGGCAATGATCTTGCGGCGAGCCAACTTCCAGCAAGCCTGGGTCTCGTTCCAGCGCAGCAGGTCTTCGCGGCCGCAGGACAACAAGGCGGACTCGTTGACATCGCCGCGGCTGCGGAACAGCAATTCGGCCGATTCGACGAGCAGGTGCGTCTGATCCTGTTCGAAGGTGCGCACGTTGGTGACGAAGTGCCGCAGGCGCGACGGGGGATCCTCGGCCCACACGTGCTCTGTGCCCATCCGGGCCATCCGCTGGGTCAGCGAATACTTGTCCTCGTCGAAGTGGTCCATGCCGGGTTTGGGAAATAACGAGGTGTCGAATCCGGCGCCGCGGGCGGTGGTGACGCGGACCGGCATGACGTAGTGGATGTCGTCGGTCATGGTGTCCAGCCACGCCTCATACTGCTGCGCGTCCAGCAGATACGCCTCGTCGACCAAGAACTGGTGGGCTTGTTGATGCCGAATATCGTTGAATGGCAGAGCTTTTCTCACATCGACTCCAGTTGCCGGGCCCACAGTTTGAGCAATTCGCGCTGGTTGTACTCGTTGTAGCCGACCTGCGCCCGGCCCGGCCCGTGGAATGACTGCGGCGGCAGCGCCTCGATCACCGGGCTGTCGTCTGAAAGCAATCCCATCCGGCTGTTCAACAGCAGTCGCCGAGCCATCGAGCCGCCCGCGGTGGTGGTCAGCGACACCCAGTTCTCCACGTCGTCCTGCTCGAACATCCCCGTCGATCCGAAGCACATCAGATACGCCTTGTACGAGTCTTTCTTGAACTGCTCCGGGGCGGCCGAGTCGACGGCGAACCACGAACAGACCTCGGTTTCGTTCTCGCTGATCGGTTGCCACTGCCGGATCGAGATGAAGGGCAGTACCTGCTCGCCCTCGGGAAGCTTGGGCCAGTTGTGCACGAAGCTGAGGTTCGGGAAACAGGTTGCGGCCGAGAACATGAAGCCGTCCTGCGCAACCACTTGCTGCTGCGCCGGTGACCACACCGATTTGATCCGGGCAATCATCTCGTCCGGGTAGCCCACGTAACGCATCCGTTCGTCGAAGTCGCCGGGCGGCAGCTTGTAGGTGGTTCCGCCGCCGTGCCCTGCCCAGTAGGTGGCTCCGTCTTTGCGCTTCTGCGCCTTGGGTTCACGGAACAGGCCGATCTCGACGATCGAGGCGTGCGTGTGCGGGGTGTGGTACATGTCGCCGGAGAAGTTCTCCGCGCCGATCTTCCAATTCGCCTTGATGCGCCATCGCTGCGGACCCCTGACTTGCAGTCCGTGGCTGCTCTGCTTGGTGTAGAAGTCCAGATAGAACGCGAAGTCGCCAAGGAATTCGCGTAACGGCTGCGCGTGCGGGTCCAGACTGATGAAGATCAGTCCGTTGTAGCTGTCCAAATTCGGTGCGGGCAGCAGTGTTTGGCTCTTGTCGAAGCCGTCGTCGCCACCGTAGGCGTCACGGTGGAACGGCAGGCCGGTGAGGCGCCCGTCGTTGCGGTATGTCCAACCGTGGTAGGGGCAGCGGAAATTGGAGGCGTTGCCCATCTCGGCACGGCACACCTGCATCCCGCGGTGCAGGCACATGTTGAAAAGGGCCCGCACCTGACCGTCCGAGTCGCGGGCGATGATGAACGAATCGTCGAGTACGCGGCGCACCACATAGTCACCGTCGTGCGGGATCTCGGACTCGTGCGCCACAAACATCCAGGACCGGTTGAACAGCCGTTCCTTCTCCAGCGCGAACAGATCGGCGTCGTTGTAGATGTGCGCGGGGATCATCCCCTGACGCACGTGCTCGAAAAGTTGCCCGGTCAACCGCACCTCGCCTTCTGCCTGGCCGCGTTTCTGTTCTACAGAACACCATTCTGCCCTGCGGCCACAGCAGTTCAAACGGCAACTCACAGGCGGCTCACATTCAAACTCTGGCGCTGAGGGGGAATTCTGGCATCTGCGGCCTGCAGGGCCGTCGTGTCAGGGGAGGAATCTCAATGAAGTTGTCAAGCCGCCGCAGTGTTAGGCGCGGTGGGTTGATAGGGCCGATGGTCGCGCAGCATGGCCCAGAGGACGTTGAGGCGTCGGCGGGCCAAGGCGAGGACGGCTTGGGTATGGGTTTTGCCTTCGGATCTTTTGCGGTCGTAGTAGTTGCGCGAGGGTGTATCGGTGCGGATGGCGATCTGGGCGGACAGATAGCAGGCGCGCAGCAGGCGACGGTCGTAGCGGCGGGGGCGTTTGCGGTTGCCGCTGATGCGCCCGGAATCGCGCGGTACTGGTGCCAGCCCGGACACGCCGGCCAGGCGGTCGACGGAGTCGAAGGCGCTCAATTCGCCTCCGGTGGCGGCGAGGAATTCGGCGCCGAGCACGACGCCGAAGCCGGGCATGCTCACGATGATCTCGGCGTGGCGGTGGCGGCGAAATCGGTCCTCGATCATCGTCTCAGTCGCGCCAATCTCGGTGTCGAGGGCCATCACCTCCTTGGCCAGCCGGGCGATCATGGTGGCGGCGAGGTTTTGACCAGGCACGATGCTGTGCTGGGCGTTGGCGGCCTCGATGGCTTTGGCTGCGACGGCAGAGGCGTTGCGCGCCTTGCGTTTAGCAAGCCAGGCCGTCAGCCGGGCAGGGCCTGCGCGGCGCAGCCCGTCGGGGGTCTGGTAGCCGGTCAGCAGGATCAGTGCGGCCTTGCTGGTGCTGTAGTCAAAGGCGCGCTCCAAAGCGGGGAAGTATTCCAGCAGCTGGGCTCGCAGCCGGTTGATCGCCCGGGTTCGATCGGCGACCAGATCGGTGCGCCGGCTGGAAAGGATGCGCAGCTCGACGGCGATGTCATCGCCGGGCCGCAGCGGCTGCAGATCACGGCGCATCCGGGCTTGGTCGGCGATGACGGCGGCGTCTTTGGCGTCGGTTTTGCCGTCGCCGCGATAGCCGGCCGAGGCGTGGTAGACGGTGCGGCCGGGAATGTAGAGCAACCGCTGCTCGGAGGCGATGAGCAAGGTAATCAGCAACGCGGCGCCGCCGGCGTTGAGGTCGATCGCCCACGTAATGTCACCGCCGTCGGCCAGCGCCGTCACGGCTCCAATCAGATCCAGCAGCGCCGTTTCGTCGTTAACGACGCGTTGCGACAGCAGCTGAATCCCTTCGACGTTTATGACCACGCAATGGTGGTCGGATTTACCGGCGTCAACACCGGCCCAGACTTGTTGTCTCACAGCCACCTCCGTGATCGTTGTCATCGCTACCAACCCAGCAGACGACCACGCCGACGTGTCCTTACACAGCGATCAAATCGCATCTCTCAATTAGCGGTCGAGTCGTTGCGGGACGACGGGCGGCCAATCCTCCTCGGCCATCAAATACAGCAACCACATGCAAGCCATACCCGACGTCCCTGGGCAATTCGAAGCCTAGAGCTAAGGGCAACGACCACCCTTCAAGAAAGGTAAGGACCACATGCGAAAAATCGGGCCGCGGATGCTGGCCATGATCGAACGGCAGGAGTGGCTCGATCGGCCCAGTTACCGTCTCGAGCACATCCTGACCTTGATGGTCAACGCTCTGGGCCGGATGCGCGACCGGGTGATGAACGCGCTGAACGGCGTCTGGCTCGGACACCCCGTGCATCCGCCGTTGGCGTCGTTGGCCAGCGGCGCGCTCGGGACGACGGTGGCGTTGGACGCGCTGAGCCTGGCGCCGGGACGACGCCCCGCCGACGAGCAGAACACCGCTCAGATCGCGTCGCATGCGCTCGCCCTCGGAATCGTGGCCAGCGTCGCGTCGGCGGTGACCGGGGTGTCGGATTGGCAGCACACCCACCAACGAGACCGGCGTGTCGGGTTGGTGCACGGCGCGGTGAACTCTTTCGCGACGCTCCTCTACGGACTGTCCTGGTGGGACCGTCACCGCGGACGCCACCTCCGGGGAGCGGGGCTGGCGGCCGCGGGCTACGCGATCACCCTGGGCGGCAGTTACCTCGGCGGGGCGTTGGTGTTCGATTCCGGCATCGGCGTCGACCAGTCCGGTGACCGGTTGCGCACCCGCGAGTGGACGCCGGTGCTGCCGGCCAGCGCGCTGAACGGGAAACCGGTGCGCGTCGAGGTGGAAGGCGTGGGACTGGTTGTCTGCCAGAGCAATCCGGGGGAGGTGGCGGCTTTCGGAGAATTCTGCCCACACCTGGCGGCGCCAATGGCCGACGGCTGGGTCGACCGCGGCCGGATCGTGTGTCCCTGGCATGGTTCACGATTCGCGCTGGAGTCTGGCGCGGTGCTGCGTGGCCCGTCGGCGGCCCCGCTGCCGCACTACGAAGCTCGACTGATGGAAGGAAACGTGGAAGTGCGTGGGGTAGCCAATTGAACGCCTATGAAGTGCTCAAGGATCACCATGTGGTGCTGAAAGGGTTGGGGCGCAAGGTCAGTGAGGCGCCGGTGGACAGCCAGGAACGTCATGAGCTTTTCGACGGGATGCTGCTGGAGCTGGACATCCACTTCCGGATCGAGGACGACCTGTACTACCCGGCGCTGGCGGCGGCCAGTGAGCTCATTGCGATCGCCCATGCCGAGCACCGGCAGGTGGTGGATCAGTTGGGCGTGCTGCTGCGTACCCCGCAGAGCTCGCCCAATTATCCGGACGAGTGGAACACCTTCAAGACCGTGCTTGAGGCGCATGCCGACGAAGAAGAACGCGACATGATTCCCGCCCCGGCGCCCGTGCAGATCACTGACGCCGAACTCGAGGAACTCGGCGACAAGATGGCCGCGCGAATCGCCCAGTTGCGCAGTTCGTCGCTGCACAAGCTACGCACCCGCGGTAAGGCGGCGCTGCTCAAGGCGATTTAGGTGGCCGGCCGCCGGCCGATGGCGGCCATCATGATCGGCGTGAATACGCGGATGTTGCCGGCGAACCGGGCAGCTGCCGCGTCGGCGTCCGCACTGGCGATCAGCCCAGCCTCGACCACGGCTGCCCGCAGGCTCTCGAAAGACAATCGGAAGAAGTCGAAACCCGTTGTGCTGGAGTCGATCACCCTGGCCCGGCCTTCGCCGCGGACATCGATCAGCCCGGCGGCGGCCAGATCGGCGACCACCCGGCGGCCGTAGCAACCGGGCGCGTTCTTCGGCGAAGCCCTGGTCGTAGACGTAGTCGCTCGACATGGCGCCAAGGGTATCGGTCGGCGCGGGCGCGCCCCGCAGGCATCGCGGACGCAGCGGGTGGCAGCGAGTAGCCTCCGCCTTGTGAAGGCCGCACCCCCGCCCGTCGCGTCGCAAGGCGACATCTCGGCAGAGATGGCCGCCGCCGCGGCCGGTTACTCGCGAGCCGGCGTAACGGAAGCCGGGCCACGCCTGGACTATCCGCCCTATCGCAGCAGCATCCTGCGGCACCCGGACAACCCACTACTGGCCGTGGATCCCGACGAGATCGAACGCTCGGCACCCTGTTTCGGCCACCAGGACGTCGATCCGCTCGATGCCGACCTGACCGCCGGGTACCCGGGTGAACCGATCGGGGAGCGCATCATCGTGACTGGGCGCGTGCGCGACCAGTCCGGCCGGCCCGTCGCCGGACAGCTGCTGGAAATCTGGCAGGCCAACGCCGCCGGCCGCTACCGGCATCAACTCGACCAACACCCGGCCCCGCTGGACCCGAATTTCACCGGTGCCGGCCGGTGCCTCACCGGGCCCGACGGTTCCTATCGCTTCACGACCATCAAGCCCGGCCCCTATCCCTGGCGTAACCACAGCAACGCCTGGCGTCCCGCGCACATCCATTTCTCGGTTTTCGGGACCGCGTTCACCCAACGCCTGGTCACCCAGATGTATTTTCCCAACGACCCACTGTTCGGCCTCGATCCGATCTTCCAATCGGTTCTCGACCCGACGGCACGGGAACGCCTGGTGGCGCGCTATGACCACGACGTCACCGAACCGGAGTACGCGACCGGCTACCGGTGGGACATCGTCTTGAGCGATCACGTGTTGAGCCGGTACCGATGACTGAAGCAGCCTGTACCCCAGGACAGACCGTCGGGCCGTTCTTCGGCATCGGGCTGCCCTACGCACGCGACCGCGAACTGGTCTGCGACGAGTTTCCCGGCGCCGTCGAACTGCACGGCACCGTCTACGACGGCGCCGGAGCCGGGGTGCCCGACGCACTGGTGGAAATCTGGCAGCCCGACACCGCCGGCCGAATTTCGCGGGCGCCGGGCTCGCTGCGGCGCGACGGGTGGACTTTCACCGGCTGGGGCCGGGCCGCGACCGACGCGGACGGGCACTACTCGTTCACCACCGTGGCCCCGGGTCCCACGAGCACCGCGCGGCCGCGACATTTCGCCGTCGCCATCTTCGCGCGGGGCTTGCTGGATCGGCTGTTCACCCGCGCCTACCTGCCGGACACCGACCTGGACGGCGTACCGGAGTTGACCGCCCTCGAACCCCGGCGCCGGGCGACCATGCGCTGCCATGCCGAAACCGATTCGGGCCGAACCAGATACCGTTTCGATGTGCACCTGCAGGGGCCCGACGAGACGGTGTTCCTGACCTACCGTGACGGTCGGTCGTGACGAACTTGCTGTGGCCCGGTGAGGAACGCGCCGGCGAACACATGACCGACCCGGCGCTGTTGCAGGCCATGGTGGCGGTGGAGTCTGCATGGCTGGGTGCGCTGATGGCCGCAGGCCTGGCGCCGGCCGCGGAGGTGGACCTGCGGCCCCTGGTGGAGGAGCAGGACTGCGCGCGCCTGGCTTGCGGAGCCGAGGACGGCGGCAACCCGGTGATCGGCCTGGTGGCCCTGCTGCGCCAGCGGGCGGGGCAGGCGCTGAGTCCGTGGATACACCGGGGACTGACCAGCCAGGACGTGATCGACACCGCCCTGATGGTGGCTCTACGAGGCGTCATCGCCCAACTCGACGACCAACTGGCAACGCAGATCGACACCCTGTCGGCACTCGCCGACGCGCATCGGGGCACGCCCATGGTCGCCCGCACGCTGACCCAGCATGCCGCGCCCACCTCGTTCGGCGCCAAGGCGGCCGGCTGGCTCAACGGGGTTCTCGACGCCCATGACCGGCTGGTGGCGCTGCGCACCCCGGCTCAGTTCGGCGGGGCCGTCGGAACATGGGCAGCCACGGTGGAATTGGCCCGATCGGGTAGCGGCGCCGCCGATCCGGCCGAGCTCGCTGAACGCGTCGTACGCACTGCCGCAACGACTTTGGGACTCGACTACCGCGTGCCCTGGCATACCGCACGGGGGCCGGTCACGGTGGCCGCCGATGCGCTGGTGGCTTGCACGGACAGCTGGGGCCACATTGCCTCGGACATCGTCACCCTGGCGCGTCCGGAAATCGGCGAACTCGGCGAACCTGCCGGCGCGGGTCGCGGGGGATCGTCGTCGATGACGCACAAGCGAAATCCCGTGTTGTCCATCTTGATCCGGCGGGCCGCGCTGGCGGCGCCGCCGCTGGCGGCCACTTTGCACCAGGCGGCCGCGCTGGCCAACGATGAGCGGCCCGACGGTGCCTGGCATGTCGAATGGGATACCTTGCGCACCCTGGCCCGACGGACCCTGGTGGCGGGTTCGCAGTGCGGCGAACTGCTGGCCGGCTTGCAGGTACACGCCGGACGCATGGCCGAAAACCTCAGTGCCGAAGATCTTCTCGGCGAGCAGCGGGCCATCGCCGAACTGACCGGGAGGGAGCCGTCGCCGACCTACTTCGGCGCGATCGACCGGTTGATCGACGAGAGCTTGCGTGGGGCCCGCCGCGCCGTCGACAACTAGCCGGGCTTCTGCGCCACGATGGCCACCGCGGCCAACCGCTCGCGGTGCCTGCGGAACGTGCCCCGCATCGCCAGCACCCGCCGGCGGGCGTCAGGATGACTGAGCACATTCTTGGCGAATTTGATAGCGCCCCAGAGTCCTTCGTCGGCTATCACCCGCCGCGGCGCCAGCAGCGCCATCGGTGCCGTCGCGACATGCCGCACCACCAACCCGTGGCCACCCAACAACTCCGACCACTCCGCCACCGTCAACGGACGCGCGTTGACCTTGATTGCGCGGGCCAGTGACTGCCGGACGTCGGTGGTGACTTCTTCCGGTAGATCGTCGGGGGTGAGGGCAAGCTCGTGGATCGCATAGCGTCCTCGCGGCCGCAGGACCCGGGCGGCCTCGGCGACGATGGCGTGCTTGGCCGCATCGCCCTGCATCGTCAGCATCGCCTCGCCGACGACCACGTCGGCACTGGCGTCGGGCAAGCCGGTGTCGGCTGCGTCGGTGACCTTCACCTCGCCGTGGCCTGCCAGGACGCCGCGTACCCGGTTGGCCGCATCCGGGTCGGCCTCCGCGCCGACATAGGAGCGGGGGCCGCGGGCGATGATCTCCGCCGCGGTCCGGCCCAACCCCGGAGCCAGCTCGAGCACGTCGGCGTTGGCCACCTCGGCGCGGGCCAGCAGGGTGCGGGTGAGCTCGACGCCCCCCGGGCGGAGTACCCGCTTGCCCAACCGGGCCAGCAGCCAGTGCCCCGGGACGTGCGCGTCGTCTCGGCCGGACAGGGGGAGGGGCTCTTTGTTGGAAGTCATAGTGGTGTGTGTTGCTGCACTGTAAGGTAGCGCAGCCCGGTCCGGCGATTGACCCCGGGTACGGGATTTGTACAATCTGTATTGTGTAAACTCGCTAGTCCACGCCGCACGCGCTTGGGAAAGGGTGAGTGACTCGCCATGGCAGATCCTGATACAGAACAGGAATCGACCGGTCGCCGCCGCGCGGTGCTGCGGATCCTGCGCGCTTCCCGCACGCCTTTGAGCATCGTCGCGATCGCGAAAAAGCTGAGCGTGCATCCCAACACCGTCCGCTTTCATCTGGACACCCTCGTCGGTGAAGGCCGGGTGGAACACGTGCAGCCGACTCGCCGCGGCCCCGGCCGCCCGGCGCTGATGTTCCGCGCGGTGCCGCAAATGGATCGCGAAGGAACCCGGCAGTACCGGCTGTTGGCCGAGATCCTCGCCATCGGCCTTGCCTCCGAGCCGGATTCGGCTTCCCGGGCGGTGGCCGCGGGCCGGGCCTGGGGCGAGCGGCTCGGATCACCCGCGTCCGAGCCGGACGCCGAGCAGTCCGTCGCTCACCTGATCGACGTGCTCGATGACCTGGGCTTCGAGCCCGAGCTACGAGCCGCCGGTGGCGAACAACAACTCGGGCTACGGCATTGCCCGTTCCTCGAACTCGCCGAACGGCAATCGAGCGTCATCTGCCCCATCCACCTCGGGCTGATGCGCGGTGCCCTCGAGACATGGGCGGCACCGGTGACCGTCGAGCGCCTGGAAGCCTTCGCCGAACCGGATCTCTGCCTGGCCCACCTGGCGCCGGCGGGCGTGGAGAGGTGAACGCTGGACGCGCCACGGAAGTGGCCGTGACCTTCGTCTGGCTCGGCATGGTGCTGGCCATCTCGTTCCTGGAAGCGCCGCTGAAGTTCCGGGCGCCGAACGTGACTCTGCAGATCGGCCTGAGCATCGGCCGGTTGGTTTTCCGCGCGCTCAACACGGTGGAGGTCGCGTTCGCCCTGGTCGTCGGAGCGTTGGTGATCGCCGGTCCCACTCCGCCGCGGATCATTGTGGCGTTTTCGGTCGCCGCTGTCGCGCTGGCCGTCCAGCTGATCGCGGTGCGGCCCCGCCTGACGCGGCGTTCCGACCAGGTACTTGCCGGGTTGGATGCGCCGCGCTCCCGCGCCCACTACGCCTACGTCGGTTTCGAGGTGGTCAAGGTGGTGGCGTTGCTCGTGGCGGGGATACTGCTATTGAACAACTGAAAGGTGATGGCCATGGAATCCATCTCGCTGAACGACCTGGCGGCCGAGAAGCTGGCTGAGGCGCGTCAGTCGCACAGCGGCCGCGCCGCCCACACCATCCACGGCGGCCATACCCACGAGCTGCGGCAGACCGTGCTGGCCCTGCTGGCCGAACACGAGCTGGCCGAACACGACAGCCCCGGTGAGGCCACCTTGCAGGTGCTGGAGGGTCACGTGCGGCTGACCGCCGGCGACGACGCGTGGGAGGGCAAGGCCGGTGACTATCTGGCCATCCCGCAGGTGCGACACGCCCTGCTCGCCGTGCAGGACTCGGTGGTGATGCTGACCGTACTGAAGTCTCAACCCGGCGCTTCGCACTGACCGTGCTCGCCACGCCCTGGTCGCAAGACTTCGGCTTGCGGGTACCGATCGTCAACGCACCCATGGGCGGGGTCGCGGGAGGTCGGTTGGCGACGGCGGTGACCGCGGCCGGCGGGCTGGGGATGGTTGGGATGGGCAGCACCGCCACCCGGTCGTCACTGGCGGCCGAACTGCGTCAGGTGCACGGGCGGTTCGGGATCGGACTGGTGGACTGGGTGATGCGCAGCCAGAGCGGGCTCCTGGATGACGCGGTTGCCGCTCGCCCGGCGCTGCTGTCGGTCAGCTTCGGCACCGACCTGTCCTGGGTCGCTGCCGCGCGGGATGCCGGAATACCCACCGCTACACAGGTTTACGATGCGGACGACGCCCGCCGGGCGGCGGACGCGGGCGTCGACGTCCTGGTGGCGCGCGGAGCCGAAGGCGGCGGCCACGGCGAGGTGCGGCTCGCGACGCTGCCGTTGCTGGATGCGGTGCTGGATGTCGTGTCGCTGCCGGTGCTGGCCGGCGGCGGGATCGCCTCACCCCGCAGTCTGGCCGCGGTACTGGCCGCCGGCGCCGCCGGGGCGTGGGTGGGCACCCGGTTGGCGGCCTGCCCGGAGGCGCTGACCGGTGGGCCGGGCCGTGCGGCCCTGATCGCGGCGGCCGGGACCGACACGCAGGTCACCCGGGTCTTCGACGTCGCCGCCGGGCTGCCGTGGCCGGAACGTTTTCCGTCACGGGTGTTGACCGATGATTTCGCCGCGCGCTGGACCGGCCGCGAGGAGGCACTTGCCGGCGACCCGGACGCGTGTGCCGCGCAGTCGGCACCGGTCGACGCGGGGCAGGGCGTCGGCATGGTTCGCGACGACGCCACCGTGGGTGAGGTCATCGAGGCGATGTGTTCGGGCGCGGCGGAGTTGCTGTCGCGGTGGGCGCGCTGACCACGCCACCCGTCACGCCGGCGCAACCCAGCACCAAGTGCACGCGCCGGCACGACGGTGCTCACCCTCGAAGATTCGTGAGTACGACACAACAGCACGCCGGGAGTATCGGGCGCGGCTGACGCGGCGACTCAGACGCCGCGCAGATACCTCTTGGCGATGACCCGTTGAGCCACCGTCACGAACGGCCCGCCCATTTTGCTCAGCAAGGTGGCGGGCCGCGAGAACGCGGAGACCTCGGCATACACCGCGTCGGTGCTCGGGTCGTAGCGGACGGCGAAGCGTTCCTCGCCGGATTCCGGATGGCCCGGCAGCGTGCCGTAGGCGAAGCCGCGGACGTTCGGTTCCTCGATCACGTACACCACCCGGCACGGCGCACGCAGCACGCCCAGCATCGTGACGACAACGACGGACGAGACGGCGACGGTTTCGGTGCTGGCGGTCACTCGCAGCCCGGCGCCGCGTTGCATGCCCCAGTGCATGAGGGACTTGGCCGCCTGTTCGAAGCGGTCTCTCCCGGTGCCGATCTGGGCGGACACGCTCATGTGGTCATACCCCGGCGGGAGTTGATCAGCGGCGGTCGCGCCCACTTCCTGATAGGTCAGTTGTTGCTGGGCGAGCGCGTGCAGGTCCACCTGGCCAGCTTGCCACGCCCGCGGTCAGCAGCGGTCTTCGGTCGTAGGATCGGTCGCGTGGATTGGCTGACCGGCGATCGGCATCACAACGCGCGGGAGCGAATCTATGACGCGGCGGCCGCACTGGTCGAGTCGCGCGGTTTCGATCGGCTCAGCATCGATGTCATCGCCCGCAATGTCGGGTGTTCGCGGGCAACGGTTTACCGTCACGTCGGCGGCCTCGAGGCCATCCGCGACGCGCTCCTGACCCGCGCCACGGCCCAGGTCGCCGAGACGGTTGCGGAGTCGGTCCGGTCCGTGCCCGATGACGAGCGGATGGTCGCCGCAATCCTGATGTCTCTCAAGGTCGTTCGTGCCCATCCGATATTCGCGGCGGTGGGTTCGTCGACGGCGACGGCCCGGCTCGTCGAGCAGACACTGATCGGTTCTCCGCGGATTCCCGCGGCGGCGGCCACCATCGCCGGCCTGCCCGATGACGACCCGTTGGCGGCGCTGTGGATGGTGCGGGTGGTGCTGGGCCTGCTGTACTGGCCCGTCACCGAGATCGAGGGTGCGGAGGAGGCGATCGTGCGCCGCTTCGTCGCTCCGATGTTCGGCTGAGCAGATCTCGAAGGCGAACGCGCGTACGGTCGTAGAGGTGGCTGCACAAGTATCGGACAAATTCACACTGGGTAGCGACCTGACCGTCAATCGGCTCGGCTTCGGTGCGATGCGCCTGACCGGTGACGGCGTGTGGGGTCCACCCGCTGACCGCGACGAGTGTGTGCGGGTGCTGCGGCGCGCGGTCGAGCTGGGCGTGAATTTCATCGACACCGCGGATTCCTACGGGCCGTATGTCTCCGAGGAGCTCATCCGCGAGGCCTTGCACCCGTATGCCGGTCTGGTGATCGCCACCAAGGCCGGGCTGCTGCGCACCGGGCCGAATGTCTGGATCCCCCTTGGCAATCCGAGCTATCTGCGCCAGGAGTGCGAGATGAGCCTGCGGCGTCTCGGCGTCGAGACGATCGACTTGTACCAGTTGCATCGCATCGACCCGAACTTCCCGCTGGCCGACCAACTGGGCGAGTTGGTCACGTTGCAGGGTGAAGGCAAGATCCGCCATATCGGCCTGTCGGAGATCGACGTCGACCAGCTCAACGCAGCGCGGGAGATCGCGCCGATCGTGTCGGTGCAGAACATGTACAACCTGACGTCCCGCAAGGCCGAGCCGTTGCTGGATGTTGCGACCACCCAGGGCATCGGTTTCATTCCGTGGTTCCCGCTGGCATCGGGCCCGCTGGCGGCACCGGACGGGCCCCTGCAGAAGATCGCCGCCGCGCACGACGCGACGCCGTCGCAGCTGGCCTTGGCCTGGTTGCTCAAACGGTCGCCGGTGATGCTGCCGATCCCGGGCACCTCGCGCGTGTCCCATCTCGAAGAGAATGTCGCCGCTGCCCAGATCAGCCTCACCGATCAGGAATTCGAGGCCCTGTCGGCGGCCGGTGCCGAGCAGAGCAGTTGATTGGTCATCGCTGACCCGCGCCTGGGCGGCATCGGCGGGGTCTTCCGGCCAAACCGGTTCAGCGCATTCGGAACGCGGGACGGCGCTCTAATACGGTGTCCTGGTGACACACGACCGGGTTCCTCACCCCGGCGGGGGATTCAACCCGCCCGAGCCGACCGACAAGGGCGGCCCGGACTACCACCGATTCATCGAGGGGGTGCGCCGGCTGCAGGATCACGCCCGAGCCGTCGATGCGCCCGATGAAGTGATCACCGAAGCCGCCAACCGACTCGAGGAATTGTCCGCACTGCTGACGCCCTTCGACGCCGACGAATGGCAGTCGCCGTCGGGTCGCCGGATGGACCTGCCGATGCGCGGGAACGTGCTGACCATTCCGATGAGCGCGCGCAAGACCGACGATGGCCGGGTCGAGGGCTGGGCCCGGTTCGCCCGCTTCCACCTCGGCCGCAACGGAGCCGTGCACGGCGGTTCGCTCGGGATGCTCTTCGACACGGTGCTCGGCCTGACCGCTTCGGTGCTGACGGGCAGCAGCCGTCAGCGCACCGCGTACCTCAAGATCGACTACCGCAACATCGTGCCGATCGAAAAAGAGCTGCAATTCGACGCCGGGGTCGACAGCGAGGACGGACGCAAAATCTTCGTGTCGGGCCGGTTGAGAGACGGGGACACCCTGCTGACCGAAGCCGACGCACTGTTCGTGCGGCTCAAGCCGGGGCAGCCCTGAGACGGCGCCCCGATAGCATGGTCCCCGATCGCTTGCTAACCGACTGAGCATGGGAGACAAACCCGATGACCGCCGCCGCACAGCCCCTCCCAGCAGCCCCGATCCGGGTTCCTGCCGGGACCACCGCGGCGGCTGCCGTCGGCGAGGCCGGGCTGCCCAGGCGCGGTTCACCCGACGCGGTCGTGGTCGTCCGGGACGCGGACGGAAAGCTGCGTGACCTCAGCTGGGTGCCGGACGCCGACGTCGAGGTCACCCCGGTGGCGGCCAACACCGACGACGGTCGCAGCGTGATTCGCCACTCGGCGGCACACGTGCTGGCCCAGGCCGTGCAGGACCTGTTCCCGCACGCCAAGCTCGGCATCGGCCCGCCCATCACCGACGGCTTCTACTACGACTTCGACGTGACCGAACCGTTCACGCCCGAAGATCTGGACAAGCTGGAAAAGCGGATGCGTCAGATCGTCAAGGAAGGTCAGCTGTTCGACCGGCGGGTCTTCGAGTCCAAGGACGAGGCGCGCGAGGAGCTGGCCAACGAGCCTTTCAAGCTGGAGCTCGTCGACGACAAATCGGGTGACCCGGATGTTATGGAAGTGGGTGGTGACGAGCTCACCGCCTACGACAACCTCAATCCGCGCACCCGCGAACGAGTGTGGGGCGATCTGTGCCGCGGGCCGCACATCCCCACCACCAAGCACATCCCGGCGTTCAAGCTGACCCGAAGTTCGGCCGCGTACTGGCGGGGAGACCAGAACAACGCGAGCCTGCAGCGCATCTACGGCACGGCGTGGGAGTCGCAGGAGGCGCTCGACCGCCACCTCGAGCTGATCGCCGAGGCGCAGCGCCGCGACCACCGCAAGCTGGGCGTCGAGCTCGACCTGTTCAGCTTTCCCGACGAAATCGGTTCCGGCCTCGCGGTTTTCCACCCCAAGGGCGGAATCATCCGTCGGGAGCTGGAGGAGTATTCGCGGCGCAAGCACGAACGGGCCGGCTACGAATTCGTCAACACCCCACACATCACCAAAGAACAGCTCTACATCACCTCGGGACACCTGGAGTGGTACGCCGACGGGATGTATCCGCCCATGCACCTCGACGCGGAGTTCAACCCGGACGGCACCGTGCGCAAACCCGGCCAGGATTACTACCTCAAGCCGATGAACTGCCCGATGCATCACCTGATCTACCGGTCGCGCGGCCGCTCGTATCGCGAACTCCCGTTGCGGCTCTTCGAGTTCGGCAGCGTCTACCGGTATGAGAAATCCGGCGTCATCCACGGTCTGACCCGGGTGCGGGGGATGACGCAGGACGACGCGCACATCTACTGCACGCTCGACCAGATGCGCGACGAGCTGACGTCGGTGCTGCGCTTCGTGCTCGACCTGCTGGCCGACTACGGCCTGAACGACTACTACCTGGAGCTCTCCACCAAGGACCCCGACAAGTACGTCGGCTCCGACGAGGTGTGGGAGGAGGCCACCGAGATCCTGCGCGAGGTCGGCGAGGCCTCCGGTCTGGAACTGGTGCCCGACCCCGGCGGCGCGGCGTTCTACGGGCCCAAGATCTCCGTTCAGGTCAAGGACGCGCTGGGCCGCAGCTGGCAGATGTCGACGCTGCAGGTCGACTTCAACATGCCGGACCGCTTCGAGCTGGAGTACACCGCCTCCGATGGGACGCGGCAGCGTCCGGTGTTGATCCACCGGGCGCTTTTCGGGTCGATCGAGCGGTTCTTCGGCATCCTGACCGAGCACTACGCCGGCGCGTTCCCGGCCTGGCTGGCGCCGGTGCAGGCGGTCGGCATACCGGTGGCGGACGAGCACATTGCCTACTTGGAAGACGTTGCGGCGCAATTGAAATTGCACGGTGTGCGGGTGGAGGTGGACACCAGCGACGACCGGATGGCCAAGAAGATCGTGAACCACACCAATCTCAAGGTGCCGTTCATGCTGCTGGCCGGCGACCGCGACGTACAGGCGGGCGCGGTGAGTTTCCGGTTCGGTGACCGCACCCAGATCAACGGGGTGCCGCGCGACACCGCGGTAGCGGCCATCTTCGACTGGATCGCCCGCCGCGAAAATGCCGCTCCCACAGCCGAACTGATGGAAGTCCCGGAGACCGGCCGGGAGGTTGGCCGTGAGTGACCCCGGTGCTGACGACACGATCCACGACCGCGGCGTCGGCCAGCGGGACCATCTGCAGCGGTTGTGGACGCCGTACCGGATGAACTACCTCGCCGAGTCGCCCGCGACCCGGGATGACGCCAGCCGCGGCGAGCCGTTCACCGACATCCCACAGATGTCCGACGAAGAAGGCTTGGTGGTGGCCCGCGGCGAACTCGTCTACGCCGTACTGAACCTCTACCCGTACAACCCCGGCCACCTGATGGTGGTGCCCTACCGGCGTGTGTCTGAGCTCGAGGACCTCACCGAATCCGAGAGCGCCGAGGTGATGGCCTTCACCCAAAAGGCGATCCGGGTGATCAAGAAGGTGTCCCATCCGCACGGCTTCAACGTCGGCATGAACCTCGGCACTTCGGCGGGCGGCTCGCTGGCCGAGCACCTGCACGTGCATGTCGTCCCGCGGTGGGGCGGTGACGCGAACTTCATCACCATCGTCGGCGGCTCCAAGGTGATACCGCAGCTGCTGCGCGAGACGCGCCGGCTGCTCGCCGACGAGTGGGCCCGGCAGTCATGAGGCACTCATGAGCAAGCTCCCGTTCCTGTCCCGCGCGTTCTTCGCCCGGGCCACCGACCCGGTGGCCAGGGCCGCGCTCAAGGTCGGTCTGACGCCGGACATCGTCACCGTGATCGGCACCGTCGGCTCGATGGCCGGCGCGCTGACGCTGTTTCCGATGGGCAAGCTGTTCATCGGTGGGTGCGTGATCTGGTTCTTCACGCTCTTCGACATGGCCGACGGGTCGATGGCACGCCAGCGCGGCGGCGGCACCAGATTCGGCGCGGTGCTGGACGCAACCTGTGACCGCATCAGCGACGGCGCGGTGTTCTGCGGACTGGCGTGGTGGATCGCCTTTCACATGCACGACAAACTGCTGACCGCGGCGACGCTGATCTGCCTGGTCACCTCCCAGGTGATCTCTTACATCAAGGCCCGGGCCGAAGCCAGCGGGCTGCGTGGTGACGGCGGTTTCATCGAACGCCCGGAGCGGCTGATCATCGTGCTGAGCGGGGCTGGGATCTCGATGGCCTGGCCGCCGGCGCTCCCGATCGGCATGTGGCTGCTGGCTGTGCTGAGCGTCATCACCTGCGGGCAGCGGTTGTATGCGGTACGCACCTCGCCCGGGGCCGTCGACCGTATTCCCATCCCGGGAAATAACGAGATCCCAGGAAAGAACGAGATCCCAGGAAAGAACGAGCAGTGATACCGCCATCCGTAGGTCTGAAACTGCCCGGCCGGCCCCGTGACCTGTTGACCGGCAAGGCCACCGACTGGGCGTACGCCACCGGTTGGCGTGCCGTGCGGGTGCTGCCGGAGTTCGCGGCGCGCAACGCATTTGAGGCCGGTGCCCGCTACGCCGCACGCAACGGCGGGCCCGAACAGCTGCGCAAGAACCTGGCCCGGGTCATCGGGGTGACGCCGGCCCGGGTACCGGACTCACTGATGCGCGCCTCGCTCGCGTCCTATGCCCGGTACTGGCGAGAAGCCTTCCGGTTGCCGACCATGGATCTGCACGAGCTGACCCGCCAGCTCGACAGCGGAACCCACGGCCAGGACAACCTCAACGCGGGGTTGGCGGCCGGCCGCGGGGTGGTGCTGGCGCTGCCGCACAGCGGCAACTGGGACATGAACGGTGTGTGGCTCGCGCACACATATAGCACCTTCGCCACCGTCGCCGAGCGCCTCAAACCGGAATCGCTGTACCAACGCTTCATCGACTACCGCGAGACCCTCGGCTTCGAGGTCATTCCGCACTCCGGCGGTGACCGACCCCCGTTCGAGGTGCTGTGCGACCGGCTGCGGGACAACCAGATCGTGGCCCTGATGGCCGAGCGCGACCTCACCCGGACCGGCGTCGAAGTCGATTTCTTCGGCGAACCCACCCGGATGCCCGCCGGGCCGGCCAAGCTGGCGATCGCGACGGGCGCGGCTTTGCTGCCCTCGCACTGCTGGTTTTCCGGCGACGGCTGGGAATGCAACATGCAGACGCCGCTGGACTGCAGCAGCGGCGACGTCGGCGCCATCACGCAGGCCCTCGCCGATGAGTTCGCGCGCAATATCGCTGCCCATCCCGCAGACTGGCACATGCTGCAACCGCAGTGGCTGGCGGATCTGTCGGACGACCGGCAGGCCTGGTTGAAGGACGGCTGATGCGGATCGGGATGGTCTGCCCCTACTCGTTCGACGTGCCCGGCGGGGTGCAGTCGCACGTGTTGCAGCTGGCCGAGGTGATGATCGAGCGCGGACACCAGGTCAGCGTGCTGGCGCCGATGTCCCCGGAGACCCCACTGCCCGACTACGTCGTCTCCGCCGGCAAGGCCGTTCCGATCCCCTACAACGGATCGGTGGCCCGGCTGCGGTTCGGCCCGGTCACCTACCGCAAAGTGAAAAAGTGGCTCGCTGAAGGCGATTTCGACGTGCTGCACCTGCATGAGCCGGGTGCACCCAGCCTGTCGCTGCTGGCCCTGGACATCGCCGAAGGCCCCATCGTGGCGACGTTCCACACCTCGACCACGAAGTCGATGGCGATGTCGGTCCTGGGCGGCATGCTGCGGCCCAGGTTCGAGAAGATCGTCGGCCGGATCGCGGTGTCCGACCTGGCGCGACGCTGGCAGATGGAGTCGGTGGGCTCCGATGCCGTGGAGATTCCCAACGGCGTCGACGTCGGCTCCTTCGCCACGGCGCCACTGCTGGACGGATATCCGCGGCCGGGCAGGACGGTGCTGTTCCTGGGGCGCTACGACGAGCCACGCAAGGGCATGGCGACGCTGCTGGCCGCCATGCCCGCCGTGGTGCAGCGCTTTCCCGACGTGCAGCTGCTCATCGTGGGCCGCGGCGACGAGCACGAATTGCGTTCTCAGGCAACAAATTTCGGCGACCACCTGGTGTTTCTCGGGCAGGTTGACGACGCGGGCAAGGCGTCGGCGATGCGCAGCGCCGACGTGTACTGCGCACCCAACACCGGCGGCGAGAGCTTCGGCATCGTTCTGGTGGAGGCCATGGCCGCCGGCACCGCCGTGGTGGCCAGCGACCTGGACGCGTTCCGGCGGGTCCTGCAGGACGGCGAGCTCGGCAGGCTGGTCCCCATCGAAGACGGCTTCGAAGACGGAGAAGCGCTGGCCGAAGCGCTGATCGCGGTGCTCGAAGACGACGCGCTGCGGCATCGGTATGTCGCTGCCGGCAGTGAGGCGGTGCACCGCTACGACTGGTCGGTGGTGGCCAGCCAGATCATGCGGGTCTACGAGACGGTGGCCGGGTCGGGCGTCAAGGTGCAGGTGGCCAGCTGATGGTGTGGCTGATCGTCGTCGGCGTCCTGCTGCTCGTGTTGCTGGTGGTGTTCGGCGCCTGGGGCTATCAGCGGGCCAACCGGCTGGACCGGCTCAACGTCCGATACGACCTGTCCTGGCAGGCGTTGGACAGCGCCCTGGCGCGGCGTGCGGTGGTGGCGCGGGCGGTCGCCATCGATGCCTATGGCGGCTCGCCGGAGGGGGAGCGGCTGGCGGCGCTGGCCGACGCCGCCGAGCGTGCGCCGCGTGGCATGCGCGAGACCGCCGAGAACGAACTGTCGGCTGCGCTGGCGCTGGTGGACCCGGCGTCGGTGCCGGCGGCCCTGGTGGCCGAGTTGGCCGATGCCGAGGCACGGGTATTGCTGGCCCGCCGATTCCATAACGACGCGGTGCGCGACACCCTGGTGCTTGCCGAGCGGCGCATGGTGCGGCTGTTCCATCTCGGCGGAAGGGCGCCGCTGCCAACCTATTTCGAGATCGCCGAGCGGCCGCACGCGCAGCGTCACACCGGCGATAAGCTCAACCACCGCACCTCGGCGCGGGTGGTCCTGCTCGACGAGGACGGCGCGGTGCTGTTGCTGTGCGGGTCGGATCCCGCCATCGCCCATGCCCCGCGGTGGTGGTTCACCGTTGGTGGCGAGGTCAGGCCCGGGGAGCGGCTGGCCGAAGCGGCGGCCCGGGAGTTGGCCGAGGAAACCGGCCTGCAGGTGGCGCCCGCCGAGCTGGTCGGACCCGTCTGGCGGCGTGACGAGGTCTTCGAGTTCAACGGCTCGATGATCGACAGCGAGGAGTTCTACCTCGTGCACCGCACGCGGCGGTTCGAGCCGGCACTGGACGGGCGCACGGAGCTGGAACGCAGCTACATTCACGGCGCTCGGTGGTGCGGGCCGGCCGACATCGCCGAACTGGCCGCCGCCGGCGAAATCGTCTACCCGCGGCAACTCGGCGAGCTGCTGCCCGCGGCCGGCGAGCTGGTGGACTGCGCCCCGCGCGATGCCGTTGTGCCGCAGTCGATCAGCTGAGTCAAATCTTCCCGGGCATACCAACTGTCGGCGGTTCGGGGATCGCCGGCGGTTCTGGGATCGCCGGTGGCGCGGGAATCGCCGGCGGGGCCGCGGGTGGGGGTGGCGGTGTGGGAATGGCGTACGGACCGCCGGCGCAAATCGGGTCGGCGGGCATGGTGGCGCAGGTGGGATCAGACGGCGATGTCGGGGCGCTGGGCGCGGCATAGGGCCCGCCCTGGCACTGGGGTTCGAAGGGCATCGAGATGCACCGCGGGTCGTCCGGGCCGGACGGAACACCCGAATCGGGATCGTCCTGACGAGCGAGCGTCGCCCAGGCCGGTACCGGCACACTCGCGCCCAGCCCGATGAGCGCGGTTACCGCCAGTGTTTTCACCCACGTCATCCGTCTCTCCTTCACCGGTACGCCGTTACGGTAACCGCCGTGGGAAACCCAATCCCGCCAGCGCGTCGTGAACCCCCTGCGCCGCGCCCTGCTGCAACTGCGCGGCGAGCACCGCCGGATCGATCTGCGGGAACAGCCCGGCCGGCGCCGGCACATCCTGGTAGGCGGTGCGGTCGTAGCCCAGCTCGACGAGCACCCGCAGGTCGGGCTGGATCAGGTCGGCCAGCGGGTTCCCCACGAACGGCACCCCGCGCAGCGGATTGAGCAACGGCAGGTCGTGCGTCGGAATCAGCATGTAGGTGGTCAAGCTGTCCGGCGACACCGGCTGGACGATGCCCGACGCGAACTGGGCGGCGGACAGCGCGTACGACGGGTGGATGTAGGCGAAGCCGGCCAGCGCATTGGCCGTCGCCAGCAGGTTCAGCGGGTATCGCGGGAAATCGGCGGCGCCGTCGTACTGGATCGCGTAATCGACGGTGGGATAGAGGTTCGCGGGCGTGGCGCCGTTGAAGGTGAACCCCATGAACGGGATGGACAGTCCGGTGAAACGGGACAGCAGGCCGCCGTCGGGCCGGTTCGGGTTGGCAACCAGGACGAAAGACAATTCGTCGGTCCCCGGACGCAACGCGGGCGGCAACGACTGCAGATAGCGCATCTCCAGCGTCGCCACCGTGGAGCTCTGGGACAGCCCGAAGACGATCGTGTCCTTGCCCGCCGCGTGCAGGTTCATGATCGCGGTGTTCAGGCGCTGCATCCCCTCGGCGATCGAGACATCGAAGGGCAGGCTGGTGGGGCCGGTGAGCGGGAACAGCTTGGACGGCGTCACCAGAAATTGCGCGTCATAGGACGGGTGGGTCGGGGTGATGAAGCTGTTCGCGAACGTCTGAAAGCCTGACCAGGGCATCGGGTTGGGTCCGGTGCCGCCCATGAGCAGGGCCGTCGTCGTCGGACTGCCGCCGCCGACCGGGTTCATGTCGATGAGTCTGACGCCGACGTTTCCATCGCCGGGAAGTCCGTAGCCGACCTGCCGGTTGCCGGTATTGATCAGCCCGACGTTCCAGTTGCCCCTGTTCTGGAAGCCGATGTTGCCGTCGCCCCGGTTGTCGACGCCGATGTTGCCGTTGCCGGCGTTGCCGAACCCGATGTTGTTGACGCCTTTGTTCCCGGAGCCCAGGTTGAAGGTGCCCCTGGACCAGTCGATGCTCAGTCCGGGCAGGCCGGTGGCCGCGTAGGCGCCGGCCAGTTGCTCTGCCACTGCCGACGCCTCGGCGTGATAGCCCGCCATGACGGCGACGTCCTGGGCCCACATCTGCTCGTAGACGGCCTCGGCGGCCGCGATCGCCGGCGTGTTCTGCCCGAACAGATTCCCCGCCACCAGCCAGACCAGCCCCGACCGGTTGGCGGCGACCATCGTCGGGTGCACGACCGTCGCCTGCGCGGCCTCGAACGCCGCGGCTGCCGCTCGCGCCTGCGCGGCTGTCCGGCCGGCCTGGGTCGCCGCCGTCGTCAACCACGTCATGTACGGGCCCGCGGCCCGCGTCATCGCCAGCATCGCCGGGCCCTGCCAGGTGTCGGCCAGTCCCGAGGTGACCGACGCGAACGAACGCGCCGCGGCGTCCAGTTCGGCGGCCAGTCCGTCCCAGGACGCTGCCGCGGATAGCCAGGGCTGCAGCCCCGCGCCGGCGAAGAGGCGCGCCGAGGTCAGTTCCGGCGGCAGAACGGCGAAATTCATCGCGAGGCTCCCCAACTCGCTGGCCAACAACGCGGAGCTTAGGGCACCGCAGGCCTCAACTGCGGGTAAATGCGGTTGTCGGTCCCCTTTAGACTGGTGGTCACTTCCCGAAATTCAAGGAGCGTAGTGAACAGCCAGCAGAACGGCGCCCAGCCGGCTTGGAGCCAAACCGGAGCCGAAACCGGAACCGCTCGCGTCAAGCGCGGCATGGCCGAAATGCTCAAGGGCGGCGTCATCATGGACGTCGTCACCCCTGAGCAGGCCCGCATCGCCGAAGGCGCGGGTGCCGTCGCGGTGATGGCGCTGGAACGGGTGCCCGCCGATATCCGCGCCCAGGGCGGGGTGTCGCGGATGAGCGACCCCGACATGATCGAGGGCATCATCGACGCCGTCACCATCCCGGTGATGGCCAAGGCCCGCATCGGGCACTTCGTCGAGGCGCAGATCCTGCAGAGCCTCGGGGTGGACTACATCGACGAGTCCGAGGTGCTCACACCCGCCGACTACACCCACCACATCGACAAGTGGAAATTCACGGTGCCGTTCGTGTGCGGGGCCACCAACCTCGGCGAGGCGCTGCGGCGCATCGCCGAGGGCGCGGCGATGATCCGCTCCAAGGGTGAGGCGGGCACCGGCGACGTCTCCAACGCCACCACGCACATGCGCGCGATCGGTGGCGAGATCCGCCGGCTCATGTCGTTGTCCGAAGACGAATTGTTCGTTGCCGCAAAGGAATTGCAGGCGCCCTACGATCTGGTCGTGGAGGTGGCCCGGGCCGGCAAGCTGCCGGTGACGTTGTTCACCGCCGGCGGTATCGCCACCCCGGCCGACGCCGCGATGATGATGCAGCTCGGCGCCGAAGGCGTGTTCGTCGGGTCGGGGATCTTCAAGGCCGGCGACCCGGTGCAGCGCGCCGCGGCGATCGTCAAGGCCACCACGTTCTACGACGACCCCGACGTGCTGGCCAAGGTGTCCCGCGGGCTGGGGGAGGCAATGGTCGGCATCAACGTGGAGGAGATCGCCGAGCCGCATCGCCTGGCACAACGCGGCTGGTGACGGTCGGCTGGTGACAGGCGGCTGGTAAAAACAGTCCGTGGCGATCGAAGAGATCCTCGATCTCGAACAACTCGAGGTCAACATCTACCGCGGTAGCGTGTTCAGCCCCGAATCGGGGTTCCTGCAGCGCACCTTCGGTGGGCACGTGGCCGGGCAGTCGCTGGTGTCGGCGGTGCGTACCGTCGACCCGCGCTACCAGGTGCATTCGCTGCACGGCTATTTCCTGCGGCCCGGGGATGCCAAGGAGCGCACGGTGTTCATCGTGGAGCGCACCAGGGACGGCGGATCGTTCGCGACCAGGCGGGTCAACGCGATCCAGCACGGCGAGATCATCTTCAGCATGGGGGCGTCGTTCCAGACCGACCAGGAAGGCATCAACCACCAGGACGCCATGCCCGCGGCGCCGCCGCCGGACGGGCTGCCCGGCCTGTCCTCGGTGAAGGTCTTCGACGACGCGGGATTCAAGCAGTTCGAGGAGTGGGACGTCTGCATCGTGCCGCGCGACCGCCTGAAACTGTTGCCCGGCAAGGCCTCTCAGCAGCAGGTGTGGTTCCGTCACCGCGATCCGCTGCCCGATGACCCGGTTCTGCACATCTGCGCGCTGGCCTATATGAGCGACCTGACCCTGCTCGGGTCGGCGCAGGTCACCCACATGGCCGAGCGTGAGCATCTGCAGGTGTCGTCGCTGGACCACGCGATGTGGTTCATGCGGGCCTTCCGGGCCGACGAATGGCTGCTTTACGACCAGTCGTCACCCTCGGCCGGCGGAGGGCGATCGCTGTGCCAGGGCAAGATCTTCAATCAGAGCGGTGAGATGGTGGCCGCGGTGATGCAGGAGGGGCTGACCCGGTTCAAGCGCGGATACCAGCCGACCACCCCGTGAGTGCGCCGCTGATCGGCGTGCTGGCGTTGCAGGGCGATACCCGCGAGCACCTGGCCGCGCTGCAGGAGGCCGGCGCCGAGGCGATCACGGTGCGTCGCCGCGCCGAACTGGACGCGGTGGACGGGCTGGTGCTACCCGGTGGCGAGTCCACCGCGATGAGTCACCTGCTGCGTGACTTCGATCTGCTGGAACCGCTGCGGGCCCGGCTGGCCGACGGGCTGCCCGCCTATGGGGCGTGTGCCGGCATGATTCTGCTGTCCAGCGAGATCCTGGACGCGGGCGCGGAAGGCCGGGAGGCGCTGCCGCTGGGCGGGATCGATATGACGGTGCGGCGCAACGCGTTCGGACGGCAGGTCGATTCGTTCGAGGGTGACATCCCGTTCGAGGGTCTGGACGGGACGGTGCGTGCGGTGTTCATCCGGGCGCCGTGGGTCGAGCGGGTCGGCGCCGGTGTGCAGGTGCTGGCGCGGGCCGCAGGCCATGTCGTCGCGGTGCGCCAGGGTCTCGTGTTGGCGACGGCGTTTCATCCGGAGGTGACGGGCGACCGGCGGGTGCACCAGATGTTCGTGGACATGGTCACCGGCACGGCCTGAGTCTCGGGTCGCGGGGCCGCCGCCATCCGAACGTGGGACCGGTGGACGGAATCCTTGGTCGATAGAACCCGCCTGGGGCCCACGCTGGACGGGTCGCCTGGCGGCGACCAGGTCAGCCGGCACGGCATGATGTGCCCATGGCAGACATCAAACGTGGCGGGCTGCGCCGTGCGGCTAAGCTGGCCGGCCTGCCAGCCGGGGTGGCCGGGCGCGCCGCGTTGGGCGTCGGTAAGCGGATGACCGGCAAGTCCAAGGACGAGGTGAACGCCGAGCTTCTGGAGAAGGCCGCCGACGAAATGTTCAAGGTGCTCGGGGAGCTCAAGGGCGGGGCCATGAAGGTCGGCCAGGCGCTGTCGGTGATGGAGGCCGCGATACCGCCGCAATTCGCCGAGCCCTTCCGCGAGACGCTGGTCAAGCTGCAGAGCGAGGCCCCGCCACTGCCTGCGCCCAAGGTGCACCGGGTGCTCGATGCCCAGCTGGGCATCAAGTGGCGGGACCGATTCCAGTCCTTCGACGACACCGCTGTCGCCTCGGCGAGCATCGGCCAGGTGCACAAAGGCGTATGGCACGACGGTCGTGAGGTCGCCGTCAAGATCCAGTACCCCGGTGCCGACGAGGCCCTGCGCGCAGACCTCAAACTGATCCAACGTTTCAGCTGGGTCGCTAAGCAGGTGGTGCCGGGCGCCGACGTGGATCGACTGGTCGCGGAGATCAACGACACGCTGGAAGCGGAGTTGGACTACCGCCAGGAGGCGCAGAATCAGCGCGCCTTCGCCAAGGGCTTCGCCGGTGACCCCAAGTTCGCGGTGCCCGCGGTGATCGCTAGCGCGCCGAGAGTGATGGTTTCGGAGTGGCTGGACGGTCGGCGGGTGTCCGCGGTCATCGCCGACGGGACCAGGGAAGAGCGGGATTCCGTCGCCGGGCTGCTCATCGAGTTCACCTTCAGCTCACCGGCGCGGGTCGGGCTGGTGCACGCCGATCCGCACCCGGGCAACTTCATGCTGCTGCCTGATGGGCGCCTGGGCGTCATAGACTTCGGCGCCGTCGCCGAGCACCCCGGTGGCCTCCCGGCCGGCTTCGGCGAGCTGCTGTGCCGGGCGCGTGACGAACAGTGGGACGAAGCCATCCGGTTGCTCAAGGAGCTCGGCTTTATGTCGGCCAACTACGACCTGACGGCCGAGCAGTTGGTGGAATACCTGCAGCCGCTGTGGCCCTACATCGACCCGCTGCGGTCCGGCGAGTTCCACTTCACCCGCAAGTGGTTCCGGAAGTCGGCGATCGTCACCACCGATCCGCTGGCCGACGGTTTCGGCGACCGGTTCAAGATGGCCCGGCAGATGACCATCCCGCCCGGGTACGTCATGTTGTTGCGCACCCTCGGCGGTCTGTTGGGGGTTGCGGTGCAACTCGACGCCACGACGGCCTACGCCGACCTGATCGAGCGGTGGGTGCCGGGATTCTTCCCGCCTCGCGGGGCCCCGCCACAGTCCACGTAGACTCGCTAGGCGAACTTTTCCAGCGAAAGAGGTACGAGGCACCGATGAGCGGCCATTCCAAGTGGGCAACCACCAAGCACCAGAAGGCCGTCAAAGACGCGCGCCGTGGCAAGGAGTTCGCCCGGCTGATCAAGAACATCGAGGTCGCCGCCCGTACCGGCGGCGGTGACCCATCGGGCAACCCGACGTTGTACGACGCCATTCAGAAGGCCAAGAAGACCTCGGTGCCCAACGACAACATCGAGCGCGCCCGCAAGCGCGGCGCCGGTGAGGAAGCCGGCGGCGCCGACTACCA
The DNA here is from genome assembly GCF_003614435.1 of Mycobacterium paragordonae. Lineage (NCBI taxonomy): Bacteria > Bacillati > Actinomycetota > Actinomycetes > Mycobacteriales > Mycobacteriaceae > Mycobacterium > Mycobacterium paragordonae. The sequence continues at coordinate 2,568,080 of NZ_CP025546.1, forward strand.
GACGATCATGTACGAGGGCTACGGGCCCAACGGCGTCGCGGTTCTCGTCGAGTGCCTGACCGACAACCGCAACCGCGCCGCCAGCGAGGTCCGGGTGGCCATGACCCGCAACGGCGGCACCATGGCGGACCCGGGCTCGGTCGCCTACCTGTTCACCCGCAAAGGCATGGTCACCCTGGAGAAGAACGGCCTCACCGAGGACGACGTGTTGACCGCCGTGCTGGACGCCGGAGCCGAGGACGTCAATGATCTCGGTGACAGTTTCGAGGTCGTCTCCGAGCCGACCGATCTGGTCGCCGTCCGAACCGCACTGCAGGACGCCGGCATCGATTACGAGTCGGCGGAGGCGAGCTTCCAGCCCTCCGTGAGTGTGCCGGTCGACGTCGAGGGCGCCCGCAAGGTGTTCAAACTGGTCGATGCGCTGGAGGACAGCGACGACGTGCAGAACGTCTGGACCAACGTCGACCTGTCCGACGAGGTGCTGGCCGCGCTCGACGAGGACTGAGCCCTGGCGCGTCGCCGCCCGTCGCGAAAGTTGGCCCCCGCCGGGGTTTTTGGGTGCTTGTGCACTGTGCCCTGTGCGCTCTGCCAGGTCTGTGCAGTTTGACTTTGCGGCCGCTGCCTGGCCGTCGTGATCATCTTCACCGGGGATTCACGCTTATGTGACCGGGTGGATGAGAGGCAGTTCCGATGTCCTTTGTTATCGCGAGTCCGGATTTGCTGACTTCGGCTGCGGCCAATCTGTCCGGCATCGGTTCGGCGGTCGGCGCCGCCAACGCGGCGGCGCTGGCACCGACGGTGGAACTGCTCGCCGCCGGCGCCGACGAGGTGTCGGAGGCGATCACGGCGCTGTTCGGCACGCACGCCCAGCAGTATCAGCTGGCCAGCGCGCAGGCAGCGCAATTCCACGAGGGTTTTGTGCAGAGCCTGACGTCGGCCGGCGGGGCATACGCCTTCGCGGAGGCGGTCAACGCGAACCCGCTGCAAGCGGTCGAGGAGCAGGTGCTGGGTGCGATCAACGCGCCCACGCGGCTGCTGTTCGGGCGCGCGCTGATCGGTGACGGCGCCAACGGTGCGCCGGGAACCGGTCAGGCGGGCGCACCCGGTGGTTTTCTCTACGGCAATGGGGGCGCCGGTGGGTCCGGGGCGGTCGGCCAGAGCGGCGGCGCGGGTGGCGCCGGCGGCTTGATCGGTCACGGCGGTGTCGGCGGGGCCGGCGGCGCCGCGGCCACGCCCAACGGGCTGGCCGGTGCCGGCGGTAACGGCGGCAACGGTGGATTGCTGTGGGGCAACGGCGGCGTCGGCGGCGCCGGTGGGCAAGCCGGTGCTCTGGGCGTGGCCGGCAACGGTGGTGGAGGCGGACACTCCTACCTGATCGGCGCTCCCGGTACCGGCGGGGCCGGCGGCAACGCGCCCGGCGGAACGGCGGGGGCCGGCGGTGGCGGCGGTACGGCCGGGGTGTTCGGACCCGGAGCTGTGGGCGGCACCGGCGGGGACGGGCGGTTCGGTGGCACCGGCGGCGTCGGCGGCGAAGGTGGGGCATTCGGCAACGGCGGCGCCGGCGGGACGGGTGGCGCCGGTGTGGGCGGCGCGGGTGGCGCGGGCGGGGCCGGGGGTACTGCCGGCTGGTTCGGTGACGGCGGCGCGGGCGGTGCCGGGCAGGCCGGCGGCGCCGGAGGACTCGGTGGCAACGCCCGGGTGCTGGGTATGGGCGGCGCCGGCGGACTCGGCGGGGACGGGAGTGCCGCGGGGACCATTCACGGAGGCACCGGCGGCAACGGCGGCCTCGGCGGCCTGCTGTACGGCAACGGCGGCACCGGTGGCCTCGGCGGTAACGGAGCCGTCGGCAGTAGCGGACCGGCGGGCTTGTCCGGCACGGTCGGCGGAAACGGCGGCGCCGGTGGCGCCGGCGGCCGGGGAGGCGCGTTTATCGGCACCGGCGGGACAGGCGGCCTCGGTGGTCATGGCGGCGACGGCGGAGCGGGCGGTACCGGCGCCAGTCCGTTGACCGCGGGTGCGAACGGCCAGTCCGGCGGCAACGGTGGCAACGGTGGCAGCGGCGGGATCGGCGGTGCCGGCGGCGCCGGCGGCTGGCTGAACAGCCTGGTGACACCGACCGGCGGTGAAGGCGCCGGCGGCGCGGGCGGCGCCGGCGGCAACGGCGGGAGCCCGGGCGACGGCGGTAGCGGCGCCAACGGTGTCAACGGCGGGGCCGGCGGTAGGGGCGGCGACGGCGGCAACCCGGGCGTCGGTGGGACGGGCGGTCTCGGCGGGACCAGCGCGAAGGGTGGCGCCGGCGCCGCCGGTGCGGCCGGCAACAGCCCCACCAGCGGCGGCCACGGCGGCCACGGCGGCAACGGGTCGGACGCAATCGGCACCAGCCAGGGCGGCGGGAACGGTGGCGCCGGCGGCAATGGCGGCACGTACGGTAACGGCGGTGCCGGCGGAGATGGCGGCAAAGGCATGTCCGGCAGCCCCGCCTTCTCCGCCACGAATCCCGGCAACGGCGGCGACGGGGGAGCGGGCGGCGCCGGCGGCGCCGGGGGCAACGGGGGAGCCAAGGCCGGCAACGGCGGCGCCGGCGGTGCCGGCGGCCTGGGCGGCCGGGGAGCCGACGGCGGCAACGGCTTCAACGGCTTCGACGGCTTCAGCGCCGGCGCAAACGGCGGCAACGGCGCCAGCGGCGGCAACGGCGGCCACGGCGGAGCGGGCGGCGCCGGCGGCGTCGGCGGCAGCGCGCCGGCAGGCACGGCCGGGGCACACGGCGTCGGCGGTGTGGGCGGAGACGGCGGCAACGGCGGGACTCCGGGCAGCGGCGGCAACGGCCGCGACGGCACCATCAGCGTCAACGGCGGAGTCGGCGGCAAGGGCGGCAACGGCGGCAACCCGGGCGCCGGCGGCGGCGCCGGGGCCGGCGGCAGCAGCGGCGGCAGCAGCTTCGCCGCCAGCGGCAAGGCCGGCAGCGCGCCCGGCAGCGGCGGTAACGGCGGCAACGGCGGTAGAGGCGCCGACGCGCCGGCCGCCGGCCTCAACGGCGCCGCGGGCGGTGCGGGTGGCGACGGCGGATCGGTCGGCAACGGCGGCAACGGAGGTACCGGCGGTACCGGCGGCGCCGGCAGTGGCGGCGGCTCGGTCGGCGGCGCCGGCCAGAACGGCGGCAACGGAGGTACCGGCGGCAGCGGCGGGGCCGGGGGCGCCGGCGGCAAGGGCGGCAGCGTCGCAGGTAAGGGCGGTAGCGGCGGAACCGGCGGTCTCGGCGGTGACGGCGGAAACGCCACCAGCGGCACCAACGGAGTCTCCAACGCGGCGAACTCGAATGGCGCGGCCGGTGGTGACGGCGGTGACGGTGGCGTCGGCGGGCAGGGCGGACAGGGCGGCAAGGGCGGCGTCGCGGGAACCGGCGCGGGCGGCAGCGGCACCGCGGGCAACGGCGGCGCCGGCGGCAAAGGTGGCAACGGCGGTAACGCCGGAAACGGCGGGGACGGAGCCAAAGGCACCTTCAGCGGCGGTGACGGCACCGGCGGCGCGGGCGGGAACGGCGGTGACCGGGGGGCCGGCGGCGAGGGTGGCGCCGGTGGCGCCGGCGGCGGTGCGGGCGCGGGCCCGGGCGCCAAGGGCGGTGCCGGCAACTCCGGAACCAGCGGCGGCAACGGCGGCAAGGGTGGCGCCGGCGCCGACAGCGTCACCGCCACCGGAACAGGCGGCACCGGCGGCGCGGGCGGCCACGCGGGCATCGCCGGCAACGGCGGCGACGGCGGCACTGGCGGGGCGGGTGGCACGGGCACCAACGGCTCGACCGCCTCGATCGGCGGCACCGGCGGAACGGGCGGCAAGGGCGGTGTCGGCGGCAACGGCGGTCTGGTCAGCGGCGATGGCGGCAACGGCGGTACCGGTGGTGCCGGGGGTAAGGGCGGCGGCGGCGGAAAAGGGACCACCGGCGGCAACGGCGGCAGCCAGGGGCCGGGCGGCGGCGACGGCGGCAACGCGCAGACCGGCGGCACCGGGGGGCAAGGCGGGCAGGGTGGCAGCGGCGGTGAGGGCGGTGCCGGCGGCAAGGGCAGCGTCATCGGCGGCGGCAAGGACGGCGCCACCGGTAAGGGCGGCGCCGGTGGCCAGGGCGGCACCGGTGGCACCGGTGGTACCGGCGGCAACGGCGGCAACGGCGGCGACTCGACCTCCGGCCGGCCCCAGGCGGGTCAGGGCGGCCGCGGTGGCGATGGCGGCCTGGGCGGTGCCGCCGGAGCCGGCGGCATCGGCGGCGGCACGGGCGTCAACCAGGGCGCCACCGGCGGCGTCGGCGTTCAGGGCACCGGCGGCCAGGGCGGCAACGGCGGCAACGGCGGCAGCGGCAACGTGGGCGGGGTCGTCCACCCCGCCGGCGGGCAGGGTGGCACCGGCGGTAACGGCGGCACCGGAGCCAACGGCGGCAACGCCGGCAACGGTGGCCGCGGCGGCGACGGTGGGGTCGGCAACAACGCCGACGGCGCCCGTGGCGGCACCGGCGGAGTGGGCGGCACCGGCCTGCAGGGCTTCGGCGGCCGAGGCGGCAACGGCGGCGACAGCGGCAACGGCGCCGACGCGTCCGTCCTCTTCGACGCCGGTGACGGCGGCATCGGCGGCAACGCCGGGGGCGGCGGCAAAGGCAGTTCGTTCGGCCTCGGCGGCGCGGGTGGCACCGGCGGCCGGGGCGGCAACGGCGGCAACGGCATCGCTCCGCCCTTCGGCAGCGGCTCCGGCGGTAAAGGCGGCGGCGGCGGCGCCGGCGGCTTCGGCGGCGACGGAGAAATCCCCGGGTTTGCGGTTCCCGGCGGCCTACCGAACGGAACCTCGGGCGGTCAGGGCGGCGCCGGCGCTCAGGGCGGCGGCTGATTCAGTCGTACCCGCGCCGCATGTCCTCGACGATCCGTGGATTGTCCAGCGTCGACGGCTCGACCGGTCGCGGCCGCACATCATCGGAGAACACCGTCGCGGCGTCCAGCACCCGCTGGTCGAGGTAACGCAACGGCGGGACCTCGCGGGGCAGAGCCGCCACCGGCGCGGCCTCGCCGCGCCAGGCCAGCACGAAACCCCAGTCGCCGAATGTGGGCACGTACACGTGATATGGCGTCACGGCGAAATCGGCGGAATGAATGGTGGAGACGGTGCGCCAGAAGGCCGTTCGCGTCGAGAACGGGCTACCCGCCTGCACCACCACCAGGCCGCCCGGGTTCAGTACCCCCGCAACCAGCGCATAGAACTCGGTCGAATACAGCCGGCCCAGCACGGGAGTGTCGGGATCGGGCAGGTCGACGATCACCGCATCGAAGCGGTCCGACCGCGCGCCCCGCAGCCAGCTCAACGCGTCATCGATCACCACCCGCACCCGAGGGTTGTCCAGTGACCCGCCGTTGGCGTCGCGCATGGTGGTGCGTGCCAGCTCGATGACCGCCGGATCCAGCTCGACCTGCACAATGCGCTGCAACCCGGGCTGGCGCAGCAGTTCGCGCGCTGCCAGCCCGTCACCGCCGCCGAGCACCAACACCGAACGGGCGCCGCCCCCGAGCGCCGGGTAGACCAGGCTTTCGGTGTAGCGGTATTCGTCCCGGGTGGAGAACTGCAGATCGCCGTCGAGGTACAGGCGCATGTCGTTGTCGCGGCGGGTGACCACGATGTCCTGGTACGCCGAATGCCGGTGGGCGATGATCGGGTCGGCGTAGAGCTGCTGGCGGGTGGAGACCTCGATGTCCTGGGCGCGCACCAGCAGCGTCACCAATAAGGCCAGCGCCGCCGCCAGCGCCGTCAGCGCCGCCGCCAGCTGCCGCCCCGAAACGACCCGGCGCAGCAGGAACACCGCGACGATCGCCGCGGCCAGCAGGTTGATGATGCCGGTGGCCGCCGCCCCGCGGATCATTCCCAGGTGCGGGAGCAGCAGGAACGGCCAGGCCAGCCCACCCACCAGTGCGCCCAGGTAGTCAGCCGCGTTCAGGTTGGCCAGCGTGCGCCCGGTGTCGGTGGGCAAATCGGATTGGCCCGGCTCCCGCCCTCGCTGCAGCAGCGTCATCAACAGGGGTACCTCGGCGCCCACCAGACACCCGATCAGCGCCGTGCTCACCGCCAGCACCAGCGTCGACCCGTCGACGAACGCGAAGGCGACATACAGGGCTGCAGCTGACAGACCGCCGACAATGCCGAGCAGCACCTCCACCGCGATGAAGGTGATCGCCGCGCGCGCCAGCAGCGGCTTGATCAGCAGCGCACCAAGTCCGAGGGCGGCGATGTATCCCGCGACGATCAGGGACGTCGCCACGATGCCGCCGCCGTTGAGGCTGGTCGACAGCGTCAGCATGGCCAGTTCGTAGACGATCCCGCAGGCCGCACACGCCGCGACCGCGGCCAGCAGGACGGCTCGCCACCGCCCCAGCGATGGCGAAACGGGTTCGGCCGCAGCGGTTGTCGTCATAGCAACGCGGCCGCGTTGACCCCTCCCACCGCCAGCAGCATCGCCGCTGTGGCGAACGCCGCCGGATGCAGTGTGGGTTCCTCGACATGCTCGTGGAAGTTGCCCGGCACCGCGATTCGCAAGATGACCAGAGCGAGTCCCTGCAGGATGACGCCGATTCCGCCGTAGATCGCCACACCGAGCAGGCCCTCGCCGAGCTGGTTGGAGCTGGTGTTGATTGCCGCGATGATGACGGTGCCCAGCGCCGCGTACATCGCGGTGGCCAGGATGGCGGCGTTGGGCCGGCGCTCGATGAACACCAGCTGACGCAGGTTTCCGGGGGTCAGGACGTCGACCATCAGGAACCCGGCGATCAGCACCGCGATACCGACCGCAAAGTAGAGGACCGTAGCGACGGCCCCGCGCAGGATCGGATCGAGGCTGACGCTGCCGAACTCCACCGCGCTGTAGTACATGACAGTCCTCCTTTGCGAGTGCCTACTTGACGCCGCCCGGGCCGCCGGGTCTGCCGCCCGAGCCACCGGATGGGGATCCGGGGGTGAACCCGGGGCCGAGGAAGACATAGGAGCCGTGGCTGTACCCCGCGCCCAGGTCTTCGACCCGGATGCTGCAGGGCCGGGTGCCGTCCGGTCCGACGATCACGACGTAGTCGCTGTACCGCAGATATTCGTTGCCGCCGTTGGACGCCCGCGCCGCAGGCGATTTGTAGTGGGCCAGGGTGTCGGCCACCTGGTTCGGCGGCCCGGAGCACGCGTACCGGTTGGCGTTCGCGTCGTGGGCATACTCCTGGAAGTGCCCGGCGATGTAGGAGCCGACATCCCGGCTCAGCAGCACGATTCCGGTGACCAGCGAGATGGTGGCGGCCAGCGCCAGCCCGCTGGCAACCAGCAGCAGGCGGTTGCGGGTCAAGGATGCCACCGGCTTGCCGTGTAGACCACCGTCCCGCCCGTGCCGGTGGGGTAGAGGTGCCAGGTCTGCCACCGCCAGCCGTCACCGTCGGGAACGGCGGTCAGCGCGGTCAGCGCGGCGTCGTCCCCAGGGAACAAGCCCCCCAGCCAGCCGGGTTCGCGGGCGCACCGGTCGCGCAAGTCCCCGGCCAGGGCGCGGAAGCTGGTTTCACCGTGCGTCTCGCTTTGCGATTCAAGGTGATAGCCGGGAGCGTCCTCGTGCGCAGGCAGACCGTCGCCGGCCGCGCACGAGACCTGCTCGGAGAACCGGTCGGTGCCGTGCTCGACGGTGACGACGTGCGACGCGCCCAGGACGCCCAGCACCAGCGCACCACCGCGGGGATGTTCCAGTCGGTAGCTGGCCAGCGTGGGCGGTGCCGTCTTGTTGAGTGCCAACGCCAGCCGGGCCCCGGACACGTCGGCCGGAGCTACCGCGAGGTGGTGAAGCGGCACCTCAGTCAGCCCGCGGGTGCGGGGTAGACGGTGATCTCGCCGGTGAGGACGGTCTTGCCGGTGGATATCTCCCAGGGCATGTCCGGCGCCCACCGTTCGAAGGAGAGCAGCGAGTTCTTGTCGGCGCTGGCGTAGTCGACGTAGTCCATCTCGCCGCCCGCCGGCAGGCCGGTGGTGCCTTCGGTGGTGTATCCGGCGTGGCCGCGCTCCACTTCGTGCATGGCGATGCCGTCGACGGTGTGCTGGCCGCCGGGCTGCAGGTCGAGATCGGTGCGCTTGAACCACATGGCCAGCTCGAGTCGGCCGTCGTCCTCCTCGACGCTGAACCAGACCGGCTCGCTGCTTGTTTCGGGACCACCCTCGAGCAGGTGTTCCCACCACACGAACGGGCCTTCGCGGTAGGTGACCGAACCGCGGACCACGTAGTCGGTGCCGCCGTGGCTGACGATGGCGCCGGGGCCGAGCTGGCGGGGCCCGAATTCCTGCGGGGTGCTGAACGCGAGCGGGTCCTGCCTCGGTTTGGGAGTCTTGGGCGTCGTCGGTGCCCTCTTGAGTGCGTAGACGAGAACGAGAAGCGACGCGATGAACAGCGCCACCGCGATCACGATGAGTTGTGCTCCCACGCCGACCCTTCCGTAGTGCGCATAACGTAACTCACCGCCGCGTGTCCTTCACCGGTGATGTCGCACGCAGCGGCTAGGCTATCGAACAGCTGTTCGGACCTATGGCTGACGACTCGGCCCTGACGACTCGGCCCTGACAAGTGGGGAGCTGCGGTGCGGGTGATGGGCGTCGACCCCGGCTTGACGAGGTGCGGGTTGTCGCTGGTGGAAAGCGGGCGCGGGCGGCAGATCACCGCCCTGGACGTCGACGTGGTGCGCACTCCGTCCGGCGATCCGCTCCACCGCCGGTTGCTGGCGATCAGCGACGCCGTCGATCACTGGCTGGACACCCATCACCCGGACGTGCTCGCTATCGAGCGGGTGTTCTCCCAGCTCAACGTCAGCACGGTGATGGGTACGGCGCAGGCCGGCGGCGTGATCGCGCTGGCCGCCGCCAAGCGCGACATCGACGTGCACTTCCATACGCCGAGTGAGGTCAAAGCGGCGGTCACGGGCAATGGAAACGCGGATAAGGCGCAGGTCACCGCCATGGTCACCAGAATCCTGGCGCTGCAGGCCAAGCCCACCCCGGCCGACGCCGCCGATGCGTTGGCGCTGGCCATCTGCCACTGCTGGCGGGCGCCGATGCTGGCCCGGATGGCCGCCGCCGAGGCTCAGGCGGCGCAGCAGCGCAGCAAGTACCTGGCCAAGGTGAAGGCCGTCCGATGATCGCCTCGGTGCGCGGTGAGGTGCTGGAGGTGGCGCTGGACCACGCGGTGATCGAGGCCGCTGGGGTCGGCTATCGGGTGAATGCGACGCCGTCGACGCTGGCCACCCTGCGGTCGGGCAGCGAGGCGCGGCTGATCACCGCGATGATCGTGCGCGAAGACTCCATGACGCTGTACGGGTTCTGCGATGCCGAGACCCGCGACCTTTTCCAGACGCTGTTGTCGGTTTCGGGTGTCGGGCCGCGGTTGGCGATGGCGACGCTGGCCGTGCACGACGCGACGGCGCTGCGCCAGGCGCTGGCCGACGGCGACGTCACCGCACTCACCCGGGTGCCTGGCATCGGCAAGCGCAGTGCCGAACGGATGGTGCTGGAATTGCGCGACAAGGTGGGCCTGGTCGCCGGGTCCGGCGCAGCACCGGCGCTGAACGGTCACGCCGTGCGCGGGCCGGTGGTGGAGGCGCTGGTCGGGTTGGGTTTTGCGGTCAAGCAGGCAGAGGAGGCCACCGACAAGGTGCTGGCGGCCGACCGGGACGCTTCCACGTCGACGGCGTTGCGGGCCGCGTTGTCGCTGCTGGGTAAGGCCAAATGAGCGATCCCGAGGACTTCGACGAGCGCGACGTCTCGCCGGCCCTGGCTGTGGGTGAGGGCGACATCGACGGCAGCCTGCGGCCGCGCTCGCTGGGGGAGTTCATCGGTCAGCCACGGGTGCGCGAGCAGCTGCAACTGGTCATCGAAGGGGCCAAGAACCGCGGCGGCACCCCGGATCACATCCTGTTGTCCGGGCCGCCCGGACTGGGCAAGACGTCGTTGGCGATGATCATCGCCGCCGAACTCGGGACCTCGCTGCGGGTGACCTCGGGGCCGGCCTTGGAACGCGCCGGCGACCTGGCCGCCATGCTGTCCAATCTGGTGGAACACGACGTGCTGTTCATCGACGAGATCCACCGCATCGCGCGGCCCGCCGAGGAGATGTTGTACCTGGCGATGGAGGATTTCCGGGTCGACGTGGTGGTCGGCAAGGGCCCCGGCGCGACGTCGATTCCGCTGGAGGTCGCGCCGTTCACGCTCGTCGGGGCGACCACCCGGTCCGGCGCCCTGACGGGCCCCCTGCGCGACCGGTTCGGCTTCACCGCGCACATGGACTTCTACGAGCCCGCTGAGCTGGAGCGGGTGCTGGCCCGCTCGGCCGGCATCCTGGGGATCGAGTTGGGCGCCGAAGCGGGGGCGGAGATCGCGCGCCGCTCGCGGGGCACCCCGCGGATCGCCAACCGGTTGCTGCGCCGCGTGCGTGACTTCGCCGAGGTGCGGGCCGACGGCATCATCACCCGGGACGTCGCCAAATCCGCCCTGGAGGTCTACGACGTCGACGAACTGGGACTGGACCGGCTGGACCGGGCCGTGCTGTCCGCGCTGACCCGCAGTTTCGGCGGCGGTCCGGTGGGCGTCTCGACGCTGGCGGTGGCGGTGGGCGAAGAGGCTGCGACGGTCGAGGAGGTGTGCGAGCCTTTCCTGGTGCGCGCCGGTATGGTCGCGCGCACGCCGCGAGGCCGGGTGGCCACGGCGCTGGCCTGGACGCACCTGGGCATGACGCCGCCCGCCGGGGTCTCGCAGCCCGGGCTGTTCGACTAGGAGGAATCTCAATGAAGTTGTCAAGCCGCCGCAGTGTTAGGCGCGGTGGGTTGATAGGGCCGATGGTCGCGCAGCATGGCCCAGAGGACGTTGAGGCGTCGGCGGGCCAAGGCGAGGACGGCTTGGGTATGGGTTTTGCCTTCGGATCTTTTGCGGTCGTAGTAGTTGCGCGAGGGTGTATCGGTGCGGATGGCGATCTGGGCGGACAGATAGCAGGCGCGCAGCAGGCGACGGTCGTAGCGGCGGGGGCGTTTGCGGTTGCCGCTGATGCGCCCGGAATCGCGCGGTACTGGTGCCAGCCCGGACACGCCGGCCAGGCGGTCGACGGAGTCGAAGGCGCTCAATTCGCCTCCGGTGGCGGCGAGGAATTCGGCGCCGAGCACGACGCCGAAGCCGGGCATGCTCACGATGATCTCGGCGTGGCGGTGGCGGCGAGATCGGTCCTCGATCATCGTCTCAGTCGCGCCAATCTCGGTGTCGAGGGCCATCACCTCCTTGGCCAGCCGGGCGATCATGGTGGCGGCGAGGTTTTGACCAGGCACGATGCTGTGCTGGGCGTTGGCGGCCTCGATGGCTTTGGCTGCGACGGCAGAGGCGTTGCGCGCCTTGCGTTTAGCAAGCCAGGCCGTCAGCCGGGCAGGGCCTGCGCGGCGCAGCCCGTCGGGGGTCTGGTAGCCGGTCAGCAGGATCAGTGCGGCCTTGCTGGTGCTGTAGTCAAAGGCGCGCTCCAAAGCGGGGAAGTATTCCAGCAGCTGGGCTCGCAGCCGGTTGATCGCCCGGGTTCGATCGGCGACCAGATCGGTGCGCCGGCTGGAAAGGATGCGCAGCTCGACGGCGATGTCATCGCCGGGCCGCAGCGGCTGCAGATCACGGCGCATCCGGGCTTGGTCGGCGATGACGGCGGCGTCTTTGGCGTCGGTTTTGCCGTCGCCGCGATAGCCGGCCGAGGCGTGGTAGACGGTGCGGCCGGGAATGTAGAGCAACCGCTGCTCGGAGGCGATGAGCAAGGTAATCAGCAACGCGGCGCCGCCGGCGTTGAGGTCGATCGCCCACGTAATGTCACCGCCGTCGGCCAGCGCCGTCACGGCTCCAATCAGATCCAGCAGCGCCGTTTCGTCGTTAACGACGCGTTGCGACAGCAGCTGAATCCCTTCGACGTTTATGACCACGCAATGGTGGTCGGATTTACCGGCGTCAACACCGGCCCAGACTTGTTGTCTCACAGCCACCTCCGTGATCGTTGTCATCGCTACCAACCCAGCAGACGACCACGCCGACGTGTCCTTACACAGCGATCAAATCGCATCTCTCAATTAGCGGTCGAGTCGTTGCGGGACGACGGGCGGCCAATCCTCCTCGGCCATCAAATACAGCAACCACATGCAAGCCATACCCGACGTCCCTGGGCAATTCGAAGCCTAGAGCTAAGGGCAACGACCACCCTTCAAGAAAGGTAAGGACGCACATGCTCACCGCCGCTCTGATTTTCGCCGCGCTGGCCGCGGTCCTGCACGTCTACATCTTCACGATGGAGTCGTTGACGTGGACCTCCAAGCGCACCCGGGCGACCTTCGGCACCACGGCCGAGGAGGCCGAGACGACCAAGCTGCTGGCGTTCAACCAGGGGTTCTACAACCTGTTCCTCGCGATCGTGTCCGGAATCGGCATCGCCGCGATGTTCACCGGGCACCATGATGTCGGGGCGGCGCTGGTCTTCGCCGGCGTCGGGTCGATGGCGGCGGCCGCGGTGGTGCTGCTGATCTCGGCGCGGGATAAGGCGCGTGCGGCCGTGACGCAGGGTCTGTTTCCGGTGATTGCGATCGTGCTGCTGCTGATTCGTTTACTGGCGTAACACCAGAAACATCAGTCACGGCGGAGCTTGGCACAACCTCGTGCGAATCGCGATATCGCCGGTGATATCACCCGCTTCGGCGCACCCGAACCGAAGACAGCTGCTTTAACGCCTCGGGGTCCGGGTACCCACCCCGGTACCTATCGAGGGAGATGTCATGAAAACCATCGAGGACCGCCCCACCCGGGGACGAATCCCGCGCTCGCGTGGCGCCGTGATCGGACTACTACTGGTGATTTTGGGCGTCTGGGGAGCGCTGATCCCCTTCATCGGCCCGAACTTCGAGTTTGCTTACACCCCCGGCCGGGCCTGGACCGCCGCGCGCGGTTGGCTGGAGGTACTGCCTGGTGTGGCCACTGCGGTCGGCGGCCTGTTGCTCATCGTTTCGCGTAATCGCGGTAGCGCCATGCTCGGCGGTTGGCTGGCGGCGCTGGGCGGGGCCTGGTTCGTGGTCGGCCGGACGTTCGCGCCTTTGTCGGGCATCGGCTCGGTCGGTGACCCGGTGGGGGCCACCGATCGCAAGCGCGTCGCGGTGGAACTCGCGTACTTCTCGGGACTGGGCGTCCTGATCGCGTTCCTGGCCGGGGCGGCGCTGGCCCGCATGGCGTTCCGGCTGGCGCGGGACGTGCGCCCCGTCGAGCCCGTCGCGCAGCCGGTCGAGCACGCGCCGGCCGAGCCGCAATACAGCGGGCTGGTCGAGCCCGAACGCGAGGTGTCGACCGACGCGTTGACCACGCCGCGGGACCGGTTCGCGGCGCCGGCCGACGAGACGGAACACCGGCGGGGCGGGCTGTTCCGGCGGCATCGGGCGCCGGTGTCGCACCCCTGAAGCTCGCCCTCGCTGCTAGTCGGCGACGATGATGCCGTCCCGACAGATGGTCGGGCGCGCTTCCAGGGGTGGGTGTTTCGCCACTCCGGGGTTTAAGTAGCCCGTGTACCAGGGTTTCCCGGAACCGGCGTCTCAAGGTTGGTGCGCCAGAAGCTGTCGCCGCCCTTGCCCCCGCTTCCAGGACTGACTCCGCCGCGCCCACCGGAGTTGTTAATACCCGCACCCGCAGCTGCGGCGGTCGCCGTCGAAAGATCCCCAAGCAGTGCAAACGCGCGTAAAAGCATATTGTGCAAGCTGTTTGGAAAGTCGCTCGTCGCCCCTTCGTGGTGTCAGCCGGTCGCCTTTGATCGACGCGCGAACAATGTGTTGAGCTCTTTTTAGAATCACTTTTCAATTTATCCTGCCGATCACTGGATATGCTCCCGTCTCGCAGCAACCTCCTTCCTGCCGCGGACGGGAGCGCGTGGAAGCGACCGGCGACGCAGCGTCGTGCCTACGCGGACGGATCCGGAGTCGTCGTCGCCGGCGCCGTGATCTTGTCGGCATTGCCGGTTATTTGGAGCGATGTCGGGTACCCGCCGGCCATGAAAAATGCAGAGCTTGAACACCCAGGCGGGCTGCAGATGCCCCGTTCCCGCGGCGCTGTCAGCGGATTACTGCTGGTCCTTGCCGGTGCGTGGGGGGCGCTGGTCCCATTCTTGGGGCCGCGCTTCAACTTCGCCTACACCCCTGCCCAGGAGTGGGCATGGACCACCGCCCGCGGTTGGTTCGAAGTGCTTCCCGGCGCGGCGGCGGTTCTTGGCGGACTATCTCTGATCGCTTCCCGGAACCGCGTCACCGCGACGCTCGGCGGCTTGCTGGCGGTGTTGGCCGGCGCTTGGTTCGTCATAGGTCCGCGCGTGGCGCCGCTGCTACACCTCGGCGCGGTCGGTGATCCCGCCGGTGCCACCGAACGCAAGCGTGCCGCGCTCGAACTTTCCTACTTCACCGGCTTGGGCGTGCTGATCGTCCTGATCGGCGGATTTGCGATGGCCCGCACCTTTGCCCGCTTGGCGCGCGACATTCCGGCGCCGGTCGCGCACTCTGCAGCTGTCCAGCCAGTGCCCGCCGAGGCCCGCCTTGCGCCAGACAACGCGGCCGTGACCGCACCGGCCTCAGAAGCGGTGACCAAGCCGCGCGGCGACCAGGTTGCGCCGGAAAATGACCCGCGGCGCTGGCGGGATGTCCGTCGTCCGCGGGAGCGCGTCGGAGCCGGACGCAGCAACGCATATCTGAGGTGGCCCCACCCGCAGGGTTGAGTTCCCACGAGCGGGCCGGCCACCGGCGACAACCGTGGCCGGTCCGCCCGCTCAGTGGTTGCCGCGGGTGTCGATAACCCGCTGGGCAATTTCGACCAGCGTGGTGTTGCTCTCTTGGGACAGCCGTCGCAGCATGTCGAACGCGCGCACGTCGTCGACCCCGAAACGCTCCATGATGATGCCCTTGGCCTGGCCGATGCGGTCCCGGCTGGCCACCGCGGACTGCAGGTTCTCGCTCTGGTGACTAGCCATTAGCGCGGCGGCCGCATGAGCGGCTAGCACCATGCCGATCGTCTGCCGCTCGGTGTCCCATGTAGTTGGTTCGTATCCGAATAAGTTCAGCGCGCCGGCGGTGCGCTCGTGGGTGTAGAGGCGGAAGGACAGAGCGCTGAGCACCCCCAGTTTGCAGACGGCAGCGGAGTAGGCGGGCCATCGCGTCTCACGCCGAAAGTCGTCGGTGCGTACCAGCACGTCGTCCAACGCCGCTTCGATACACGGCCCTTCCTTGAGGGTGTGCTGGAGCTGGTCCAGTTCGTGGGGCAGCTCGTCGGTGGCGCCGAGGGATTCGAACTGGCCACCCTTCTTGATCAGGAGAATTCCGGCGGTGTCGACGCCTTCGATCAACTCCACCGCGGCCGCGGAGATTTCCGTGAAAATGTCCTCAGCCTTCCGAGGGGCGGCGACCAGACGAGACAGCTCGGCCATCCGCACGGCAAGATCGTGATTTGACGGGGGGGACATAGGACTAAGACTGCCCCCTGTACCGGCCGTCAAACGAAGAAGAGTCTCCATCGACGCAAAGCAGGCGCCCGGCCCAAAGGACCGAACGCCTGCCTAGTGTGGCGATTACAGCAGCCCGAGTAGCCGCAGATCGCTCACGTACTTGGCGATGATCGCCGGTGTGACGTGCGGGATGTCCTTCTCGGGACCGATCTTCGACTCCTGTACCGCGGTGCGGAACACGTTGGTGGGAGCGATCGAACCGTTGATGGGCTTCTCCGGCTTCTGGTAGTTGTGCAGCAGCGGCAGCAGGGAGGCATTGCGCTGCTTCTCCGGCAGGCCGCGGAGGGTGGTCTCGAACCGCTGCAACCACTCGCCGTAGTCGGCGATGCGCTGGATAGCGCTTCCTCCCGAGATCATCCAGTCGACGAACTCGTCGAAGCCGATGCCGTCGTCGTAGGGGTTCATCACGTGATAGGTCGCGAACCCGTCGCCGCTCTGTGCCCCGAGCACCGCGACTGCTTCGGCGATGAACTCGACCGGCAGTCCGTCGTAGTGGGCGCGCTGCCGGTTGCCTTCGCCGTCCAGTTCGTAGAACGAACCGGGCGCGATCCCGGTGGCAGCCAGGCTCAAGATCGTCCTGGTGAACATGTCCGGAACGTTGAGCTGACCCGCCCAGGTGGTGTCGGCCAGGATCATGTCGCAGCGGAACACCGCGACCGGCAGGCCGCACAGATCGTGCGCTTCGCGCAGGAGCACCTCGCCGGCCCACTTGCTGTTGGCATAGCCGTTGGCGTAGCCGTCGTCGATCTGGCGCGTCGCGCTGATCTGTCGGATGTCGGCGTCCTCGGTGAACGCACCCGGCGCGATCCCGCCGCCCACCGCGATCGTCGAGGTGTAGCTGAAGGGCTTGATCCTGCTGGTCAGCGCCAACCGGATCAGCTCCGCGGTGCCCAGCGCATTCGGCCCGAACAGCTGGCTGTAGGGCAACACGTGGTTGACTAGCGCGGCCGGGTCGACGATCACGTCGACGGTGTCGGCCAGCCGCTGCCAGGTCTGCCGGTCCAGGCCCAGGTCGGCCTCGCCCTTGTCACCCGCGAGCACCTCGAGGTGCTTGGCGGCCAGGTCCCGGTAGTGGGCCAGCAGCTTGGGATCTCCGCTGTCGAACGTGGCGTCCAACCGGGCGCGGGCGTCCTCGTCCGATTTTGCCCGCACCAGGCAGATCACCTTGCCGTCTACCAGCGCCATCCGCTGCAGCCATTCCAGCGCCAGGTAGCGGCCCAGGAAGCCGGTGGCTCCGGTCAGCAGGACGGTGCGCACCTGCTCGCTCGGTGCCGGCAGGCTGGGCGCTGCGGCCAGGGTGTCGGCGTCGATGAACTTGTCCAGCGTGAGGTCACTGGCGTGCACCTCGACGGCGTCGCGCCCGTGTACCGAGGCGAACGTCGGCCGCTTGGAGCCGGGCTGCCGCTCGGCCTCGATGTAGGCGGCCAGCGCCTGCAGGTCGTTGGCCGGGCTGACGATGACGCCGACCGGCACCTCGACCCCGAAGATCTCCTGCAGCAAATTGGCGAAGGTCAACGCGGACAACGAGTCTCCGCCGAGGTCGGTGAAGTGCGCGTCCGCGGACAGGTCGCTGCTCGCGGTGCCCAGCATCGCGGCCGCGGCCCGGCTCACCGTCTCCAGCACGGGCCCGTCGGCGCCGCCGCGCCGCAGTTCGCTGAGCTCGCTGGCCTGGCCGGCGGCCAGGTCGGCGTAGAGCTGTTCCAGCCGCTCGCCGTAGTGCGCCTTGAGCTTCGGCCACGCCAACTTGCGGATGCCGGTCAGCAGACCGTTCTCCAGGGTGAACGGGGTGGTCTCGACGATGAAGTCGCGCGGCACCTCGTAGGACTGCAGACCCGCCTCTTTCGCCACGCTCTGCAGCGAATCGGCGATCATCGGCTTCAGCGCCTCGACGCTGTGGGCCGCCAGTGCGTCCTGGGTCGGCACCACGACGGCCAGCAGGTAGGGGTGCGCGCTGTTGCCGTAGACGTAGATCTGCCGGATCAGCGGGCTGTTGCCGAATACCGCCTCCAGCTTGGCGACGGTGACGAACTCACCCTGCGCCAGCTTGAGCACGTTGTTGCGGCGGTCGACGTAGCGGACCTGGTCCGGGGCGACCTCGGCGACCACGTCGCCGGTGCGGTAGTAGCCATCCTCGTCGAACACGCTGGCCGTGATCTCCGGGCGCTTGTAGTAGCCGGGGAACAGGTTCTCGGTCTTGAGCAGCAACTCGCCGCGCGGGTAGGGCCGGTCGGTGGTGAAGTAGCCCAGGTCAGGCACGTCGACCAGCTTGTAGTCGATCACCGGCGGGCGCTGCACCTCGCCGTCGAACAACACCATGCCGGCCTCGGTGGAGCCGTAGCCGTCCAAAAGGTGCATCTCGAGCAGCGACTCCGCCCAGGCCTTCAACTCCGGGGAGGTGGGGGCCGAGCCGGTCATCGCGAAGATGAAGCGTCCGCCGAGCAGGTTCTCCCGCTGGTCCACCAGTACCTCGGCCTCAACGGCGGCGCGGTCACCGCCGTCCAATAACCGGCGGTCTACCTCACTCAGAAATTCGCCGTACAGCGTCTCCCAGATGCGTGGCACGAAGTTCATCTCGGTGGGACGCACCAGGGCCAGGTCTTCCAGGAACGTCGAGAGGTCGCTCTTGGCGGCGAAGTAGGCGGTGCCGCCGTTGCCCAGCGTGCCGTAGAGGATGCCGCGTCCCATGACGTGGCTCATCGGCATGAAGTTGAGGGTGATCGACGCGGCGGTCGGTCCGAACCAGTTCTTGGCGGACCGGCGGAACATCTTGCCGACATTGCGCTGCGGGTACATCGCGCCCTTGGGAGCGCCGGTGCTGCCGGAGGTGTAGATCAACAGGGCCAGTGCGTCTTCGGCCAGTTCCGCGTGCGGTTGCGCCGGCGCATCGGTGCCGCGCTGCAGGACGTCGGACAGCGTCTCGACCGCCACGCCGGTACCCGACAGGGCGGCCACTGCGCCGTCGAAGGCCTCCCGCTCGTCGTCGACCTGCGGGTGGTAGTCGAAGACCACCAGCTTCGCGGGCGCCTGGGCGGCGCCGCGGATCAACTCGACGGCGTCGGTCAGCTGGTTCACGCTGGCCGCGATCAGGGCCGGCTCGGTCTCGGTGACGATCGGCTGCAGCTGGGCGATCGCCGCGCTGGTCTGCAGCGGCACCGACATCGCGCCGATCTGGCCGAGCGCCATATCGATGGTGGTGTAGTCCACGCTGTTGAAGCCCAGCACGCACACCCGGTCGCCGGTCTGCACGGCGTCGGCCAGGGCGCGGCCGACCGCGGCGATCCGGTCGCCGAGTTCGCGGTAGGTGATGGTCTCGAAGCGGGGGAGCAGAGTCAGCGCGGTGCGCCCGGTCGCCGGGTCCGCCACGAACTCCACGGCCCGGTGGCCCAGCGCCGGCCGGTCGGCGTAACCGTCGACCACGGTTTGGATGACCTGGGGGAGCCGCAGGTCCGGGTTCTCCAACGCCTCGGCCACCGCCGGATCCGGCTGGGCGGCGGCGAACTGGGGGTCGGTGGCAGCAAGCTCTTCGGCGCGGCGGGCGATCCGCTCCTCTTGGGTGGTCGTCATATCAGATCCTCTTTGAAATGAACTGGAGAAGAATGAAATCTAGGTGGCGCGGCACTGCGCTGACAGAAAGAACGTTAGCTAAAGTAAAGATATTCCTCAATGAGGAACCGCTGCATGTTGCCTGTGAATTGCGCCACCAACCTCAGGCCCGGGAATCGGCCGGGTCGAGCGCGTCGAGCAGTCGCTGCATGGTTGCGCACATGTGCGCGAAGTCGTCGGCACCCACCAATTGCGACCACCGCGCCTCAATGTCGGCGACTCGATCGCCGGCATCGGCAAGCAGGCGCCGCCCACGGTCGGTGAGGTCGATGAGCTTGGCGCGACCGTCGTCCGGGTCGGCGCGGCGAGTCAGGTATCCCAGTGCCGCGAGGTCGTTGACCAGCTCAGACGTCGCGGCGAGGCTCAACTGCGCCCGCGCTGCCAGCTCCGTCAGTCGGATGCCGCCCATCCGGACGTTGCCGAAGATCTGTAAGTGCGGGTCCCGGACGTCGCCGTAGCCCTGCTCGGCGTGTGGCGCCGCGAGATCGGTGCGGAACTGTCGCGTCAGTCGCACCAGCAGCTGGCCGATCGCCTGCCGATCCGCGGGGAGATCACTTGACGTCGCCATGGTTCCCGAAGATACTACGGATACCGAAGTTTCGGGTTCCGAAGTAAATGGAGCGATCATGACCAGCCTGACGGACGAGTTTGTCGAGACGGACGTGGGGCGGCTGCACGTGCTGCGCCGAGGTACGGGACCGGTGACCATCCTGTGGCACAGCCTGTTTCTCGACTCCCGGTCGTGGGTTCCGCTGATCGGCGCGCTGGCCGAACTGGTGCCGGACCGGACCGTCATCGCCGTTGACGGTCCGTCACACGGGCGCAGCGAACCGCTCAACCGCGACTTCACCTTCGATGAATGCGCGCGGGCGGCCGCCGATGTCCTGGACCGCATCGGTGTCGACGAGCCGGTGGACTGGGTGGGCAACGCCTGGGGCGGTCACGTCGGAATCGTGCTGGCCGCAGGGCAACCTCAGCGGATCCGCACGCTCACCACCATCGGCACCCCCGTGCATGGCACCGAGGCCCGATTTCGTGTCACGAAGGGCTGGCCTCTGGTGGCGCTGTATCGGCTCTTCGGGCCGATCAAACTCGTCTGCGATCCGCTGTCGGAAGCGCTGCTGGGACCGGACGGATCGGCCGAGGTGATGGACGCATTCCGCGAGGCCGACCGGCTCGGGATGTACCACGCCGTGCGCTCGATGATGCTGAAACGCCCAGGCCTGCACGACCGACTACCGCAGATCGCGGCGCCGACCCTGATGCTCGCCGCTCACGACGACGACGAAGGCTGGCCGCCGGACCAGGCCCGGGCAGCCTGCGCCGCGATGCGCGACGCGCGGGTTGGCGTGGTGCGAGGTGGCGGCCGGGTGGCGCCACTGCTGGTCGATGCGCAGACGGTCGCTCGGACACTGGTCGACTTCTGGGCGAGCGCCTCGCCTGATGCGCCGCGACACTGAACCGCCGCACAAGACACGCCGGCGAGGGTGTGCCTGCTGTCAGTCTCGACGGCGGCCCAGCCGCTCAGAGGTCGGCGAACAACCCCGTCAGGACGTCCAGGCCCTCGGTCAGCAGTTCGTCGCTGATCGTCAGCGGCGGCAGCAGCCGGATGATGTTGCCGAACATTCCGCAGGTCAGCACGATCACCCCGGCGGCGTGCGCCGCGGTCGCCAACCGCGTCGTCAACTCGGGGTCGGGGTCGGACGTGCCGGACTTCACCAGTTCCATCGCGATCATGGCGCCGCGCCCACGCACGTCACCGACCCGGTCGTCGCCCGCCTGCAGTCGCAGCAGCGGCTCGGTGATCACGCGCTCGATCTCCTGCGCCCGCTCGATCAGGCCGTCGGACTCGATCATCTTGATGGTGGCCAACGCCGCCGCACACGCGACGGGGTTGCCGCCGAACGTCCCGCCCAGGCCGCCCGCATGCGGGGCATCCATGACCTCGGCCCGGCCCGTGATTCCCGACAGCGGCAGCCCGTCGGCGATGCCCTTGGCCGTCACGATGATGTCGGGCTGAATGCCCTCGTGCTCGCAGGCGAACATCTTGCCGGTGCGCGCAAACCCCGATTGCACCTCGTCGGCGATGAACACCACGTCGTTCTCCCGGCACCAGCGCAGCAGCGCGGGCAGGAAGCCTTCGGCCGGGACGATGAACCCGCCCTCACCCTGGATCGGCTCGATGATGACCGCCGCCAGGTTCTTCGCGCCGACCTGCTTGTCCATCACGCTGATCGCGCGGGCCGCGGCCTTTTCGCCGTCGGTGGCCAGTTCCTTGTCCAGCAGGCCGTCCCGGTAGGGATAGGACAGCGGAGCCCGGTAGATCTCCGGCGCGAACGGGCCGAACCCGCTCTTGTAGGGCATCGACTTGGCGGTGAGCGCCATCGTCAGGTTGGTCCGGCCGTGGTAGGCGTGGTCGAAGGCGACGACGGCAGACCTGCCGGTGTATGAGCGCGCGACCTTGATCGAGCTCTCGACCGCCTCGGCGCCGGAGTTGAACAACACCGAACGCTTCTCGCCCTCACCCGGGGTGATCCGGTTCAGCTCCTCGGCCACCGCGACGTACCCCTCGTACGGCGTCACCATGAAGCAGGTGTGAGTGAATTCCGCGACCTGCCGGCGTACCGCCTCCACGACGGGTGGGGCGGCGTTGCCGATCGTGGTCACCGCGATACCGGAGCCTAGGTCGATGAGCCGGTTGCCGTCCACGTCCTCCACGACGCCGCCACCGGCGCGCGCAATGAACACCGGCAGCGTGACTCCCACGCCGTGCGAGACCGCGGCGGTCCGCCGCTTGTTCAACTCCAAGGAGGCGGGACCAGGGATTTCGGTGGCCAAATGACGGCTCTGCTCGAGGCTGGCCACGGACTCCTCCTCCCGCGGACGCGCAGGTCACGTCGCGATCCAAAGCCTAGCCGGTGACCGGCGCGCGAGCGGCTTCAGCCGTGCCCGCCGCCGGCCGGGCCGATGCCGGTCGGTTTGCGACCTGCGCGAATGGCAGACTGGACCCCTAGCGACGTGAGTGTGCCCGGTTCAGACCGGCGCCGGCCCCGGATTGTGCGGGGGAATTCGAGCAATACCGATATGAAAGACGGGCGTTTCTGATGGAGAGTTTTGTCCTGTTCCTGCCGTTCCTGCTCATCATGGGCGGGTTCATGTATTTCGCGTCGCGGCGGCAACGCAAGGCGATGCAGGCCACCATCGACCTGCACGAGTCGTTGCAGCCGGGGGACCGCGTGCACACGACATCGGGACTGGAAGCGACGGTCGTCAGCTTCACCGACGACACCGTCGACCTCGAGATCTCACCCGGCGTCGTCACGACGTGGATGAAGCTGGCCGTGCGGGACCGGATCCTGCCCGACGACGATGAGGACTATGACGACGAGGACTATGAGGTCAAGAGCACCGCATTGGAGGTAGGCGAGGACGAGCCCACCGACTCGGAGTCCGGCCGCGTCATCAAGGATTCCTGACCCACTCCGACTGCCGCGCGCGCGAAATCCGTCGGAACGCGGCACGTAGTCTTTTCGGAGGCTCTGTCCAGGGCTGGATGGATCCTCAAGACCGATTCTCAAGGAGACAGAAGGAACGTGGCATCGTCTTCGGCGCCGGTGCAGCCTGCCCGCTATCTGTCCGTGTTCCTGCTCATGCTCGTCGGCGTCTACCTGCTGGTGTTTCTCACCGGGGACAAGAAGACAACGCCCAAGCTGGGCATCGACCTGCAGGGTGGCACCCGGGTCACGCTGACCGCGCGGACTCCCGACGGTTCACGACCCAGCCGGGACGCGCTGGCGCAGGCTCAGCAGATCATCAGCTCCCGAGTCAACGGGCTGGGCGTCTCCGGCTCGGAAGTCGTCGTCGACGGCGACAATCTGGTCATCACGGTGCCCGGCAGCGACGGCAACGAGGCCCGCGACCTGGGCCAGACGGCGCGGCTCTACATCCGGCCGGTGCTCAACTCGATGCCGGCGCAGAAGGCGCCCCAGGAGCCCAAGCCCGGGCAGCAACCGTCCGGCGGCGAGCCGGGCGCTCCCGCCCCCGCCCCAGGGGCCCCCGCCCCGGCCCCGGGTGCTCCCGGCGCACCGGCTCCCGCGCCAGGTGGACCGGCGCCCGCCCCCGGCGCGCCCGGTGCTTCGGCACCCGCCCCGGCGCAGTCCGGCGCCCCCGCTCCGGCGCCACCGCGTGGACAGCCCAGGCCCTACCCGCAGGATCCCGCGCCCAGCCCCTCGCCGGCGCCGAGTCCGGCGCCCAGCAGTCCCGCGCCTGGCAGTCCCGCGCCGGGGTCCACCCCCGCGCCGGCGCCCGGCCCGGCCCCCTCGCCGTCGCCCACGGGCGAGGCGCCGCCCACCGACGCACCGGCGGCCCCGGACCCACGCAAGGATCTGGCCGAGCGCATCGCGCAGGAAAAGAAGTGGCGGCAGAACACCAGCCAATACATCCAGATGATCGCGCTGCAGTTCGAAGCCACCCGCTGCGACAAGGACGACATCCTGGCCGGCAATGACGATCCGAAGTTGCCGCTGGTCACCTGCTCGACCGACCACAAGACGGCCTACCTGTTGGCGCCGTCGATCATCAGCGGCGACCAGATCCAGGACGCCACCTCCGGGATGAATCAGAGCAGCCTGGGCTACGTGGTTGACCTGCAGTTCAAGAGTGCCGCGGCCAACGTCTGGGCCGACTACACGGCCGCGCACACCGGCACTCAGACCGCCTTCACGCTGGACTCGCAGGTGGTCAGCGCGCCGATGATCAGGGAGCCGATCCCTGGCGGGCGCACCCAGATCAGCGGCGGTGATCCACCGTTCAGCGCGGCGACCGCCAAGCAGCTCGCCAACGTCCTGAAGTACGGGTCGCTGCCGTTGTCGTTTGAGTCCTCAGAAGCCCAAACCGTCTCGGCGACACTGGGTTTGACGTCGCTGCGGGCCGGCCTGATCGCCGGCGGGATCGGCCTGCTGCTGGTCCTGTTGTATTCACTGCTCTACTACCGGGTGCTCGGGGTGCTCACCGCGTTGTCGTTGGTCGCTTCTGGCGCAATGGTTTACGCGATCCTGGTGCTGCTGGGCCGGTACATCAACTACACCCTGGACCTGGCCGGGATCGCGGGTCTGATCATCGGCATCGGCACCACCGCCGACTCGTTCGTGGTGTTCTTCGAACGCATCAAAGATGAGATACGCGAAGGTCGTTCGTTCCGGTCGGCGGTACCGCGCGGTTGGGCAAGGGCCCGCAAGACGATCGTGTCCGGCAACGCAGTGACGTTCCTGGCGGCCGCCGTGCTGTATTTCCTGGCGATCGGACAGGTGAAGGGATTCGCGTTCACCCTGGGCCTCACCACCATCCTCGACCTCGTCGTCGTATTCCTGGTGACCTGGCCGCTGGTGTATCTCGCCTCTAAATCTGCGCGACTGGGCAAGCCGGCGTACAACGGCCTGGGCGCAGTTCAGCAGGTCGCACGCGAGCGCCGGGCGTCGAGTTCGGCAGCCAAGACGGGACGGGGTTAAGCCATGGCGTCCAAGCCCGAAGCCAAGACCGAAGCCAAGACCGAAGTCATCGAACTCGACGACGACTCGAAAACCACTGGGCCGCAACACAGTTTCCTCTCGCGGCTGTACACCGGCACCGGTGCCTTCGAGGTGGTCGGGCGGCGCAAGCTCTGGTACGGCGTCAGCGGATCGATCATGGCGATCGCCATCCTGGCGATTCTGATCCGGGGGTTCACCTTCGGTATCGACTTCAAGGGCGGCACCACCGTCTCGATGCCCTCCGCGGGTGCGTCGGGCACCGCCCAGGTCACCCAGGTCGAAGACGTGTTCCACCGCGCCATCGGTAAAGACCCCGAATCGGTGGTCACCGTCGGCAAGGGTTCGTCGGCCACCGTGCAGATCCGGTCCGAAACCCTGTCCAACGAGCAGACCGAGAAGCTGCGCAACGCGCTGTTCGACGCGTTCCACCCCAAGGGGCCCGACGGGAATCCCAGTAAGAAGGCCATCAGCGACGCGGCGGTGTCGGAAACGTGGGGCGGCCAGATCACCAAGAAGGCGGTGATCGCGCTGGTGGTGTTCTTGGTGCTGGTCGCCGTCTACATCACCGTGCGATACGAGCGCTACATGACGCTGTCGGCGCTGGCGGCCATGATCTTCGACATCACAGTCACAGCAGGGGTGTACGCCCTGGTGGGCTTCGAAGTCACCCCCGCGACGGTGATCGGGCTGCTGACCATCCTCGGGTTCTCCATCTACGACACCGTCATCGTGTTCGACAAGGTGGAAGAGAACACCCACGGCTTCCAGCACACCACCCGGCGCACCTTCGCTGAACAGGCCAACCTGGCCGTCAACCAGACGTTCATGCGGTCGATCAACACGAGCCTGATCTCGGTGTTGCCGGTGCTGGCGCTGATGGTGGTGGCGGTCTGGCTTCTGGGCGTCGGCACGCTGAAGGACCTGGCGCTGGTGCAGCTCATCGGCATCATCATCGGCACCTACTCGTCGATCTTCTTCGCCACGCCGCTGCTGGTCACGCTGCGCGAACGCACCGAGTTGGTGCGCACCCACACCCGCCGGGTGCTGCGCCGGCGCAACGCCGGACCGGCGACCGAGAAGCCGGCCGCCACGGACAAACCCGCCAAGCCCGCCAAGCCCGGTAAGCCCGCCGACACCGACGACACCGACGACGCCGACGACACCGCAACCACGGAACAGGCCACCGAGGCCGCCACCTTCAGCAAGCCTGCGGCCACCAACAAACCGGCACCCGGTGCGCGACCCGCGCGTCCCACCGGCACCCGGCGCCCCACCGGCAAGCGAAACGCCGGCAAGCGGTAGGCCGCATGTCCATCTGGTCTCGCTGGCGTGCAGCGATGCTGGCCTCCGGCGTGGCCGTGCTGATCGCGGCCACCCTGAGCGCCTGCTCGGGCAGTGCCGCGGGCAGGGTCGACTACGTGGTGGACGGCGTTCTGTCCACCTACAACGCCAACACGGTGATCGGCGCTGCCTCGGCGGGCGCCCAGGCATTCGCGCGGACCCTCACCGGGTTCGGCTACCACGGGCCCGACGGGCAGGTCGTCGCCGACCACGACTTCGGCACCATCTCGGTGGTGGGCGGCTCTCCGCTCGTCCTCGACTACCAGATCGCGGACAACGCCATCTATTCCGACGGCAAGCCGGTGACGTGTGACGACCTCGTGCTGGCATGGGCGGCGCAGTCCGGGCGGTTCGGCGGGTTCGACGCCGCCACCCAGGCCGGCTACGTCGACATCGCGAACATCGAGTGCACACCCGGCCAGAAGAAGGCCCGGGTCTCCTTCATTCCGGACCGCGGCGTCGTCGACTACACCCAGCTGTTCACCGCGACCTCGATGATGCCGTCACACGTCATCTACGACACCCTCGGCACCGACATCACCACGGCGTTGCTGACCAACAAGGGCGCGGTGGTCGAACAGGTCGCGAAGGTGTGGAACAGCACCTGGGACCTCAAGCCGGGCATCGACCTCAAGCGTTTCCCGTCGTCCGGGCCGTACAAGATCGAGCGGGTGCTGGACGGCGGCGCGGTGGTGCTGGTGGCCAACGACCGGTGGTGGGGCGCCAAGGCGATCACCAAGCGGATCACGGTGTGGCCGCAGGGCGCTGACATCCAGGACCGGGTGAACAACCGCAGCGTCGACGTCGTCGATGTGGCGGCCGGGTCGTCGGGGGCGCTGGCCACGCCGGACAACTATGAACGTGCCGATGCCCCGTCGGCCGGAATCCAGCAGCTGATCTTCGCGGCGCAGGGCCCGCTTGCGACGAGCGCCGCCCGGCACGCGTTCGCGCTGTGCACCCCGCGGGACGCGATCGCCCGCGACGCCGGTGTGCCGATCGCCAACTCGCGGCTGTCGCCGGCGGCCGAGGATGCACTGTCCGCGGCCGAGGGCGCCAACGAGGCCGCCCAATTCAGCAAGGCCGACCCGAACGCCGCGCGGGCCGCGCTTAACAATGCCGCGCTGACGGTGCGGATCGGCTACCGCGGGCCGAACGCGCGCCTGGCCGCCACCGTCGGTTCCATCGCCGCCTCGTGCGCGCCGGCCGGAATCACCGTGTCGAACGTGACCCTGGACACCTCGGGGCCCCAGGCGCTGCGGGACGGGAAGATCGACGTGCTGCTGGCCAGCACCGGGGGAGCCAGCGGCAGCGGGTCCACCGGATCGTCGTCGATGGATGCCTACGACCTGCACAGCGGCAACGGGAACAACCTGTCGGGCTACGCGAATCCGCAGGTGGACGGGATCATCGGCGCGCTGGCGGTCTCGGCGGACCCTGCCGAGCGAGCTCGGTTGCTGGCCGAAGGCGCCCCGATTCTGTGGGGCGACATGCCGACCCTGCCGTTGTACCGGCAGCAACGCACCTTGTTGATGTCGAAGAAGATGTACGCGGTGAGCCGCAATCCCACGCGTTGGGGGGTCGGCTGGAACATGGACCGATGGGCCCTGATGCAATGAGGTTGCGGTGAGCAGTGTTCCTGCCATGATCACGGCCCTGGCCCGCACTGTCCCTGACTTCCCGGAACCTGGCGTACTTTTTCGCGACCTCACCCCGGTGTTCGCCGACAGGGACGCGCTAGCCGCGATCACCGACGGATTGGCGGACGTCGCGAGCGGCGCCGACCTGGTCGCCGGCATCGATTCGCGCGGTTTCCTGCTGGCCGCGGCCGTCGCCACCCGGCTGCGCACCGGCGTGCTGGCCATCCGGAAGGGCGGCAAGCTGCCGCCGCCGGTGCTCAGCGAGGACTATCAGCGCGAGTATGGCGCGGCCACCATCGAGATCCCCGCCGACGGGATCGAACTGGTGGGTCTGCGTGTCGTGGTCATCGACGACGTGCTGGCCACCGGGGGTAGCGTCGCCGCCGCGCAGCGCTTGCTCGAGCGGGTCGGCGCCGACGTCACCGCTGCGGCGGTGGTCATGGAGCTGGAGGCGCTGGGCGGCCGCGACGCGATCGCGCCGCTGCCCCTGCACAGCCTCAGCCGGGCGTGAGTTCTGCAGACACGAGGGGAGCCTGAATGAGTGGCGAGGATGTGCAGGGTGCGGTGAACCCGCGACCGCGGCCCGCCGGGGTGAGTGATGCCACCGTGGAAGCGGTCGGGGCGGTGACCGAAGCGCTGGAGTGGGTGGAGCGGGCGCGCGGCCACCTGTACTCGTTTCACCAGCTCATGGGACACGCCGATCTGCTACTCGGCGAGGCCTGCGACAAACTGCGTGCCGCCGGACACGACGACATCGCCCAACGGCTCGAGGACGACATGGTGGGCCGCAACGTGTTGCAGGGACGGTGGACCTTCCAGATCGTCGAGGAGTTCGACGACGACTACTGGTCGGTGTTCCGGGATCACGAGCGCCAGGTCCGCGACGCGTTGCAGGGTGGTATGCGGCACTTGTTCGAATCCGAGATGAAGGAAGACCGCCGCACCGCCGGCCGGCCACACCACGAAGCCCGCCCTGGCGAGGCACCGGATCACTGAACGACCCGGACGGACCGGATATCCTCTAAGCGGAGGTGACTGACGTGGCGGAAGACCAGAGCACGTTGCAGGCTGCCGCGCCGCCGACCGAACCGCTGCCCGTCGCGGAGATTCCCGAGCCGCCGGTAGAGCCGCTCAAGACCACAACCAGCGCGTCCCGGCGGGTCCGCGCCCGGCTGGCGCGACGGATGACCGCGCGCAGCGGCGCCATCAACCCGGTTCTGGAGCCGCTGATCGCGGTGCACCGGGAGGTCTATCCGAAAGCGGATCTGGCGATCCTGCAGCGGGCCTACGAGGTGGCCGACCAACGGCACGCCACCCAGTTCCGGCACTCCGGCGACCCCTACATCACCCACCCGCTGGCCGTCGCCAACATCCTCGCCGAGTTGGGCATGGACACCACGACGTTGGTGGCCGCCTTGTTGCACGACACCGTCGAGGACACCGGTTACACCATCGAGCAACTCTCCGAGGACTTCGGTGAAGAGGTGGGCCACCTCGTCGACGGCGTGACCAAGCTGGACCGGGTCGTGCTGGGCAGCGCCGCTGAGGGCGAGACGATCCGCAAGATGATCACCGCGATGGCGCGCGACCCGCGGGTGTTGGTGATCAAGGTGGCCGACCGGTTGCACAACATGCGAACCATGCGCTTCCTGCCGCCGGAGAAGCAGGCCCGCAAGGCCCGCGAAACGCTGGAAGTGATTGCGCCCCTTGCGCACCGGCTCGGCATGGCCAGCGTCAAATGGGAGCTGGAAGACCTGTCGTTCGCGATCCTGCACCCCAAGAAGTACGAGGAGATCGTCCGGCTGGTCGCCGGTCGCGCACCGTCCCGCGACACCTACCTGGCCAAGGTACGCACCGAGATCACCAACACCCTGAACGGATCGAAGATCAAGGCGGTGGTGGAGGGCCGGCCCAAGCACTACTGGTCGATCTACCAGAAGATGATCGTCAAGGGCCGCGACTTCGACGACATCCACGACCTGGTCGGCATCCGCATCCTGTGCGATGAGATCCGCGACTGCTATGCCGCTGTGGGCGTGGTGCATTCGCTGTGGCAGCCGATGGCGGGACGGTTCAAGGACTACATCGCGCAGCCCAGATACGGCGTGTACCAGTCGCTGCACACGACCGTCGTCGGCCCGGAGGGCAAGCCGCTGGAGGTGCAGATACGCACCCGCGACATGCACAAGACGGCCGAGTTCGGTATCGCCGCCCACTGGCGTTACAAGGAAGCCAAGGGCCGCAACGGTGTTCCGCACCCGCATGCCGCCGCCGAGATCGACGACATGGCCTGGATGCGTCAACTGCTCGACTGGCAACGGGAGGCCGCCGACCCCGGCGAGTTCCTGGAGTCCTTGCGTTACGACCTTGCGGTACAAGAGATTTTCGTGTTCTCACCCAAGGGTGACGTCTTCACACTGCCGACGGGATCCACGCCGGTGGACTTCGCCTACGCGGTGCACACCGAAGTCGGTCACCGCTGCATCGGCGCCCGGGTCAACGGACGACTGGTGGCGCTGGAGCGCAAGCTCGAAAATGGGGAAGTAGTCGAGGTTTTCACCTCGAAAGCCCAGAACGCCGGGCCGTCGCGGGACTGGCAGCAGTTCGTCGTGTCGCCGCGGGCGAAGTCGAAGATCCGGCAGTGGTTTGCCAAGGAGCGCCGTGAGGAGGCGCTGGAAGCCGGCAAGGAAGTCATGGCCCGCGAGGTGCGCCGGGGCGGACTTCCGTTGCAGCGCTTGGTTAATGGTGAGTCGATGGCCGCGGTTGCCCGCGAGCTGCACTACACCGATGTGTCGGCGATGTACACCGCGATCGGCGAGGGGCACGTCTCGGCTCGCCATGTGGTGCAGCGGTTGCTGGCCGAGCTCGGCGGTATCGACCAGGCCGAGGAGGAACTGGCCGAGCGGTCCACCCCGACGACGATGCTGCGGCGGCCGCGCAGCACCGAAGATGTGGGCGTCTCGGTCCCTGGGGCGCCGGGCGTGCTGACCAAGCTGGCCAAGTGCTGCACCCCGGTGCCGGGCGACCAGATCATGGGGTTCGTCACCCGGGGCGGCGGCGTCAGCGTGCACCGCACCGACTGCACCAACGCCGCATCGCTGCAGCAGCAGGCCGAGCGCATCATCGAGGTGCTGTGGGCGCCCTCGGCGTCATCGGTGTTCCTGGTGGCGATTCAGGTCGAGGCGCTGGACCGCCACCGCCTGCTGTCGGACATCACCCGGGTGCTCGCCGACGAGAAGGTGAACATCCTGTCGGCGTCGGTCACCACCTCAGGTGACCGGGTGGCGATCAGCCGCTTCACCTTCGAGATGGGTGACCCCAAGCATCTGGGGCATCTGCTGAACGTGGTGCGCAATGTCGAGGGTGTGTACGACGTGTACCGGGTGACGTCCGCTTCTTGAGGCTTCCTGAGGCCTCTTAAGGCGTACCCGACTCGGTCGGGGTGTCGTTGGTGCCGTTCTGCTCGACTCCTGACGTGTCGCCCACGTCGGTCGACGTCTCGGTCGTCGTCTCGGGCGCCCGGCTGGTGGTCGTCACGGTGGTGTGGGTCGTCGGGTTGTTCGAGCCGTTGTCGTCCCCGCTGGAAAAGATCGCAACGAGTGCAGCCACCAGGACCAACAGCAGTCCCGAACCCGCGACAGTCGCGATCAGCATGGTCCTACTGGCCTTGTCCGGCGCCGGCACTTCCGGAGCCGTGCTCGACGGCGCCAACCCGGTGTGCGCCTCGGCGGGCGGCGGGGGAGGCAGCGCCATGCCGGCGCCCCCCAGCGCGGCGCGGGCGGCATCGGCGAGTTCGGTCACCGTCTGGTACCGGGCCTGCGGGTCCTTGGCCATCCCGCGCGCAACCACCGCATCGAAGGCCGGCGGTATGTCATGACGGATCGCCGTCGGACGCGGCGGCGGGGCGTGCAGGTGCCCGGAGATCTGCTCCTCGAAGCTGTCGCCGGGGTAGGGCCGCGCGCCGGTGAGGCACTCGTAGAGCGTGCAGGCCAGTGCGTACACGTCCGCACGGGGATCTGTGATGCCCCGGAAGCGCTCGGGTGCCAGGTAGGCCAACGTGCCCATCGTCAGCCCGGTCTGCGTCAGGGCCGTATCGGTGGTGGCGCGGGCGATGCCGAAGTCGATCAGGTAGACGAAGTTGCGGGCCTTGGCGACCAGGATGTTCGACGGCTTGACGTCGCGGTGCACCAGCCCCACCTGGTGCGCACTGTCCAGAGCGGCCGCGGTCTGCTCGATGATCGCGACAGTCTGCGCCGGGCTGAGCCGGCCGCCGTTCTCGGCGATGAACTTCGCCAGATCGCGCCCCTCGACCAGTCGCATGTCGACGTAGAGTTGCCCGTCGATCTCACCGAAGCTGTGGATGGGCACCACGTGGGGGTCGTTGAGGCTGGCCGCCGTGCGCGCCTCGCGGCGGAACCGGTGCTCGAACTCTTTGTCCTCGGCCAGATTCGGTGGCAGCAGCTTGATGGCCACGATGCGGTCGGTCTGGGTGTCGTAGGCGCGGTAGACCTGCCCCATGCCGCCTCGTCCCAACAGCCCCTGCAGTTGGTACCGACCGAACGAGCTCTCGGCCACGAATCTCCTCCCGGTAAGCCGCTGCCGACCCCGGGGCTCTACGTTAGTCGAGCAGGATCGAAGTAATGGTCACATCCACGGCGGGTGGGCCATCTTCACCGCCGCCGGCCACACCGGCCGCCGCGATCTTGTCCAGCGTGGCCAGACCGTCGTCCTGAATCTTGCCGAAAACGGTGTATTCCGGCGGCAGGGCCGAGTCGCGGTAGACCAGGAAGAACTGGCTGCTGTTGGTGTTGGGCCCAGCGTTGGCCATCGCAATGGTGCCGCGCGGATAGATCACCGGCTCCTTGAGCTTGGGGTCATTGGCGGGGTACTGGTTGGTCGGGTATTCGTTGGCGAACTGGTAACCCGGGCCGCCGGTTCCGTCGCCCTTCGGGTCGCCACACTGCAGCACCGACAGCGACGGCGACGTGGTCAGCCGGTGGCACTTGGTGTCCTTGAAGAATCCCTGGTTGGTCAGGCTGGCGAAACTGTTCACCGTGCAGGGCGATTCGTTGTTGGCCAGCATCAGGCCGACGTTGCCCTGACTGGTCACCATGCTGACGCTCACCTGAGCCGGCTCGGTGGGCACCTTGCCGGTCCGCGGCGGCTTGACAGGCTTGACGGCCTTGTCCGGCGACGCCGGGTACTGGCAGTTGGCGCCCAGGTTGGCCGGCGCCTTGAACTGCGGCAACGGCACCGCGTTGCCGAGTTGCACCGGAGGCAGGCCCGCGGCCGACGAGCTGGGCGCGGCGCTGCTCGACGTGGTCGACGCCGTGGGGTTGCCCTTGTGGTCGTCCTTGCTGACGACGATGGCGACCACCACGGCCGCCACCACCGCCACGGCGGCGACGGCGCCCCCGGCGATCGTCAGGATGCGGCGCCTTTTGGCCTGCTTGGCGCGGCGCTCCAGCTGCCGCTCGAGTTTGCGCTTTGCTGTCGCACGTCGCTGCTGATTGGTCGGCACGGCCGCTATCTTTCCATGGCTTGCGGGATGGGAAACTGGGACCGTGTTGATCACCGGATTTCCGGCCGGGATGTTGCAGTGCAACTGCTACGTGCTGGCCGAGCGGCCAGGCGCCGACGCCATCATCGTCGACCCCGGCCAGCGTGCGATGGGCCAGTTGCGGCAGATTCTCGACAAGAATCGGTTGACCCCGGCCGCGGTGCTGATCACCCACGGCCACATCGACCACATGTGGTCCGCCCAGAAGGTCTCGGACACCTTCGGGTGCCCCACCTACATCCATCCTGAGGACCGGTTCATGCTCAAAGACCCGATCTACGGCATGGGGCCGCGGGTCGCGCAGGTCTTCGCCGGCGCGTTCTTCCGGGAGCCCAAGCAGGTCGTCGAACTGGACCGCGACGGCGACAAGATCGACCTCGGCGGCATCTCCGTCAACATCGACCACACCCCGGGGCACACCCGCGGATCGGTGTGCTTCCGCATCCTGCAGGCCGCGAAGAACGAGGCTGACGTGGTGTTCAGCGGCGACACTTTGTTCGAGCGTTCCATCGGCCGCAGCGACCTGTTCGGCGGCAGCGGACGTGACCTGCTGCGCTCGATCGTCAATAAACTGTTGGTGCTCGACGACAAGACCGTGGTACTACCCGGACATGGCAACTCCACCACCATCGGCGCCGAACGTCGGTACAACCCGTTCATCGAAGGCTTGAGCCCGTGACGGAATTCGTTGCGCCCAAGGGTGTTCCGGACTACATCCCGCCGGATTCCGCGGAGTTCGTCGCGGTGCGCGACGGGCTGCTCTCGGCCGCCCGGCGGGCCGGCTACGGCCACATCGAGCTGCCGATCTTCGAGGACACCGCGCTGTTCGCCCGCGGGGTGGGCGAGTCCACCGATGTGGTGTCCAAGGAGATGTACACCTTCTCCGACCGCGGCGACCGCTCGGTGACGCTGCGGCCCGAAGGTACCGCCGGTGTGGTGCGTGCGGTGATCGAGCACAGCCTGGATCGCGGCGCGCTGCCGGTAAAGCTGTGCTACGCGGGCCCGTTCTTCCGCTACGAGCGCCCCCAGGCCGGCCGCTACCGGCAGCTACAGCAGGTCGGCGTCGAAGCCATCGGGGTAGACGACCCCGCGCTGGACGCCGAGGTGATCGCCGTCGCCGACGCCGGCTTCCGGTCGTTGGGCCTGGACGGCTTCCGGTTGGAGATCACCTCACTGGGCGACGAGAGCTGCCGCCCGCAGTACCGGGAATTGTTGCAGGACTTTCTTTTCGGCCTCGATCTTGACGAGCAGACCCGGCAGCGGGCTGCGTTGAACCCGCTGCGGGTGCTCGACGACAAGCGTCCCGAGGTGAAGGCGATGACCGCCGACGCGCCGGTGCTGCTCGATCACCTCTCCGATGCCGCCAAACAACACTTCGACACCGTCTTGGCGCACCTGGATGCGTTGGGCGTGCGGTACGTCATCAACCCGCGCATGGTCCGCGGTCTGGACTACTACACCAAGACCACCTTCGAGTTCGTGCACGACGGGTTGGGCGCGCAGTCCGGCATCGGCGGCGGCGGCCGTTATGACGGGCTAATGAAAGAACTTGGCGGGCAAGACCTTTCCGGCATCGGTTTCGGCCTCGGCGTGGACCGGACGCTGCTGGCGCTGCGCGCCGAGGGCAAGAGTGTGGGGACCGCGGCGCGGTGTGAGGTGTTCGGCGTGCCGTTAAGTGAGGCGGCGAAGCTGCGGTTGGCGGTGCTGGGTGCGGAGCTGCGGGGCGCCGGTGTGCGCTTCGATCTGGCTTACGGTGACCGCGGGCTCAAGGGTGCGATGCGTGCGGCCGACCGTTCCGGCGCACGGGTGGCCCTGGTTGCGGGGGACCGGGATCTGGATGCCGGCACCATCGGCGTCAAGGACCTCGGGTCGGGGGAGCAGGTGTCGGTGCCGGTGGACTCGGTTGTCGCTGAGGTGCTTTCGCGTTTGTAGCCCGCTGCGGGGATGTGGCCGCTGCCGGGTCTGGGCTGCTCTGCGGCGAGCGTGCACAGACTGCCGTTGACACGCCGTAGATGCTGTACATCTGCGCACCCTCGCGGGGGTGGGAGCGCGGGCTACACCCCAACCCGGTGGCGAGCGCCCGCGTGTTGCCGAGGACACGCCGTAAACCGCGTACATTTGCGCGCCCTCGCGGGGGTGGGAGCGCGGGCTACACCCCGACCCGGTGGCGAGCGCCCGCGTGTTGCCGAGGACACGCCGTAAACCGCGTACATTTGCGCGCTCTCGCGGGGTGGGAGCGCGGGCTACACCCCGACCCGGTGGCGAGCGCCCGCGTGTTGCCGGGGACACGCCGTAAACCGTGTACATCTGCGCACCCTCGCGGGAGTGGAGGCGCGGGTTACACCCCGACCCGGTGGCGAGCGCCCGCGTGTTGCCGGGGACACGCCGTAAACCGCGTACATTTGCGCGCCCTCGCGGGGTGGGCTCTTGCGACAGGCCCTCCGCCCTAGCGGGAGGGCTCTCGCGCGAGAAGCGCGAGAACCACTTGACGCGGCATCGAACTATTGTTCGAATGGAAGTATGCGCTGGGCAGGTCAAGCGGTGGCGGTCAACGGGTCGCCCGTCGACGACGGGGCATTGCCCGGCCTGCAGCGATTAGGCCTGGTCAAGAGCGTGCGGGTGCCGCAATTCGAGGGGATGACGTTCCACGAGGTGCTGTGCAAGTCGGCGCTTAACAAAGTGCCCAACGCGTCCGCCCTGCCCTTCCGCTACACGGTCAACGGCTACCGGGGCTGCTCTCACGCCTGCCGCTACTGCTTCGCCCGCCCCACTCACGAGTACCTGGACTTCGACATCGGCACCGATTTCGACACCCAGATCGTCGTCAAGACCAACGTCGCCGACGTGCTGGAAAAAGAACTCAAGCGGCCGTCCTGGCAACGCGAAACCGTCGCACTCGGCACCAACACCGACCCCTACCAGCGCGCCGAGGGCCGCTACGCGCTGATGCCCGGCATCATCACCACGCTCGCCGCGTCAGGCACACCGATGTCGATCCTCACCAAAGGCACCCTGCTGCGCCGCGACCTGCCGCTGATATCTGAAGCGGCTCAGCAGGTTCCGCTGTCGGTGGCGATCTCACTGGCGGTGGCCGATCCGGAGCTGCACCGCGACGTCGAGCCGGGCACGCCGACGCCGCAGGCCCGGCTGGCGCTCATCGCCGCCATTCGCGACGCCGGCCTCGGCTGCCATGTGATGGTCGCGCCGGTGCTGCCACACCTCACCGATTCGGCCGAGCACCTCGACGAGTTGCTAGGGCAGATCGCCGCCGCCGGCGCCACCAGCGTGACCGTGTTCGGGCTGCACCTCCGCGGTGCTACCCGGGGCTGGTTCATGGCCTGGCTCGCCCGCGCGCACCCGGAGCTCACCGGCCGGTACCGCGACCTGTATCGCCGCGGCGCGTATCTGCCGCAGAGCTACCGGGACATGCTCCGCGAGCGCGCCCGACCGCTGATCGCCAAGTACCGGCTCGGCAGCGACCCCAGGCCGTCGGCACCGCCGGCCGAAGTCGCGGCAAACCCGGAGCCGCTGCAGGAAGCGCTCTTCTAGCCTCCGCGCGGTTTGGTCAATGTGAACTCGTCGATCGGCACCACCGCGCCGTAGGGTCCCCGCACCGCGTAGTACGTCGCCTTGATCGACGTCCGGCCGCCCGGCGTACCCGGGTCGACGTCGAAAGCCACGAAGCCATAAGGGTTGTCGCGATCGCGGAACGCCGACCACGGCGCGTCCTCCATCACATAGATCGGCGGCTTGCGCCCGACTGCGGGATCGAACGCGCCCACTCCGGTGATCACCTGGCAGCGCAGGTCGGGAAAGAACAAGCCGTTGGTCGGGTGCGACGTGCCGCCCCCGCCGATGACCAGGTGCACCGTGCCCTTGGTCACGTCGAGCACGTCACCCCGGGTGTCGACCGGGATCGGCGTCCGGGTGTCCGTCCCCATGGTGCCGCGCAACGGATGCGACCGCTCGTAGTGGTGTTCGTGCCCGCACACCACCAGATCGACCTGGTACTGGTCGAACAGCGGCAGCCACTCCTGACGGATCCCTAGGTCTGCCCCGTTGGCCTTCGCAGTCGATATGGCGGTCTGGTGCATGCACACCACCACCCAGTCGATACCGCGGTCACGCCGGGCCGCCTCCAATTCGGCAGTGAGCCAACGCTTCTGCTCGCCACCCGAATAAGCGTGGATGTACGAGTTACCGCCGTCTTGATAGGCCACGTCGTCGTTGTTGAGGCTGATCACCCGCACCGCCCCGGCGGTGAACGAGTACCACAGGCCGCGCAATTCCGAACTGGCTCCCGAGTCCGGCACCGAGAAGTACGTCTGGTAGGCACCGTAACCGACTGGGCCGTTGCCCAATTCGTTCTCGTGGTTGCCGGCGGCCGGCATCCACGGCCGGTGACGGGCCGAACGGCTGTTGTTGACAAACCAATCCGACCAGGTGCGGATCCGGTCCTGCGCCAGGTTGGCGTAGCACAGGTCGCCGTTGACCAGATTGAACAGCGGCGCCATTCGCTCGATCGCCGCCGTCGTGTCGCCGGCCGCCGGCGATCCGAGGTGGTCGTTGACATACCGGCCGTCGGTCAGGGTGCTCAGCGTCGGTGTCGACTGGTCGCCGAAGCTGGTGAAGCGGAAGGGCTTTCGTCCGGTCGGTGCGGTGCGCAAGGTCCCCAGCTCGGGTTGCGCACCGTCGTGTACCGCGGCATAGATGTAATCGGTGTCCGGCTGAAGGCCGGTCAGCCGCGCGTGATTGACGCGAACCTCTGTGTTGGACTTGGCATCTCGGTAGGTCCGGGTCTCGGCCGCCACC
Organism: Mycobacterium paragordonae; assembly: GCF_003614435.1. Classification (NCBI taxonomy): domain Bacteria; kingdom Bacillati; phylum Actinomycetota; class Actinomycetes; order Mycobacteriales; family Mycobacteriaceae; genus Mycobacterium; species Mycobacterium paragordonae. The sequence continues at coordinate 2,606,123 of NZ_CP025546.1, forward strand.
GTGCTGCCGAATCCGGACGTCGGCGCGCCCAGCATGACCCGCGGATTGCGCACCGCGTCGGTGGTGTGCCAGGACACCACCGCCTCGGTGCCGGCATCCCGACCGAACTGCAGATGTAACCCTTCGACCGGCGGCGCGCCGCCGCGATCCGGCTGCGACCAGACGCCCGCGCGATTAGACCGCAGTAGTGCGGCGCCGCCGACCCCGGCGCCCGCGCCGAGAACACCGGCCACCGCAGCGGTCGTGATCAGGGTGCGGCGGCTGAATGCCGCCGGTTCGCCCTGTTCCGGATCGTCGCTCATGGGGTGCTTCATACCCGACGCGGGTGAACGTCGCCAGAACTGGGCCCGCGCCCGGCGCCTAGTGGCGATGCGGTTCCAGCAACGCCGCCTGCCCGGTGGACGGCGGGTGCGCCGCCAGCCACTCACGGGTCGCGGCATGCGAGCGCTCGATCAAGGTCGCCGCGTGCGAGAAATCGGATCCGGAGATGCTGACCGGGCACAACGGACGAATGACATGCAGCTCACACGCGGTTTCATAGCGAGAGATGTCGTCCGCGAGGCGGTGATTCAGGGCGATGGTCATGGCGTGCAGCGCCATGTTGACCGCCGACGTCGGCGTCGCGGGCAGGTCGCAGGAGTAGCCCGTGGGCAACACCCACACCCGATCGGCGCCGAGGGCAACGGCGTGTGAGACCGGTGTGTTGTTCACGACACCACCGTCCATCAGATCGCGTCCGTTGATCTTCACCGGCGGAAAGATTCCCGGAATGGCGGCGCTGGCGGCGATCGCGTCCACCGCGTCGCCCGACGACAGCAACACATCGGTGCCCGAGACCACGTCCGTCGCCACCACGTGCAGGGGAATCGGCGCATCCTCGAGCCGGGTGAACTGCAGCTTCTCGATGAGAATGCGGCGCAGACCGGAATTGGGGACCAGGTGCGTCCGGCGCCCGAACATACCCAGCACACCCGACAGCGGGTGAGCGGGAAACACCTGCTGTCGCGTCAACGACACCCACAGATCGGCGAGCCCGCGGATACCGGCGGCATCGGCCCGGGAAGCGAGCCAGCCGCCGTTGACCGCGCCCACGGACGTGCCGATGATCAGGTCCGGGGTGATGCCTTCGTCGGCCAGGGCGCGCAGCATCCCCACGTGGATTGCTCCCAAACTGGCACCACCGGACAACACGAAGGCTGTGGGCACAGCTAGATGGTAGAGACGTTTGCCCGATTTGGGCAGGTAACGAATCCGGTAGCGTCTCCGATATGACGAACGTGCACAAATTGGCAAGCGCGGTCGCCGCGGGACTCCTGGGCGCGGCCTTCGTGGCCGTCGGCCCGACCGCGCACGCGGACCCGGCCGGCCACCAGGTGACCTACACGATCACCACCACCGGCAACCTCACCGGCAACGTCCGGTACATGAACGCCGATCCGCCCAGCCAGGGGGCGTTCGACGCGAACTCCTCGCAGTTTCTGACCACCGTGGCGGCTAGCTTCAGCGCCGATCAGCCGCTGGTGTACACCGCCACTCTCGCGAACCCGAGCCAATGGGCCTTCGTCAGCGCCAGCGGCGGTTGCCACTGGCCGGACTGCGGCTCGGGAAGTACGCCGGAGCTGCGCTGCGAGATTGCCGTTGACGGCCAGGTGGTGGACACCCGAAGTGCTACCACCGGCGTGACCTGCTCGACGCGGCCCTGGTAGTAGACCGACAAACGCCGGCGGGAGGAATGCGGTCCCGCCGGCGTCGTCAGTCGTGATCAGTCCGCGATCTCGCCGACGGCGAAGCTCAAGAACGAGTACGAGGCCTCTTCGTCGCAGAACAGAACATCGTGTGCCATGGGCGCACACACCACCTTTCGCTCAATGTCATTGAGCCTCAATGGTGCAACGCAACCCTCGGTTACTGGCAGCCTACGAACGGACCCAATCGCGGTCCTCCGAACGACGTACGGGCGCGTCCACCGGATGGGTCAACTCCGTGCGGAGGCGGTGAGCCATTCGGAGGAATCCGGGTCAGCGGTGTCCAGTACCAGCCCCACCTCGTCGAGCAATGAGCGGAACTCGTCGACGCTGACACGATGAGCTTCAAACGATTGGGTCAGGCTCTGGCCGCCGTACTCCAGGGTGAACTCGCCGAGGACGACGTCGCCGTCGTTCTGCAGAATGGTCATCGTTTGTTTCATGTCGCCGTCGGCGCGGTGATAGTTGCCGGCGGGCCGCTGGCTGAACCAGTCCGGTGGCCGCCACTGGATGATGGCTTTGCCGGTCGGTTTGAGGTGGTGGGCGACCGTGGCCAGCAGACCTCGGCGCGCGTCCACATCCGGGTAGTTGACCAGACTGCTGGCCAGCAGCACGACGTCGTATTTTGCGGGTAGCCGGAGGTCCTCGATGCGGGCCTGAACGGTCTTCGCGCCACGCACATGATTGAGCATGTCGGCGGAATCGTCCACCGCGGTTACCTGGAAGCCATTGTCGGCCAATGGATTCGCGATTCGTCCCGCGCCGGAGCCCAGATCGAGTACCGAGCCGCCGGGTTCGAGTAGGGCGGTGATGAGGTTGACTTCGTCGGTCACCGACACGCGTCGGTAGATCTCGACCAGGCTGCCGTCGCGAGTTATCGGGCCGGCGGGTGTGTTGTCACGAGACATAGGGGTTCCGAATCTAAGGGGTCGGATGTGCGCACACGGGCCAGTGGGGACGATCAGCTCCCACCGGCCTGCGGGCCGTTCTCAGTCGGCGATCTCGTCGACGACGAACGAGATCAATCCGTAGGTCGCCTCCTCGGCCGCGAACAGGGTTTCGTGGGACACGATCGTTCTCCTCTGAATATCGATGACTGACCTTTATCATTACACAGTGACGGAATATGTCAATGTGTAACGCTATTCTCGTTACACATTAGCTAAATGTGTATCCCACGATGGGCTCGACCTGTGTCCCCCGGTTGGGGGACACAGAACCTACGGGCCCGTGGCGATCGCTAGCTCGGCGCAGCCGCGCGCTGCTTGTCGCCACCATCAAGCCGGGCTGGTGATGACGACCACCTCGGCGGGTTCGCCGTCGACAGCCCTGAGCCGGTGGCCGACGGAGGCGTCGAAGTAGGCGCTGTCGCCGGGGCCCAGTGGAATAACGCGGTCGCCGTAGGTAAGTTCGACCGCCCCGCTGTACACAAAGACGAATTCCTGTCCGATGTGCTCGGGATGCGGATCGTCGGAGGCGCGTCCGGTCGGTCGCACCACGAAGGGTGACATGGATTTGCCCAGCAGATGGGTGGCCAGGGCGCGGTAGCGCCCGGCGGACGGATCGGCGCGGTCGACGGTGATCTGCTCGTCGGCGGCATCATCGGAGAACAGCCGTCCGACGTCGACGTCGAGGGCCCGCGCGACTTTGAGTGCCACCGCGATCGACGGTGTGCTGTGGCCGCGTTCGATCTTGGACAGGTAGCTCTTGGTCAGGCCGGTGCGGTCGGCGAGTTGCTCGAGGGTGAGGCGGCGTTGCCGGCGCACCGTCCGCAGCAAGGCGGTCATGGAACCAAACCTCTCATGACACAAAAGTTTCCTATAGTGCTAATATTGTGTCACACATTCCCGATCGAGGGAGTCGTTGATGGCAACCACGTTCACCCATTCGAAGGCCGAACTGATGCGGCGCGCCCAGGAACGCCTGGACGCCGAAAGCGCCGAAAGTGCCGAGAGTGCGGGTGCGCGGCTGACCACTCGCCAGAAGATCGCGCTCACCTGCCGCGCTCTGTTCGACGCCGGCCATGACTCCGGCCTGGCCGGTCAGATCACCGCACGGGCCGAACAGCCCGGCACCTACTACACCCAGCGGCTGGGGCTGGGATTCGACGAGATCACCGAGGACAACCTGCTGCTGGTCGACGAGGATCTCAATGTCCTGGAAGGTTCCGGAATGGCCAACCCGGCCAACCGTTTTCACAGCTGGATCTATCGCGCGCGACCCGACGTCCACTGCATCGTGCATACGCATCCCTTCCATGTGGCAGCCCTGTCGATGCTGGAGGTTCCGCTGATCGTCTCGCACATGGACACCACCCCGCTCTATGACGATTGCGCCTTCCTGGCTGAGTGGCCCGGCGTGCCGGTCGGTAACGAGGAGGGCGAGATCATCACCGCCGCACTGGGCGACAAGAAAGCCGCGCTGCTGGCACATCACGGGCAGGTGGTGGCCGGCGCCAGTGTCGAGGAGGCGTGTTCGCTGGCGGTACTGATCGAGCGCGCCGCCAAGCTCCAACTCGCCGCCATGGCCGCGGGCACCGTCAAAGCACTGCCAGAGGAACTGGCCCGGGAAGCCCATGACTGGACGCTGACGCCGGCGCGCAGCCGGGCCAACTTCGCCTACTATGCCCGCCGCGCGCTGGTGCGGCACCCCGACGTCCTGAATCCTCCGTCCGCCAACTGAATTCGAGGAACCGTGCCCGAAATCCACGGCATCATCGCCTACCCGATCACCCCGTTCACCGCCGATACGTCGGGCATCGATAAAGACCGGCTGGCCGCGCTCGTCGACCGGCTGGTGTCCTCCGGCGTGCATGCGATCGCGCCGCTGGGCAGCACCGGCGAATTGGCCTACCTCGACGAATCCGAGTTCGACGCCGTCGTCGACACCACGATGGCCGCCGTCAACGGGCGGGTTCCGGTGGTGGTCGGAGTGTCAGATCTGACCACCGCCAACACAATTCGGCGCGCCCGGTACGCGGAGCAGGCCGGCGCCGACGCGGTGATGATCCTGCCCGTTTCCTACTGGAGGCTCACCGATCGCGAGATCGCTCAGCACTACCGCAGCATCGGCGAGTCGATCGGAATCCCGATCATGGCCTACAACAACCCGGCCACCAGTGGTGTGGACATGAGCCCCGAACTGCTGGTCACCATGTTCGACAACATCGACAACGTCACCATGGTGAAGGAGTCCACCGGTGACCTGACCCGGATGCGGCGCATCGCCGAACTCAGCGGTGGCGAGTTGCCCTTCTACAACGGCAGCAATCCGCTGGTGCTCGACGCGCTCAAGGTGGGAGCGTCCGGATGGTGCACGGCCGCACCGAATCTGCGCCCGCAGCCGTGCATCGACCTGTATAACGCGGTGCGCGCGGACGATCTCGAGAAGGCGCAGCTCCTTTACGACGACCTCAAGCCGTTGTTGCAGTTCATCGTTGCGGGCGGGCTGCCCACCACCGTCAAGGCCGGTCTGGATCTGCTGGGCTTCCCGGTCGGCGACCCGCGTGCACCGTTGCTGGCGCTGGACGGGCAGGGGCGTGCCGAATTGCAGGACCTGCTGGCCGGGTCGTGAGCTTCAGCCCAGGATCACCGGCACTTCGTCGAACCGGTTGAGCAACGGAATCGGTTGCAGGCGCAGCTCTTCCGGTGCAACCGCAAGCCTCAAATCCGGGAAGCGGTTGATCAGCTCGCCGATGATGATCCCGGTCTCCAGCCGTGCCAGGTGTGAGCCGAGGCAGAAGTGGGTGCCTCGGCTGAATGCAAGGTGGTCGTTGGGGCTGCGGGTGATGTCGAAGCGGTCGGGGTCGGGGAACTGTGCTGGGTCGCGGTTGGCCGATGTCAGCAGCGTCGTCACCATGGCGCCGCGCGGGATCGTGACTCCATGCAAGGTGATGTCCTCGCCGGCGAACGTCGTGGCTTCGGTGCCGCCGACGGTGCCGGAGTAGCGAAGGATCTCCTCGACGGCACTGCTGATCAGTTCGGGATGCTTCCGCAATAAGCGAAGTTGGTCGGAGTGGGTGAGGAGCGCCGCTATGCCGTTGGCGACCACGTTCGGGGTGGTCTGATAGTCGCCGGTGATGAGCAGGAACACCATCGCGACGATTTCGTCATCGGTGAGTCCGCCATCTTCCCTGGCGGTGATCAACTCGGTGATGATGTCCTGACCGGGATCGGCCCGTCGTTGCTCGACCATCTCGCGCAGGTAGGCGACGAAGCCCTCCATCTGTTCGCCGGCGCCGGCCGCGTTGTGGTTCAGCATCGCGTCGAACAACTGCTCGATGAAGCTGTAGAACGTTGGCCGGTCTTCGCTTGAGACACCGACCATTTCGCTGATCACCGTGGTCGGGGCCGGCAGCGCGTACTGCTGGTGCAGTTCAATGCGCTGCCCCGGCTCGAAGCCGTCGAGCAACTCACGGGCGACGGTACGGATCCGCTCCCGCAGCCCCTGAATCGCGCGCGGCGTGAACGGCCGGCTCACCAGCTTGCGCAGTCGCAGGTGCGACGGGTCGTCCTGATAGACCATGGTGTCGGTGGTCAGCAAGCGGATGGCCTCGGGGACCACCGAGGTGTCCTCGGCGGCGCCGTCGAGCACCCGGCGGATCCGCGGGTCGGTGACCAGGTTCAGGCAATCCCGATAGCGGGAGATGAAGTAGACGTCCTGGCCGGGTGGCCGCAAAGCCAGCCTGCCCCGGTAGACGGGCGCCTCCCGGCGCATCCAGTCGTAGTAGGAATGCTGGTCAGCGTTGAACTCGGCGGTGCCTACCGTGATCGGATGCTCGAGCTTCACCCCAGATCGTTGGTGTTGAACGTGTCGCACTTGTTGGGCTCGCCGGTCGAGTACCCGGTGGTGAACCACTTCTGCCGCTGCGCAGATGAACCGTGCGTCCAGGATTCCGGGTTCACCCGCCCGTTCACCTGCTGCTGAATCCGGTCGTCACCCACCGACGCGGCCGCCGACAGCGCGTCCTGAATGTCCTTGTCGCTCAACGGCTGCAGAAACGGTTGCCCGGTGCTGTCCTGCTTGACGGTGGAGGCGTAGTGCGCCCACACCCCGGCGTAACAGTCAGCCTGCAACTCGGTGCGAACCCCGCTGCCGGTGGCGCCCTGCGCTCCGGACTGCGCCCGGCCGAGCACCCCCAGCAGGTTCTGCACGTGGTGGCCGTACTCATGTGCCACCACGTATTCTTCCGCGAAAGGTCCACCGCTGGAACCGAACTGGGTCACCAGCACCTGGAAGAAGTCGGTGTCGAAATAGGCCGTTTTGTCCACCGGGCAGTAGAACGGCCCGACGTCGCTGCTGGCCGGCCCGCAGCCGGTGCTCACCTGGCCGCTGAACAGGCGCAGGTGCGGTCGGGTGTACTTCGGCATCAGCTGCTTCCACACCGCGTCCAGCGAGTTGCTGGTGGCGACCACGCGGCACTGCACGTATTTGTTGGCGTCCGCGCCGGTCTTGCAGCGGCTCAGGTCGAAACCGGGAGCCACGTCCTCGCGGGAGTCGAGCGGCTGCTGGCTGATCACTCCGCCGGGGTCGACACCGAGCAGCATGGCCACCACCACCAGTAGCAGGCCGCCGATACCACCACCGATGGCCATCCGGCCCATCCCGCCGCCGCCCGAGGACGTCGCGGAACTGGTGTCGATCTGCATACCCTCGTTGAAGGTCATCGCACGCTCCCCGGAACTAGAGTTTCAACCGCGCCGACACAGCCTATCGCTGCTGTGTGGCGGCGAATCGGGTGTCGGTGTAAGTGCGCAGGTTGCGCAGGAATCGGCGCAGCGCCAGGTTGAGCAGTGGACCGAACACAGCCATGCCCAGCCCGGCACCGCGGGCCGGCTTTTGAACCATCGTCCAGGTGAGCCGGCAGCCGCCGGGTATCACGTCGACCCGGTAGTCTTCGGCGAACGCGGCGACCGCCTTGGTGGAGCACTCGTTGAACCGGAATGCCATGTGCGTGAACGGCTCCCAGGCAATGAACTCCTCGTCCCCGACGATGCCGCCCCGCATCTCCACGACGCGGGTGGTGCCGATGCCCCGGGGTTCCGGGCTGGTCCAGGTGACCTTGGTGATCACTTTGGCCCAGCGCGGCCAGGACTCGGCGTCACCCAGCACTTCGAAGAGCTGCTCGGGCGTGATGGCCAGGTCGACACTGTTGCGGAAGCGGTAGGGCGCCGTCTCGATGAAGCTCAGGTCGACGCGTTCGCAGGGATGCATGCCTGCAAACCTAACCCGGCCCGTCACTGGCCGCGGCGAGCAGCGGCACCACCACGTCGCTGATCGGGGTGGGCAACCCGTGCGCGCGGGCTTTGCGGACGATCACGCCGTTGCGCAGGTCCCATTCCATCCGGCGGTGTGCTTCCCGGTCGGTCAGGATCGAAGTGCCCATGTCTTCCGGTACCGCGCGGAAGGACTCGACCAGTTGCTCGGCCACATCGTCGCTGAGTTGGGCGCCCTCGGCGCGCGCCACCGCCACACACTCGGCCATGTATTGGCGGCCCAGTTCGGCCACGTCGTCCCGGCGGAACATGCCGGAGCGTCGGCCCGACAATGCCATCAGTCCGGCCAGCGCGTTGAGCAGGAGCTTGCGCCAGTTGACGGTGACGAAGTCGGGGTTGCACTCCACTTGGCATCCTGCGTCGCGCAGCAGCTCGGCGAACGATTCCGCCGCGCGCCCGGTGGGCACCACCAGCGCGGCCTCACCGCGCAACCGCACCCAGCCGGCCGGCTGGGTCTCGGCCGAGAACCACACGCTGCCCGGTATGACGTGCGGAGACGGCGACAGCGGCGCGACCTGTTCGACCTGTTCGACGCCGTTCTGCAGGACGGCGACGATGGTGTTCTCGTCGCACAGCCGGGCCAGCCAGCCGGCCGCGGCGGCGTTTTGGGTGGCTTTGACCGCGAGGATGAGCACGTCCACCGGACCGCTCACCGCATCGGGATCGGTGTGCACCGGGCCCGGGACCACGATCGGTTCGGCGTCGTCCGGGCGCAGCTCAATGCCGTCACGCGGACGGTGGCCGCAGAGCAGCACCCGGTTTCCGGCCGCATACAACAGCGCCGCCACGGTCGTGCCAACGGCGCCGGGGCCCACGAGAGCAATATCGGTTGCGATGCAGCTAAAAGTACCGGCAGGATCGGGCAAATCAACCGGCCCTCTAGACTGGGCAGTCAATCTCACCCGGTGTAAAGGAGTATTTGTGCTGCGCAGCCACGCCGCGGGATCGCTTCGGGACGGCGATGCCGGGCAGCAGGTGACCTTGGCCGGGTGGGTGGCCCGCCGCCGCGACCACGGCGGTGTCATCTTCATCGATCTCCGCGACGCGTCCGGTGTCGCCCAGGTGGTGTTCCGCGACGCCTTGGAAGCGGGACAGGTGCTGGCCCAGGCGCACCGGCTGCGCTCGGAGTTCTGCATCGCGGTCACCGGTGTCGTCGAGATCCGTCCGGAAGGCAACGCGAACCCCGACATCGCCACCGGGGACATCGAGGTCAACGTCACCTCGCTGACCGTGCTGGGCGAATCCGCGCCGCTGCCGTTCCAGCTTGATGAGCCCGCGGGGGAGGAGCTGCGGCTGAAGTACCGCTACCTGGACCTGCGCCGCGACGGGCCGGCCGCCGCAATCCGGTTGCGTTCCAAGGTCAATGCCGCCGCGCGTGAGGTGCTCGGCCGGCACGACTTCGTGGAGGTCGAGACGCCGACGATTACCCGGTCGACGCCGGAAGGCGCGCGCGACTTCCTTGTTCCGGCGCGGCTGCACCCCGGGATGTTCTATGCGCTGCCGCAGAGCCCGCAGCTGTTCAAGCAGCTGCTGATGGTGGCCGGGATGGAGCGGTACTACCAGATCGCGCGCTGCTACCGCGACGAGGATTTCCGCGCCGACCGCCAGCCCGAATTCACCCAGCTCGACATGGAACTCAGCTTCGTCGACGTCGAGGACGTCATCGCGGTCTCCGAGGAGATCCTGTCCGCGCTGTGGGCGCTGATCGGCTACCAGATCCCGACGCCCATCCCGCGGATGACGTATGCCGACGCGATGCGCCGGTTCGGCTCCGACAAACCCGATCTGCGCTTCGGGCTGGAGCTGGTCGAATGCGCGGAGTTCTTCAAGGACACCACATTCCGGGTGTTCCAGGCGCCGTACGTCGGCGCCGTCGTGATGCCCGGCGGTGCCTCGCAACCGCGGCGCACGCTGGACGGCTGGCAGGAGTGGGCCAAGCAGCGCGGCCACCGCGGCCTGGCCTACGTGCTGGTCGGTGAGGACGGGACGCTGGGCGGGCCGGTGGCCAAGAACCTGTCCGATGCCGAGCGCGACGGCCTGGCCGGCCACGTCGGTGCCAACCCGGGCGACTGCATCTTCTTCTCCGCAGGGCCGGTAAAGACCTCCCGGGCGCTATTGGGCGCCGCGCGCATCGAGATCGCCCACCGGCTGGGACTGATCGACCCGGACGACTGGAAGTTCGTCTGGATCGTCGACCCTCCGCTGTTCGAGCCCGCCGAGGACGCCACCGCGTCCGGTGACGTGGCCGTCGGCGCAGGGGCCTGGACGGCGGTGCACCACGCCTTCACCTCTCCCAAGCGCGAGCACGAGGACAGCATCGAAGCCGACCCCGGCGCCGTGCTGGCCGATGCCTACGACATCGTCTGCAACGGCAACGAGATCGGCGGCGGTTCGATCCGTATTCATCGGCGCGACATTCAGGAACGGGTGTTCGCGGTGATGGGCCTGGATCAGGCCGAGGCCGAGGAGAAGTTCGGATTCCTGTTGGAGGCGTTCACCTTTGGCGCGCCGCCGCACGGCGGGATCGCGTTCGGCTGGGACCGGATCAACGCGCTGCTGTCCCGCGTCGATTCGATCCGCGAGGTGATCGCGTTCCCCAAGACCGGCGGGGGCGTGGACCCGCTGACCGATGCGCCGGCGCCCATCACGGCTCAGCAGCGCAAAGAATCGGGAATAGATTTCAAACCCAAAGCAGTTGACGGGGCATGAGCGTCGGCGACGATGCAGCGCGCAGCGATGAGGTGGGGGCACCTCCCGCCTGCGGGGGAGAGCGGCGCAATATGACTGATACCCCGGACACCGAATCCATCAAGGCATTCAACAACACCATCGTCGACGAATTCCGGTCCAACGGCGGCAAGGTCGGCGGCCAGTTCGCCAATGCCGACCTGTTGCTGCTCACCACCACCGGTGCCAAGTCAGGCCAGCCCCGCATCGCGCCGCTGGCCTATTTCCGCATCGACGGCCGGCTGATCATCATCGGGTCGTTCGCCGGCGCGCCGGTCGACCCGGCCTGGGTGCACAACCTGCGCGCCCGGCCGCAGGCGCAGGTGGAAGTCGGCGCCGAGGCGTTCGACGTCACCGCGCACGAACTGGATCGTGCCGAGCGTGACGCCATCTTCGAGCAGATCACCGCGGCGGCACCGGGCTTCGCCGAGTACCAGGCGAAAACCGACCGAGTCATCCCGCTGTTCGAACTGCGCCGCGCCTAATTCGCCAGCGCCGTCAGTTCAGCGGCCAACTCTCCGCAGCTGCGAAATCGGCTGTCGGGCTGAGGGGATAGCGCTTTGGCGAACAATCGATCGAGGTGACTCAGTTCGGCGCGATGGTCGCTGACCCGCGCCGGCCGCGTGGCCAGCGGTGGGGGCGGGGCGCCGGTCAACAGATAGAAAGCGTTGGCGGCCAGTGCATACTGGTCGGCCAGCGGGCCGTCGGCGCCGGTGGCCAATTCGGGTGCCAGGTACGGCAGTGCCGCCAGAGTGGGGCCGTCGTTGCCCAGTTGGCTACCGGTCCCGAAGTCGGACAACAGGATTCGCCGTTGGGAGGTGGCCAGAATGTTCGTGGGTTTGACACCCCGGTGTAGGCAGCCGCTTCGGTGCAGGTGGTCGAGCGGGTCAGCGACCGCGTTGACGATGGCGCACACCTCGCGTTCGGGCATGCCCTGCGGGTAGCGCTGCGCGATCAGTTCCGCCACACTGGTGCCGTCCACGTAATCCCTTGCAGCCCAAACCTTGTCGTCAAACTCGCCGATGTCATGCAGCCGAACCAGGTTCGGATGGGTGATCCGCAGCGCGACGGAGCCTTCCCGCTGGAAGCGCATGCCGAAGGCCCGGTCCTGAGAGGTGGTCGTGAAAGGGATTTTCAGGGCCAACTCGTGCGGCGACGTGGGATGGGTGGCTCGGTAGACGTCGCCAAGGGGGCCAGCGCCCAACCACCCGACGATGGTGTAGTCGGCGACCCGTTCGCCGTTCTTCAGCGGCACCCATCGCAGGTTACTCCGTCGTGGGGTAAGCAGACGAGGTGAAGACTTCGCTGCTGGCCGGGGCGGCCGGCGAGGGAACGGCCGCTGTTCACCGATTACGCGCCGCGTTGTGGCCGATCGCCCAGACATCGGTCGCCGCCGCGCTGGCCTGGCACCTGACGCACGATCTGCTGCGCCACCAGCAACCGTTCTTCGCGCCGATCTCGGCGGTGGTGTGCATGTCGGCGAGCAACGTGCTGCGCGCGCGACGTGCCACCCAGATGATGGTCGGCGTCGCGCTGGGCATCGCGGTAGGAGGCGGGACGGTGGGCTTTCTCGGTGCCGGACCGATCGCGATCGGTGTGGCGGTCTGCATTGCGCTGTCGGTCGCGATTCTGGTCGGTCGCGGCGCCATCGGTCAGGGATTGATGTTCGTCAACCAGACCGCCGTCTCTTCGATCTTGGTGCTGGTGTTCTCCCACACCGGCATCGTGGTCACCGAGCGCCTCTTCGATTCGCTGATCGGGGGCGGGCTGGCGCTGGTGTTCGCCCTCGTGCTGTTCCCCGCCGACCCGAAGCGCCTGCTCAGTGATGCGCGTGCGGCCGTCCTGGCCGCGGCGCACGAGACGCTCGTGCAGACGGCCGGGATTCTCGAGGATGCCGACACCCGCAGTCCCGACTGGCTGAGGACCGTCTCCGACCACCTCCATCAAGAGGTCGGGGCACTGATCGAGGCCCGGTCCACGGCTGAGGTGGCGGTGCGTCGTGCGCCTCGTCGGTGGGCCTCGCGCGGCACGATTCGAGACATTGACGCGCAATCCGCGCAGCTGGGTCTGTTTGCCAGCTGCGTGCTGCACCTGGCGCGCTCGGTCACCCGTCCGCTCGGGCGGGCGGTCGCGCCCTCCCTGCGGGCAGCAGTAAGCGAACTTGCCCTGGCGACCGGACTTGCCGATGCCGATCCCACAGCCGCGGCGGCTCACCTGGCCGCCGCGCGCCGCCACGCCACCGTGCTGCAGTCCGGTGCCCGCGACCACGCCGAAGTAGTGGTCGCCGACGTGGTTTCGGGCTGCGCCGACGACCTGCAGCAGGTGATCCAACGGACGTCATGACGACTTCGCCAGAAACTCCTTGACCAGCTGTTTCGGAGCCTGCGTCAGCCACGCTTCGGTGATCAACTCGCGCAGGTCACCGACCGCGATCTCGGCCAGCCGGACCAGCACAGCCGGGTAACCGTCGAAGTGCGGGGTGGTGAAGTACACCCGCGGCTCGTCGGCGACCAGCGCCAACTTCACCCCTTCATCCGGTACCCGCACACCCAGAATGTCGCCCGGCGGCGGCTGCACCCCGTCGCGGGTCAGCGCGTCGATGTCGGATTTGCGCAGCGGTCGCTCCCATGCGAGCAACTTCTTGCCCACCCGCCAATCGCGCGGTGACTGCTCGGTGGTCAGCGGCAGGTCACCGACGACGCGGGCCACGTCTTCCCAGGTGGCCACGCTTCGATTGTGCGCTCCAAACGCCCAGTTCGGCACGTTATTCGAAATTGCGCGGCGTGAAACGCGCGCTGTTCGCGACTTCGCGGCACAGGCGCGCGCGTGGCGAACCCGGGGCGGTCAGATCTGTTCGGCACCGCCGTCGACGAACATTTCCGTCCCCGTCATGAAGCTGCTTTGATCCGAGGCGAGGAAGAGGACCGCTGCCGCGATCTCTTCCGGCCGGCCGAGACGGCCCATCGGAACCTTCGCCGCTTCGCCGTCCAGGAGTTCCTGCTCCTGGCCGGCGGGCGCCAGACCTTTGAGGCCCGGCGTCTCGACCGGTCCCGGGACGACGGTGTTGACGCGGATGTCGCGGCTCACGAGTTCGGCAGCCCAGGTGCGGCCGAACGAGCGAATTGCCGCCTTTGTTGCGGCGTAGACGCTGAATGCGGGCGTCCCGTTGTAGGCGGCCGTGGAACCGGTCAGGATGATCGACGAACCGCGGTTGAGCAGCGGCAGCATCGCCTGCACGGTGAAGAGCGTGCCACCGACGTTGGTCATGAAGGTGTCGGTGAACTGTTCGAGGGTGATCTTACCCAACGGCGCGAACGCTCCGCCGCCGGCGTTCGCGAACAGCACGTCGAGCCCGTTTCCGCGGGACTCGATCGCGGCGACGATGGCCGCCAGCTGGTCATTGCTCGACACATCGGCGCGAATGCCGGTCGCATTGGCGCCGATCGAGGCCACCGCGGCGTCGATCGTCTGTTGGTTACGCCCGGTCAGAAAGACATGCGCGCCCTCGGCCGCCAACCGCTGGGCGGCCGCCAGGCCGATGCCCGAATTGCCGCCGGTGACAAGTGCGGTTTTGCCACTCAGCTGGCTCATTGCGCGTCTCGCTTTCGGCGGCCCTAACCGACCGATTCGGACTGCGCCAGTGCCGGGGAGTGGGCGAGCCACGCCAGCAGCTTGTCGTAGATCGACGGATGGTTGAGCAGGTCAAAGTGGTTCAAGCCGGTCAGGGTGAGACCGTGGGCGGCCTCGAACGGAACCTTACGTGATCGACCCACGCCTGCCGCACTCTTGGGGCGCACCAGATGGTCGCCCATGATCAGTCCGACCGCGCGGGGCGCGGCCGTGGTCGAGACGAAGTGATAGACCGCGTGCGGTAGGAAGGGCACCTCCTGGCAACGGTCGCGCAGGAACTCGTCCGGGTCGCAGTCGCGCCAGTCCTCATGGAGCAGGGCGCCGTACCGCAGATCCTTCACCCCGGCGCTGCGGGTGTTCAGAAATGCCGCCAAGCCGCGCGTCTCGGGCAGCTTCGCCAGCGCCCACGCCGCCATGTTGACGCCCTTTTCCAGGTCGGCACCCAGGTGGGGGGAACCCAGGCACACCACGTGCCGAACGGCGTCGGTCCACGCATGGTCCCGGTCGCGTCCGTAATGACATGCGCTGCGGGATACCAAACCACCCATGGAATGGCCGATCAGAACGACGTCTTCGACTGCCGTCGGCCACAATTCGTGCAGCCGGTGCAGCACGTCGGCCAGCGCCTGGCCGTTCTCCGAGATGTGGTGACCACTGTTGTAGCGCACGAACACCGGAGTGAAGTCGAGGTCCTTGCGCAATCGTTTGCCGTAGGGACGCAGCGTCTCGCCGGTTCGCGGCGCGCGCCACCATGACCGTTCGGTCATGCACCAGCCGTGCACGAACACCGCGATGCGGCCGGTCGGTTTGGGAAACGCCTTCGCGATCGAGTCCGCGGTGAGCTCCACCGGCTGTCCTTTGCGCCGGACCTGCATCGAGAGCGCAAAACCGTTCTTCCGGTTGGTCATCTCGTCGCCGTAGATTCCGTTCACCGCCGCGATCGCACCCGCGACGCGTGGACGCGCCAGCACGGTCTCGTCGTCGTTGCTCAAGGTGTGCGCCGCCAGCGCGCCCGCGCCATACAGCGAGCCCCGCACGGCCCCGTCGACCATGCTGTAGATGGTGGAAGCAGTGGCGTCATGAATCACCTGCACGGGCTTGGCCGCCGGACCTATCGAGGTGAAAACCCGACTGGCGATGCCGTGATGCACATCACGGACCAGCGTGGTCAGCACCCGCGTGCCTTCGCCGGCGAGGTCGGCCAGCGACCTCATTTCGTGTCCCTGCACGGGCCAACTCCTTTCCGCCGTTCACACCTTAGGGTTCCCATTCGAGGCGAAGATAGACCTTGCGGTACAGACTGTCGGTGTGAGCTACGCTTGCCGCCACTCGCCGACAGGGAGGTTCGTCTTGCCGCCTGAGGAGCCGTCCGAGGAATTCAACGGCTGGTCGGCGCCGCCGGCCGCGAAACGGTACCGCGTCACCCATCGCACGGAATACCGCTACTCCGATGTCGTGACCAGCTCATACGGGCGCGGATTCCTCACACCGCGAGACTCGCTGCGCCAGCACTGCGTTGCACACGAACTGATCATCGACCCGGCCCCGGCCGACAGTTCCACCAGCCGCGACACGTACGGCAACATCAGTTCGTACTTCCACGTCACCGAGCCGCACCGGGCCCTGACCATCGTCAGCGACTCGATCGTCGACGTCGCCCCGCAGGCGTCCGGGATCTACAGCACCGGGCCGGCCCTGCAACCGTGGGAGAACGCGCGACCCAACGGCGCACAGGGGGCGCTGGCGAGCGACTTCGCCCTGGACCTGACGCCACCGGAAATCACCGACGAGGTTCGTGACTACGCGGCGCCCAGCTTCGAGCCCGGACGTCCGCTCGTCGAGGTGCTGCGCGACCTCGCGTCGCGAATTTTCCGTGATTTCACTTACCGTTCGGGCTCGACCACGGTTTCCACGCGGGTAAATGAGGTTCTGACGGCCCGGGAAGGGGTATGCCAGGACTTCGCGCGGTTGGCGATCGCCTGCCTGCGCGCCCATGGTTTGGCGGCCTGCTATGTCTCCGGTTATCTGGCTACCGACCCACCCCCTGGAAAGGATCGAATGATAGGCATTGACGCCACCCACGCCTGGGCGTCGGTGTGGACGCCGCAGCAACCGGGTCAGTTCGAGTGGCTGGGCCTTGATCCCACCAACGACCAGCTGGTTGACCAGCGCTACATCGTGGTGGGACGCGGCCGCGACTACGCGGACGTGCCGCCGTTGCGCGGCATCATCTACACCAACTCGGAACGCAGCGTGATCGACGTCGGCGTCGACGTCGTCCCGTTCGAAGGAGATGCGCTGCATGCGTGACTTCCATTGCCCCAACTGCGGCCAGCGTCTGGCGTTCGAGAATTCGGAGTGCCTCAATTGCCACAGTGCCCTGGGGTTCTCCCTGGACCAGATGGCGCTGCTGGTGATCGCCAAAGGCGGCGAAGAAAGCGACCACGCCGGCGCGGTGGCCGCCAACGAATACCAGCTGTGCGCCAACCTCTTTGTGGCCGAATGCAATTGGCTGGTTCCGGTCGGCCAGCCCGGCGGCCTGTGCGAGTCGTGCGCGCTGACCATCGAGCGTCCCAACGACCAGGACACCGTCGGGCTGGCGGAGTTCGCCCGCGCCGAGGCGGCCAAGCGGCGGCTCGTCGCCGAGCTGCACGAGTTGAACCTGCCGATCATCGGGCGCGACCAGGATCCGGACTATGGACTCGCGTTCCGGCTGCTGTCCAGCGCGCACGAGAACGTGATCACCGGACACGAAAACGGCGTCATCACATTGGATCTCGCCGAGGGCGACGATGTGCACCGCGAGCAGTTGCGAGTGGAGATGGAAGAGCCGTACCGCACCCTGCTCGGGCACTTCCGCCACGAGGTGGGGCACTACTACTTTTACCGGCTGGTCCGGTCACCGGAGTACCTGCAGCGGTTCAACGAATTGTTCGGTGACCCCGACGCCGACTACCAGGCGGCGCTCGACCGTCATTACAGCCAGGGGGCGCCGGAGGGCTGGCAGGAGACCTTCGTTTCCTCGTACGCGACCATGCACCCGGCCGAAGACTGGGCCGAGACGTTCGCGCACTACCTGCACATCCGGGACACGCTGGACACCTCGGCGTCCTGCGGGCTGGCCCCGGCGGCCGCCACGTTCGACCGGCCGCCCTTGGGGCCCAGCGCTTTTCCCACCATCATCGAGATGTGGCTGCCGTTGTCCTGGTCGCTGAACATGGTGAACCGGTCGATGGGACACGACGACCTTTACCCCTTTGTGCTGCCGCCGGCGGTGCTGGACAAGATGCAGTTCGTACACACCGTGATCGAAGAGGTGACCTCGCAGCTGCAGGCCGCCACCTGAGCTCGCCGAGTTAGGCGGGCTGCCGGTGATAGACGCGGGCGGGCCGGCCTGACCCGGCGTGCTTGTGAAACTGGTCGGTCCGCGTGAACAGCGGTGAGCGGTCCAGGCGTGCTCGTGCGGCCGTGTCGGTGATCGACGTGCAGGCCCGCAGCAGCGCACAGGTCTGCACGAACGTCGTCTCCGGGCCGAGCAGGGCGTAGGTGGTGCTCGCGTCGGTCAGCAGCCGCTCGCCGATCCGCGCGAGTGCGGCACGCGCAATTTCGGTGTGCTGAAACGGCATTCCGTCGGGTATGTCGGTGACCGGGACGGCGCCTCCGGTACCTGCGGCGACACGGGCGGCCACGACGATCGACACCGTGTGCCCGCGTTCGTCACGCAGCGGGTCGCTCACCACGTCGACAATCGCGACGCCACTGGTGATCTCGGCGCCGGCCTTCTCGCGCACGATCCTCCTGGCGGCCTGCTCGACGGTTTCACCGTGCTCGGCGGCCAGCAGTCCTCCCGGCAACGTGGTCGCGCCGCGGTGCGGGGTCCCGGCGCGCCGGATCAGTACCAGGCGCGGCACCGGTTCGTCCTCGGTGAGCGCGATGACGTCTACGCTCAGCCAGGTTTGCGTCACGTGCGGGTCCACCCCTCGCGGATCACGCTGTCGCGCCGCAGGTTTGCCCGCACTTCGGCGAAGGTGTGGCTGCGCAGCAGTTGTCCGTTCTCGAAGACGATCTGCAACTCGTCGTCGCATTCGTGGTCGGCGTGTTCGATCAGGTAAGGGCGACCGTCGTCGCGGCGGCGCACGGAGAGGCGACCGGTGGCCGACTTCTTGGAGCCGTCGTCGGTGATCGGATCCTTGAGGATGTCGCGGCCCTGACCGTCGACCTGGACCCAGGTGGCTTTGACGGCCATCTTGAACGTGTCCCGCGTCTGGTACTGGTAGGTGTAGGACCCGAAACCGAAAACGACTGCGGTGGAGGAGAAGCCCTGATCCATCAGGTTTCGGGTGATCGCGTCGGCGCGTTCGTAGGTGATCGAGTCGCCGTAGATCGCGCCGACGTGCGGGTCGAGTTCGCGATAGCCCTTGTCGTTCCTGACGGTCCCGAATGTCTCCGCGAGCAGCCGCACCACGCCCTGTTGTTCCGGGGTGCCGGCGGGAGCGTTCGGATCACCGCACAGGATCAGTTCGGGGTCTCCGGAGTCGGGCCGGATGACGAGTTTGCCGTTGCGGCTTCTGATCTCGTCGGCCCGGGCGGGCAGGTACTCGGTGAGCACGCGCCACAGGTTCCAGGTGTCGGAGACGACAGACAGCGTGCCGGCCGGGTACAGCTGCAACAGACGGTCGAAGGTCTGCAGCTCGCCGTCCTGGCCGCCGGCGCACATCACCGAGTGCTCGGTGGCCGGGACACTGGCACCGATCAGTTCGCCGTCGTTTCCCGGGTAATACTGCTGGATATAGCGAATCGCGGGCAGGGTGTCGGTTCCGCAGAAGCTCAGCAGATGCCCGGCTCCGGATGCGGCCGCCGCTTCGGTGCCGGTCATGCCGCGATAGGCGAATTCGTGGCCCTGGAACTTCACCGCGTCCTCATCGCCGGACAACGCCGCCCGCCGGTCCAGCAGCGTGCGGTTACGCCACGCGAGGGTGGCGCTGGTGATGGGCTGCCACAGCTGAGCGGACAGCTCGGTCTCGAGATAGTTTGTCAGCCAGAAGAATCGGCTGTCGGTGTTCTCGACCGTCAGGTAGGGCACCCGCAGGGGGACCAAGGCGCCCTCCTTGACCGCCTTCACCCGCAGGGGCAGATAACCCAGCGTGTGCAGCTGCCGGAAGTGTTCGGCACCAATATCATTCGGCCCCAGTAGGGCCGTGACGAACTGCTCGTATGCCGTCAGCACCGCGTCGAGTTCGTCGGGCGCAAGGTCGAAGAACACCTGCCAGCGCTGCTGCAGTTGGCGCAGGTATGCCTGCAGCCCGAAGAATACGGTGGCATCGACGTCGGGCAGCCGCGTTCCGCGCGCGGTCAGGTTCGAGTAGACGAACTCGGTGCCCTTCGGGTATTGGCGGCGGTGGTCCAATTTGTACGCGTCGGTGGCCAGCAGGGTGTCCAGCGCGCGATCCTGCCTGTCGTTCATCATTGTGCCCCTTCAAGATTGGTGGCGATGCGGCGTAAGGTCTCGCTGACATGCGGAGCCAGATCTGTGGCTCGGACGGGTCCGCCCCGGGCGCTCGGCAAAGAGTCGGTGGTGTAGACGCACTGGTATCCGGACAGCGCTTGGTGAGAGCGCTCCGGACCGGTGAACCCGCCATGGGTCACCCACAGGTCCAGCGACACGTCCGCTGGTATCGCTGCCCGGAGCAGCGCGAAAGTGCCTCCGCCGTCACAGATGTCGTCCACCACGAGATAGCGGCCGTCCAGCACGCCATCGGGCGGGTGATACCCCTTGAGTTTTCCGGTGGCCTGGTCCCGTGACTTAGAGGCGATGAAGACCGGCAGCCCGAGTCGGTCGGCGACCAGTGAGGCACGTCCTCGTGAACCGGCATCCGGCCCGATGACCCCCTGGTAAGGACCGCTGCCGGTCACCGCATCGCTGACGATCGCGGCCAGGTCGAGTTCCCAGCGCCCGACGGCCGGGTTGGCCGCGGTCATCGCGTCCAGCCACACCGGGGAGTGCGGGTCGACCGCGATGATGTCGGTGATGCCGGAGAGCGCCGCCAGTCGGGCGTTCGTCCGGGCGGGGCTGGGCAGGTCCTTGTCGCCCCGTGCGCTGGGCAGGTACGGCATCACCAACACGCGGCGGGCGGCGCTGGCGACGAGGGAGGCCCAGTTGAAGACGACCGACCAATCGGGAGCCGGCGTGCGAACCCACAGCGCCTGAAGGCCGGAGGTGAGTTCCGAGTCGCCGGTGCGACGCACCGTCACGTCTCCCATCGGATAGGCGAATACCTCGATCGGTTCGGTTGTCAGTGCACCGCTGTCGGTATCGAGAGTGAAGAACTCGTAATCGGCCATGGGTTCACCGTAGCACCCATTTCTCACAAATTGTGAGAAATGTCGGAAGGGGCGCACCACTCTTGGCGCGAGCAGACGCAAAATCCTCTTGGAGCATGCACTCCCGTACGATTTTGTGTCTGCTCGCGCAGGCCGGGCGACCTAGGCCGGCATGGTGCGGCGCTCGTCCGGCCCGCCCCACAACGGCTGCATACCGCCGGGCAGGGCCAGCTGCGTCGCGGTGATCACGTCGGACAGGTCCCGCAGCCCGGCGTGCACGGCGCCCAGCAGCTCCGCCAGTTCCTCGCGGCTGCCGTCGGTGATCTCTTCCAGCTCAGCGGGATCCGAACGGCGCAGCCGGGCGCTGACCTCGTCGACGATCCGTTCCGGCCGCGACGAACCCGTCGAACTGGGCAGGTTCTTGAGGTTGATGCGCAGCCGCTCCAACTGGAATTGCAGTGACCGCGGGTTCTGTCCGTCGAACAGCATCAGGTCGGTCACCGCGGCAACGCTGATCTTGCCCAGCGTGCGCCGCCGATAGATGACCGACGACTCGCAGGCCTCGAGCATCGCCTCGACGACAGACTGTTCGGCGACGGTGCTGCGCACCGCGGTCAAGGTGTCGGCCAGCAACGCGGTCAGCCACAGGCCCCGCTCGATGCGTTTGCCGATGTCCATCATCGTCCAGCCGACGTCGTGCACCATCGACTCGCCCGCCACCCCGGACAGCGTCAGCATGCCGGCCAGCGCCTGCGACTGCGCCGAAGCCAGCAACGCATCGGCCTCGGCCAGTGACTGCGGTGGGTCGGACCGCAATGCCACTGCGCGCTCCACGTTCGCCAGCACCATCCAGGTGTCGTTGGACAACTGGTCGCGTACCGCCCGCGCGCACAGCGCCAGCCCTTCCACGGACTGGATCAGCGAACCGGGCCGGTCCAGGTCCACGGTCATCGACCACAGCATCGAGGGGGCCACGGCGATCATCTCGGCCTTGTCCGAGTCGCCGTCGCCGCTCGCCCCGGTGTCGGTCCCCGTGACCTGCCCCAGCGTGGCCATCAGGACTGGCACGCATTCGCTT
This sequence comes from Mycobacterium paragordonae, assembly GCF_003614435.1. Classification (NCBI taxonomy): domain Bacteria; kingdom Bacillati; phylum Actinomycetota; class Actinomycetes; order Mycobacteriales; family Mycobacteriaceae; genus Mycobacterium; species Mycobacterium paragordonae. The sequence goes on from NZ_CP025546.1 coordinate 2,627,899, forward strand.
TCTTCGGTGTCCTGGTGGTGGCGGTAGACGTGGTAGCGCTCGCGCGCCACGATCAGCAGCCGGGCCATGTTCTCCGCACGCTCGCCGTACCGTCCCATCCAGAACAGGTCGGAAAGTACGCGCGGCGAGCTGACGGTCCATCTGCCCGCCCCGGACGCGGCGGTCGGCGGCGCCGACGGCAGCGAGATCACCTTCTCGGCGATCGCCCGCTCCGTTGGCCGGACCCAGATATCCTTAGCGGCAACGGTTTTCAGCGTATAGGCGTCAGGATCAGGCGCGACCACGTAGCCCAGGCCGCCGATCATCGGCGCGTAGCCACTGCGCTGGGCGACGGTGAACAGTCGCATTCCCACTCCCGCCGAGGACAATACGCCGGCATGGTCGGTGGGCGCCGACGAGAACGTGGGCAGCTCCTGGCCCGCCCACCGCCACGGCACCGCCTCGATCTGCGCCGCCAATTCGGCCAACTGCGCCGACGAAAGCGTGGGCCCGACAAGGGTTTCCCCGCCGTCGGTAGGTTTGATCAACAGCGACGACAGGTTGGCCAGCAGGTGGGAGAGTTCGTTGGGGATGCCGCCCCAGTAGACCGGCGCGGTGGGCAGCAGCGGCTCTTCGCCGAGTAGGCGCTCGGCCATCTCGGGCAGAAAGCGAAGCAGCCCAGGGCTTTCCAGGATGCCGCTGCCCAGCGTGTTGACCACCGTGACCGTTCCGCGGTGCAGCGCTTCCACCAGGCCGACGACGCCGAGCCGCGAGTCGGCGCGCAGGTCCAGCGGGTCTGCGTAGAGCGCGTCCACGCGCCGCAACACCACGTCGACGCGTTTGAGGGTGCCCAGCGAACGCATCCACAACTTGCCCTCGCGCACCACCAGGTCGGCGCTCTCCACCAACGGAAAGCCCAGCAGCGTGGCCAGATACGCCTGGTCGAACGCCGTCTCGGAGTAGATACCGGGGCTGAGTACCACCACCACCGGGTCCTGCACCACATCGGGCGCGGCGTCGATCAGGGCGAGCCGCAGCGCCTGGGCGAACGGCGTGGTCGGCCGCGGAGCGATGCGCTCATACAGGTCGGGAATCGCGTGCGCCAGCACCCGGCGGTCGGCCAGCGCATAACCGGCACCCGACGGCGCCTGCGTCCAGTCGGCATTGACCTGAAACCCGCCCCAAGGCAGCCGGCTCAGATCGCAGCCGTGCATGAACAGCTGGTGGTGGCCGGGCACCTTGATTCCGTTGGCAGGGCGCACATAGCCGGGATGGGCAAACACCAACGGGGCCGGCAGCAGCCCCTCGGTGAGCAGGCTGCGCGGCCCGTACAGGTCGGCGAGCACGGCATCGAGCAGGCGGGAGCGCTGTACCAGCCCGGCTTCCAGCACCTCCCAGTCGGCGGCGGACACCACCAGTGGAAGCGTGTCCAGGCTCCAGGGCCCCGGCTCGGGACCGTGGCCGGGCGCGGGCGGGGCCTCGCGCGTCGGGTCCACACCGGTGTAGGTGATGCCGTCGTGATCGATGAGGCTGTGCACCACCGAACGCATCCGGGCCAGCCCGGCCCGGCCGCCCTGGGAGATGGTGTCGGCCAACTCGGACCAGGTGGCGCGCACGTCACCGTCGGCGTCGACGAATTCGTCGTAGCCGCCGCCGGGTCCGTCACGCAGGTCGAACAGGGCTTCCTGGGCGCGCGCGGTCCGGTAACCGGCCAGCAGGCGGTCGACGTCGTAGCGGTCACCGACCGAGAAATCTGGGAGCGCCATTACTGCTGCACGGTACGCACGCGCCGCAGGTCGAGGATGCCCGGCGCGCCGATGTCGGTGAGGAATCGGGCCTGCTTCTCTCGCAGCCCGGCGAGGTCGAACTTGCCGGGGGTGAAGCCGGCCGCTTCGAAGCGGCGGGCGCGGCGCGACTCGGCTTCCACGGCGTTCACGGGCGGCTCGTCGTAGGCGCGCCCGCCCGGATGGGCGACGTGGTACGTGCAGCCACCGCGGGAGGTCCCGGCGGTCAGGTCGATGAGCTCGAACTGCAGCGGGACATCGGTGGAGATCGTCGGGTGCAGCGCGCTGGGCGGCTGCCAGGCCTTGAACCGCACCCCGCCGACGTGGATGTCGGGATTGTCGGTGGCCAGCAGCGGGACGGGGTAGCCGTTGCAGATCACCGCGTAGCGGTGCCGGTCGGCGCCGATGACACGGACCTGGACGCGTTCGACCGAGGAGTCGACGTAGCGGGCGGTGCCGGTGGCGGTCGACTCCTCGCCCAGGGTGTTCCACGGCTCGATGGCGCCGCGCAACTCGATCTCCACGCCGTCGAATACGGCGGTGCCGATCCGGGGGAACCGGAACTCGGTGAACGGGTCCAGCCAGCTGGTCTCGAACGCGATACCTTGGGCGCGCAGGTCCGCCGCCACGTCGGCGATGTCGTGAATGAGGAAGTGCGGCAACAGGTATCGCCCGTGCAGATTGGCGCCGTGCCGGATCAGCGGGGCGCGCAGCGGCTGCTCCCAGAACCACGCCACCAGCGAGCGCACCAGCAGCGACTGCACCATCGCCATCCGCAGGTGCGGCGGCATCTCAAAACCGCGCAGTTCCAGCAGTCCGAGCCGGCCGCGCGCGCCTTCGGGGCTGTAGAGCTTGTCGATGCAGAACTCGGCGCGGTGGGTGTTGCCGGTGACGTCGGTGAGCAGATGGCGCAACGCACGGTCGGTCACCCACGGCTTGGCCGCCCCACCGGCGCTCAGGCGCGCGATCTCCGCGAAGGCGATCTCCAGTTCATAGAGCGCCTCGGCGCGGCCCTCGTCGACCCGGGGCGCCTGTGAGGTGGTTCCGATGAACCGGCCGGCGAACAGGTAGGACAGCGACGGGTGCCGCTGCCAGTAGGTCAGCAGCGATACCAGCAGGTCCGGTCGGCGCAGTAGCGGAGAATCGGCGGGCGTAACCCCGCCCAGGGTGATGTGGTTGCCGCCGCCGGTGCCGCCGTGGGTGCCGTCGATGTCGAACGACTCGGTGGACAGCCGCGCGAGCCGGGCCTGCGCGTACAGGGTTTCCAGTTGCCGGCGCTGCTCGTCGAAGCTGGCGGTCGGTGCGACGTTGACCTCGACGACCCCCGGGTCGGGCGTGATCGTCGTCGACGTCAGGCGCGGGTCCGGCGGCGGGCCGTACCCCTCGATGACCACCGGGGTGTCGACTTTCGCCGCGGCGGACTCGATGCGCGCGATCAGATCGACGAAGTCTTCCAGCGCCTCGGTGGGCGGCATGAACACGTAGAGCACGCCGTCGCGCACCTCGGCGACCAGGGCGGTCGTCGGGGCGTTGTGCGGCTCGACGAGCACCGCCTGATCGGGCGCGGCCGGGGGCAGCGGGTCGCTGATCGCCACCGGATCGACGTCGAACGACGCCGGCGGCGGGTTCCAGCTGATCGAGTTCAGCGGCAGGCGCAGACCGGCGGGCGAATCGCCCTCGGTCAGCACCAGTCGGCCCCGGCGTAACCGCCAGTCGGCGCTGGCCCAGCCGCTGCCGTCGTCGCGGCGGTGCAGGGGAAGCACGAAGGCCGACGGAGCGGTGACGGCCTCATCCAGCCGCGCCAGCAACTCCGACCGGCGCGTGTCGGCGTCGTCGGCCAGGTCGTCGTCGGGGATTACCGCATCGCCCGCCGGTAACCGGACCGCGGCGGCCAGCCGGGCCAGTGGGTCCTCGAAGGCCGGGCGAACCTGGGACAGGGGGAGTCCGAAGCCCGCTGCTATCCCGGCCAGCACGTCGTGGGCGGTGTCGATCTCGACCGGCTCGCGGTCGGAGGCGCCCCAGGGATCGGCCAGCAGTGCCTCGTCGGTCCACAACGGGCGGCCGTCGGTGCGCCAGTACAGCCCGATCTGCCAGCGCGGCAACGGCTCGCCGGGGTACCACTTGCCCTGATTGCGCTGCACCAGGCCCTGCGGCGCCCACTGCGCCTTCAACCGGGCAGCCAGGTCGGAGGCCAGCTTCCGTTTGTGCGGTCCGTCGGCGGCGGTGCGCCACTCCGGGTCGACCTGGTTGTCCACCGACACGAACGTCGGTTCACCGCCGATGGTCAGCCGGACGTCGCCGGCGGCCAGCCGCTCGTCGACGTGGTGGCCGACCGCGCAGATCGTCTGCCACGCGTCGTCGGTGTAGGGCAGCGTGACCCGCGGGTCCTCGTGGACGCGGGTGACGGTGTTGGAGAACTCCATCACCGAGCTGCACGGTTCGGTGCTTCCGGTGATGGGCGCCGCGGACGCCGGGTGCGGGGTGGCCGCCAGCGGGATGTGTCCTTCGCCGGCGAACAGCCCCGACGTCGGGTCCAGTCCGATCCAGCCCGCGCCCGGGATGTACACCTCGGTCCAGGCGTGCAGGTCGGTGAAATCGGCGGCCGGCCCCGACGGCCCGTCCAGCGCTTCGACGTCGGAGGCCAGCTGGACCAGGTATCCCGAGACGAACCGGGCGGCGAGCCCCAGCTGGCGCAGGATCGACACCAGCAACCACGCCGAATCGCGGCAGGAGCCGACGCCGCTGCGCAGGGTGAAGTCCGGGGTCTGTACGCCGGGTTCCATCCGCAGGCTGTAGGTGACGTCGACGTTGACGGCCCTGTTCAGTGCGACGAGGAAGTCGATGGTGCGGGTGCCCTCGGGCACCGAGAAGTTGCGCACCCAGGCCTGCGCCAGGTCCCCGGGCCCGGATCCTTCGCCGTCCTCGTCGACGGGACGCAGGTACGGCTCCAGGTCGTCGGCCAGCGACTTCGGGTACATCGACTTGTCCGGCTGCCAGGTCTCGGCCCAGTCTTCGATGAAGAAGTCGAACGGGTTGATCACCTTGAGGTCGGCGATCAGGCCGACGGTGATGGTCATTTCGCGCGTGGGCTTGGGGAACACCAGCCGCGCCAGGAAATTGCCCAACGCGTCCTGCTGCCAGTTGATGAAGTGTTCGGCCGGCTCGATCCGCAGCGAATAGGCCTCGATCGGCGTGCGTGAATGCGGAGCCGGGCGCAGCCGCACCACGTGGGGACAGACCTGGACCAGCTTGTCAAAGGTGTAACTGGTGCGGTGCTCCAGTGCAACTTTGATGCTCATAACCGCTGATCCCATCACAAGAGACAGCCGCCCGCAGCGCGCGCCTATGGTGGCTTGCGTTGCGGGCGGCTGTTATTCGCTTGTCAGGCCGCTCCGTGTGAACGGTCTGTTTCGGTCGCTTTACCGCTGGTAGCGGCGGGTGCCGGCAGCTATGAATACTGCTGCGGCGGCGGGTACTGCCCGGGCGGGGGGCCCGGCGGGTACTGGCCGGGGGCGCCGGGCTGACCGGGGGCACCGGCCTGCTCCAGCTCGGCGACGTGGCCGCCGGTCAGCTTGCGGTAGGTGTAGATCTGGACCAGCGCCGCGACGGGAGCTCCCACCACCAGGCCGACGTAGCAGGCGATCTGGCCGACGGCCACCGCCGCGTACTGCACCAGCCAGGACAACGCGCTGGGTCCCATGTTGGCGCGCACGGTCGCGAAGCTCGCCTTGATGGCGTCGATCGGCGAAAGCGACTTGTCGACGACATAGGGCACCGCGAACTGGGTGAAGAAGGCGATCACCAGCGGCCCGATGATGGTGCAGGACAACAGCGAGGAGGCGAGCACGATCAGCAGGGTCGTGAGCAGCACGCCGACCACATTGCGGGGCTTGAAGAAGGTCCCCATGCTGACCGGACGGCCGTCGGCGAGGTCCAGGCTGGCCGTGGTCAGACCCGCCTGCAGGAACGCCGCGACGACGAGAGCGAGGATGATGCCGACCGTCATCACGATCCAGCTGATCAGTCCGAAGTCGGTGGTGCTCGACTCGTAGCTGACGCCGTACCCGTAGTCCGTGGTGGTGGTCGTGGTCTCGGCGGTCGCGAACGCGATCCCGAGCGGGATCCCGATGACGGCGGCGATGATCAGGAAATAGATGCCGACCGGCGCGGCCAGCGCGACGGCGTTGTTCTTGAACTTGCCCCACGACCAGTTGAAGGCGTCGCCGACACTGAACGGCTGACCACCCGGGCCGCCGCCCAATCCGGCCTGGGGCGGGTAACCCTGTGGCGGGGCGCCGTAACCCGGCGGTGGCGGGGGAGGAGGCGGCGTGCCGTAGCCGGGAGCCTGGTAGCCGCCGGAACTCTGTTGTCCGTAGTCCGGCTGGGGCGGAGGTGCGCCGTAGCCCGGTGGCGGTGGAGGCGGCGCCCCGTACCCGGGAGGTGGCGGCGGAGGAGCGCTGTGACGCGGTTGGGGCGGGTAGCCCTGCGGGTTGCCGCCCTGAGGGTCGGCCGGGTTGCCTGGATATTCTGGCGGCTGGCTCATGGCTTTCCTAGGTGCCTCGTAGTTCGCTCTGGAAGATCGGGGCGTAGCAAACGGGAACTTAGCAAATGTGCGTCCCGGATGCTCGCATTGGTTGGCGGCCGGCTTGCCTGTCAGTGGCGTGTCCGCGGTGCGTGGTATGCCTGAAGTCGTGTCCGACGGTCTGTTCGACCTGCCCGGTGCGCCGCAATCGACCGACCCCGCGTTGAGCGTTTCGGGTGCCGGCGCCCCGCTGGCGGTACGGATGCGGCCGGCCTCGCTCGACGAAGTGGTGGGGCAGGACCATCTGCTGGCGGCCGGGTCGCCGTTGCGCCGCCTGGTTGAGGGATCGGGTGTCGCCTCGGCGATCCTCTACGGGCCGCCGGGAAGCGGGAAGACGACCCTGGCGGCACTCGTCTCACAAGCCACCGGGCGGCGCTTCGAGGCGCTGTCGGCGTTGTCGGCCGGTGTCAAAGATGTTCGGGCCGTGATTGAAAAGGCCCGTTTCGGCGTCCTCTCCGGTGAGCAGACGGTGTTGTTCATCGACGAGGTGCACCGGTTCTCCAAGACCCAGCAGGATGCGCTGCTGGCCGCGGTGGAGAATCGGGTGGTGTTGCTGGTGGCGGCCACCACGGAGAATCCGTCGTTCTCCGTCGTCGCGCCGTTGCTGTCGCGATCGCTGATTCTGCAGCTGCGGGCGTTGACCCCCGACGACATCCGCGCAGTGGTGCAGCGGGCGATCGACGACCCGCGTGGATTGGGCGGCAAGGTGACAGTGACGCCGGAGGCCGTCGAACTGCTGGTGCAACTGGCTGCCGGCGATGCGCGACGCGCCTTGACCGCACTCGAAGTGGCTTCCGAAGCTTCCGATCACGTTGGCGTCGAAACCATCGAGCAGTCGCTGGATCGGGCCGCGGTGCGTTACGACCGGGACGGCGATCAGCACTACGACGTCGTCAGCGCCTTCATCAAGTCGGTGCGCGGCTCGGACGTCGACGCGGCGCTGCACTACCTGGCCCGGATGCTGGTGGCGGGGGAGGATCCCCGGTTCATCGCCCGGCGACTGATGATCCTGGCCAGCGAGGACATCGGCATGGCGGATTCGACGGCGCTGCTGGTCGCGGTCGCCGCCGCGCAGACAGTCGCGCTGATCGGGATGCCCGAAGCGCAGCTGACCCTGGCCCACGCCACGATCCACCTGGCCACCGCACCGAAATCCAACGCGGTCACGACTGCGCTGGGCGCCGCGATGGGCGACATCAAAGCGGGTAAGGCCGGCCTGGTGCCGCCTCATCTGCGCGACGGGCACTATTCCGGTGCGGCGAAGCTGGGCAACGCGCAAGGCTACAAGTACTCCCATGACGACCCCGATGGCGTTGTGGCACAACAGTATTCACCGGACGAACTGGTGGGTGTGGACTACTACCAGCCGACCGGGCGAGGCGCCGAACGAGAGATAGGCGGCCGCCTGGAACGGTTGCGCGCGATCATCCGCGGGAGGCGGGGGCGGTCATGAGAACTTTCACCGACGACGAGATGAATCAATTGCTGCCCACCGCCAAGGGCTACAGCGTCGTCATCCTCAAGCGGGGACCGAATTACCTGAACGACACCACGCCCGCGATCATCTGGGAACACGGCCGCCGCAACTTCGGGCTGCGGGACGGCGGCGTGCTGGCGGTGGTGTTGCCCGTCACCGACGACTCCGACGTGTGCGGAGTGGGCGTGTTCGCGGCGACGGTTGGCGAAGCGACCGCTCTCATGGACGAGGATCCGGGGGTGGCCGCTGGCGTGTTCAGCTACCAGGTGCACCCCTGTCTGGGGTTTCCGGGCGACGCGTTGCCCTGAGCTGCATCGGTCGCCTGTCCCTCGAGCCTGCCGATGAGGCGAGCTGTACTCGGACTTTCCCGGCGATGGTGCAGGGTCGGGAACCCGCCTATCAGACCAGCTCGGGCACCCGCAGGTGAGCCAGCGCCAGCTCGAACTCGCCGACGTCGTCCTGATCGACGCCGAGATCACGCATCATCGCCGTCCGCATCGAGCGGGCCGACTCGCTGCAGCGGTCCATCGCTTCGTGACTGTCGTAGGTCACCGACACCACGGCCCGCGCCGACGTCGGGTCGACCATCAGGCTGGCGCTGCAGAAGCCTTCGAAATCCTCGATGGCCGGCAGTACCGCCCACCGGTAGTAGTCGATGCCGCGCTCGAACTGCTCGGGCCGGGTCCGCAGCCAGGTGGCCCGCACACAGGCGCCGGGGCCGGAGCGGTGATCGCGATGCAGCACCGCGATGCGCCACTGATCGACGACGGCGCTGCCTCCGAAGATCTCGACGGCGCGGTAGCGCACCGGCCACACCCGCTCGGCACTGCGCTGCATCGCCGATTCGGTTTCCCAGGAGCTGGTGGCGATGCATCGGCCGGACTCGCGATCGACCAACAGCGAGAGGCCCAGGCAGCCCTCCATCTCATCGAGGGCCGGCATGACCACGTCGCGAACGTATTCGATGCCCATGTTGATCGACGATGGCTGCGCCTGGATGGTTGTGGAACGTGCAAACACGATCGACCCCTCCTCTCGGTCGGGGCAGCGCCACCGGCGGCGCCACCGGTCCACCACCACCTTCCTCCGGCACCGGCGGCTGATCAAGCCCCGTAGGCTGGTCCGGATGGATACGGATGTGCTGGATGTGGACACCGCGCGTCGCCGGATCGTTGACCTCACCGACGCGGTGCGCGAGTTCTGCGGCAACCACGCGGACGGCCTTTGCAATGTCTTCGTCCCACACGCGACCGCCGGGGTGGCCATCATCGAGACCGGCGCCGGGTCCGACGACGACCTGGTGGACACGCTGGAGCGGTTGCTGCCCCGCGACGACCGCTACCGGCACTCGCACGGCTCGCCGGGCCACGGCGCCGACCACGTGCTGCCGGCGATCATTTCGCCCTCGGTAACGGTGCCGGTCAGCGGCGGCGAGCCGCTGTTGGGCACCTGGCAGAGCGTCGTGCTGGTCGACCTGAACCGCGATAATCCGCGGCGGTCGGTCCGGTTGAGCTTCGTCAAAGGCTAGATGGAAGGCTTAGCGGGCCTAATTGCGTGTTCGGCGGCCAGTTCCGGCGAATAGGCTGATACCCGACTCTCGCCACCGAGCCCAGGAAATTAAGGAAGAAGCACAGTGCAGACACACGAGATCAGGAAGCGGTTCCTTGGTCATTTCGTGAAGGCAGGTCACACCGAGGTTCCGAGCGCCTCGGTGATTCTCGACGACCCCAACCTGCTGTTCGTCAATGCCGGCATGGTCCAGTTCGTGCCGTTCTTCCTCGGCCAGCGCACACCGCCGTATGCAACGGCCACCAGCATCCAGAAGTGCATCCGCACTCCTGACATCGACGAGGTGGGCATCACCACCCGGCACAACACCTTCTTCCAGATGGCCGGCAACTTCTCCTTCGGCGACTACTTCAAGCGGGGCGCCATCGAGCTGGCCTGGGCCTTGCTGACCAATCCGGTCGCCGACGGCGGCTACGGCCTCGACCCCGAAAAGCTCTGGGCCACAGTCTATCTCGATGACGACGAGGCCGCGGAGCTGTGGCGCGACATTGCGGGTCTGCCGGCCGAGCGCATTCAGCGCCGCGGCATGGCCGACAACTACTGGTCGATGGGCATCCCCGGCCCGTGCGGTCCGTCCTCGGAGATCTACTACGACCGCGGTCCCGAATTCGGCGTCGACGGCGGCCCCATCGCCAACGAGGACCGCTACCTCGAGGTCTGGAACCTCGTGTTCATGCAGAACGAGCGCGGCGAGGGCACCTCCAAAGAGGACTACGAGATTCTCGGACCGTTGCCCCGCAAGAACATCGACACCGGCATGGGCGTCGAGCGCATCGCGCTGGTGCTGCAGAACGTGCACAACGTCTACGAGACCGACCTGCTGCGTCCGGTGATCGACCTCGTCGCCGGGCGCGCGCCCCGCGGATATGACGTCGGAAACCACGCCGATGACGTGCGCTACCGGATCATCGCCGACCACAGCCGCACCGCGGCCATTCTGATCGGCGACGGTGTCAGCCCCGGTAACGACGGCCGCGGGTACGTGTTGCGCCGGCTACTGCGGCGGGTCATCCGGTCGGCCAAGCTGCTCGGGATCGACACCCCGATCGTGGGTGACCTGATGGCCACCGTGCGCGACGCGATGGGCCCGTCGTACCCCGAGCTGGCCAATGACTTCGAGCGGATCAACCGCATCGCGGTCGCCGAGGAGACCGCGTTCAACCGCACCCTGGCTTCGGGCTCGAAGCTGTTCGACGACGTGGCCGGTACCACGAAGTCCTCGGGTGCCACGGTCGTCTCCGGCTCGGATGCCTTCACCCTGCACGACACCTACGGCTTCCCGATCGAGCTCACCCTGGAGATGGCCGCCGAATCCGGCCTGACGGTCGACGAGGCGGGCTTCCGGGAACTGATGGCCGAGCAGCGCCGGCGCGCCAAGGCCGACGCCGCCGCGCGCAAGCACGCGCACGCCGACCTGACCGCCTACCGGGAACTGGTCGACGCCGGACCCACCGAGTTCACCGGTTTCGACGAATTGACCTCCGAGGCAAGAATTCTCGGCATCTTCGTGGACGGCAAGCGGGTCCCGGTGGTGGCGCACGCCGATGCGATCAATGCCGATCGGGTGGAGTTGATCCTGGATCGCACGCCGCTGTACGCCGAGTCGGGCGGCCAGATCGCCGACGCGGGCAGCATTAGCGGCACCGGGTCGGGAGCCAGCGCCCGCGCCGCGGTCACCGACGTGCAGAAGATCGCGAAAACGCTGCATGCTCACCGGGTCAACGTCGAGTCCGGCGAGTTCGTAGAGGGCGACACTGTGGTCGCCGCGGTGGACCCGGGCTGGCGCAAGGGCGCGACCCAGGGCCACTCCGGCACCCACATGGTGCACGCCGCGCTGCGACAAGTGTTGGGCCCCAACGCCGTTCAGGCCGGATCTTTGAACCGTCCGGGCTACCTGCGGTTCGACTTCAACTGGCAGGGACCGCTGTCGGAGGACCAGCGCAACCAGATCGAAGAGGTGACCAACGAGGCCGTTCAGGCCGACTTCGAGGTGCACACCTTCCTCGAGAAACTCGAGAAGGCCAAGGCCATGGGCGCAATGGCGCTGTTCGGCGAGGCCTACCCCGACCAGGTGCGGGTCGTCGAGATGGGTGGCCCGTTCTCGCTGGAGCTGTGTGGTGGCACCCACGTGCACAACACGGCGCAGATCGGGCCGGTGACCATCCTCGGCGAATCCTCGATCGGTTCCGGGGTGCGCCGGGTGGAGGCCTACGTCGGGCTGGAGTCGTTCCGGCACCTCGCCAAGGAACGCGCGCTGATGGCGGGCCTGGCGTCGTCGCTGAGGGTGCCGTCCGAGGAGGTGCCGGCCCGGGTCGCGAGCCTGGTGGAACGGCTCAAGGCGGCGGAGAAGGAACTCGAACGTGCGCGGCTGGCCGGCGCCCGCGCCGCGGCCACGAACGCCGCCGCCGGGGCCGAGCGCATCGGCAATGTCCGGGTGGTCGCACAGCGGATGTCGGCCGGCATGACGGCCGCAGACCTGCGCTCCCTGGCAGGCGACATTCGCGGCAAGCTGGGCAGCGATCCCGCGGTGGTCGCCTTGATCGCCGAGGGGGACGGATCGACCGTCCCGTACGCGGTGGCCGCCAACCCGGCCGCTCAGGACCTCGGCCTCAATGCCAATGAACTGGTCAAACAGCTCGCCGGCAGCGTCGACGGCCGTGGCGGCGGCAAGGCCGACCTGGCTCAGGGTTCGGGCAAGAACCCGACCGGCATCGACGCGGCGCTGGACGCGCTGCGTTCGGAGATCGCCGTGATAGCGCGGGTCGCTTGAGTGATCGGATCACCGCAGTCACAGGGCGGCGACCCGCCGCGCCCGGCTCCGCCGCCCTTGCGATCGCCGCAGTCACAGGGCGGCGACCCGCCGCGTCCGGCTTCGCCGCCCTTGCGATCGCCGCAGCGCCAGCCTGACCGGCCGGGCGAATCAGACCCCGGCAGGGGGCGGCGCCTCGGTGTCGACGTGGGCACCGTACGTATCGGTGTGGCCGCCAGCGATCCGGACGGCATCCTGGCCACCCCGGTGGAGACCGTGCGACGCGACCGGTCCGGCAGACACTTGCGCCGACTGGCCACGCTGACCGCCGAATACGAGGCCGTCGAGGTGATCGTTGGACTGCCCCGCACCCTGGCCGACCGCATCGGCCAGTCGGCACAGGACGCCATCGAGGTCGCCGACGCTCTTGCCGAACGGGTGGCGCCGACCCCGGTCCGGCTCGCTGACGAGCGGTTGACCACGGTCACCGCGCAACGGTCGCTGCGGGACGCGGGCATCAAGGCCAGGCAGCAGCGTTCGGTCATCGACCAAGCTGCGGCCGTGGCAATCCTGCAGGGCTGGCTGGATCAGCGTCGTGCGCTGATCACGGGGCCTGCCGACAACGAGGCGGCCGATGTCTGAGCGGGAAAAAGCCAGGCCTGTGGCGGTGGGACCGAGTAGGCACCGCCGCACCCGCGCCGACCGCAAGAAGGAGCAGCGCACCCGTCGTCGGCGCCGCGCCGCCGGTGGGTTCGCGGCCGGGCTGCTGGTCGTCGTGGTGGTGGCCGCCGTCGTCGTCGGCACGAAACTCTGGCACGTCTTCTCGGGCAACGATGACGACTACACCGGCGCCGGCAAGCAGGACGTCGTGATCCAGATCCAGTCCGGCGATTCCACCACGGCGGTGGGCGAGACATTGCTCAAGCGGGGTGTGGTGCGCACCGTGCGGGCGTTCGTCGACGCCGCCCACGGCAACGCGGCGATTTCGTCGATTCAGCCGGGGTACTACCGAATGCGCACCGAGATTCCGGCGGCCAACGCGGTGTCGCGGCTGGCCGACCCGAACAGCCGGGTGGGCAAGCTGGTCATTCCGGAGGGGCGTCAGCTCGACGACACCACCGACATGAAGACCAATAAAACGACTCCCGGGATCCTGACCCTGATCTCGCGCGCGACATGCGTGGATCTGGACGGGAACCAGCGCTGCGTGTCGCTGGCCGATCTCAAGGCCTCGGCGAGCAAGAGCACTCCGGCGGCGCTGCAGGTGCCGAAATGGGCTGTCGAGCCGGTCGGTGAGCTGGGCACCGACCACCGCCGGCTGGAGGGCCTGATCGCGCCCGGCACCTTCAACATCGACCCGGCGGCTTCGGCGGAAACCATTCTGGCCAGCCTCATCAGCGCCGGAACCGTGGAATACCTGACCTCAGGGTTGGAGGACACGGCCAAGGCGATCGGGCTGTCGCCCTACGACATCCTGGTGGTGGCCTCGCTGGTCCAGCAGGAAGCCAACGTGCAGGACTTCACCAAGGTCGCGCAGGTCATCTACAACCGGCTGCATGAACACCGGAAGCTGGAGTTCGACTCGACGGTCAACTATCCGCTGGACCGTCGGGAGGTCGCCACCAGCGACGCCGACCGCGCGCAGCGGACCCCGTGGAACACCTACATGTCCGAAGGCCTGCCGGCCACCGCGATCTGCTCACCAGGGGTGGACGCGCTGCGTGCGGCCGAGCATCCGGCGGCGGGTGACTGGCTGTACTTCGTCACCATCGACGCCCAGGGGACCACGCTGTTCACCCGGGATTATCAGCAGCATCTGGCGAACATCGAACTGGCCAAGCGCAACGGTGTCCTCGACTCCGCACGCTAGAAAGGCTGGGGTGCTCGGTTCGCCGATCGCGCATTCGAAGTCCCCACAGCTGCACCTGGCCGCCTACCGCGCGCTCGGCCTCGACGACTGGACCTATGACCGCATCGAGTGCACCGCCGAGCAACTGCCCGGCGTGGTCGGCGGGTTCGGCCCCGAGTGGGTCGGCGTGTCGGTGACCATGCCGGGCAAGTTCGCCGCACTGCGGTTCGCTGACGAACGCACCGCGCGCGCCGAGCAGGTCGGGTCCGCCAACACCCTGGTGCGCACGGCGCGCGGATGGCGAGCCGACAACACCGACATCGACGGCGTGGCGGGCGCGCTCGGGCAGGCGTCCGGGCGTGCGCTGGTGGCCGGTTCGGGTGGCACGGCCCCGGCGGCCGTTGTGGGGCTGGCCACGCTCGGGGTCACCGGCATCACGGTGGTGGCCCGCAACCCGGACAAGGCCGCCCGGCTGGTCGATCTGGGCGCCCGCTTGGGGGTGGCGACGACGTACTGCGGCCTGGACGATGACGCGCTGACGGATGCGGTGGCCGGCGCACAGGTGCTGGTCAGCACGCTGCCCGCCGACGTCGCCGCGCGCTACGCCGAGGCCTTCGCTGCGGTCCCGGTGCTGTTGGACGCCATCTACTACCCGTGGCCCACCCCGTTGGCCGCAGCGGTGCAGACCGCCGGCGGCCGCGTGATCAGCGGCCTGCAGATGCTGCTGCACCAGGCGTTCGCGCAGGTGGAGCAGTTCACCGGGATGCCGGCCCCTCGCGAGGCGATGACTTGCGCACTCGAGGAATTGATCTAGCCTGCCGCGCATGCGGATCGGGATCGTCGCGGCTTGGCTGGTCGCCCTGAGTTACTACGACCTTCGGCAGCGGCGGCTGCCCAACCTGCTGACACTGCCCGGCGGGGCGGCGATCCTGATCGGGGCGGCGCTGGCGGGTCGCGGAACGCAGGCGCTGGCGGGTGGGTTGGCGCTGATGGCGGTGTATCTCGTGGTGTATCTGGCGGCGCCGACGGCCATGGGCGCCGGAGACGTCAAGCTCGCGGTCGGGCTCGGTGGCCTGACCGGTTGCCTCGGTTTCGAGGTGTGGTTTTTGGCGGCGCTGGCCGCGCCGCTGCTGACCGCCGTGGCCGGGCTGATATTGCGGATGTCCACCGTGCCGCACGGACCGTCGATGTGCCTGGCGACGGCGTGGACGGCGGCGCTGGCCCTCGGGTAACGACACGTAGCGACGTGCGGCCCGGCGCTGACTCTGCGTCTGTGGCAGCCCTCACTCGAACGTCTTCGCCCTCGCCGCAGACTCAAGGGTGTGAAAGGACATCGCCGCGCACGTGGGAAGATGTTCGGGTGTTGCGCTGGATCACTGCTGGGGAATCCCATGGCCGCGCGTTGGTGGCCATGGTCGAGGGCATGGTCGCCGGCGTCGAGGTGACGTCTACCGAAATCGCCGACGAGCTGGCCCGCCGACGCCTGGGCTACGGCCGGGGTGCCCGGATGAAGTTCGAGCGCGACGCGGTGACCATGTTGTCGGGCGTACGGCACGGCGTCACGCTGGGCGGGCCCATCGCGATCGAGATTGGCAACACGGAGTGGCCGAAGTGGGAAACCGTGATGGCCCCCGACCCCGTCGACCCGGCCCAGCTCGCAGACAGCGCGCGCAATGAACCGCTGACCCGTCCGCGGCCGGGGCACGCCGACTACGCCGGCATGCTCAAGTACGGCTTCGACGACGCCCGCCCGGTGCTGGAGCGTGCCAGTGCCCGCGAAACCGCGGCCCGTGTCGCGGCCGGCACCGTCGCCCGGGCGTTCCTGCGCCAGGCGCTGGGCGTCGAGGTGCTCTCGCACGTCATCTCCATCGGCGCGTCAGAGCCGTATGCCGGCCCGCCGCCGCGCCCGGAAGACCTGGCCGCTATCGACGCCAGCCCGGTCCGCGCGTATGACGAAGACGCTGAGAGGTCGATGATCGCCGAGATCGAGGCGGCCAAGAAGGATGGCGACACCCTCGGTGGCGTGGTCGAGGTGGTGGCATCGGGCCTGCCGGTCGGCCTGGGTTCATTCACCAGCGGCGACAACCGGCTGGACAGCCAGCTGGCCGCCGCGGTGATGGGCATCCAAGCGATCAAGGGCGTCGAGGTCGGTGACGGTTTCGAAACCGCCCGCCGTCGTGGCAGCCGGGCCCACGACGAGATGTACCCGGGGCCCGACGGGGTGGTCCGCTCGACCAACCGGGCCGGTGGGCTCGAAGGTGGCATGACCAACGGCCAGCCGCTGCGGGTGCGCGCGGCGATGAAGCCGATCTCCACCGTGCCGCGGGCACTGGCCACCGTCGACATGGCCACCGGCGACGAAGCGGTCGCCATCCACCAGCGCTCAGACGTGTGCGCGGTGCCGGCCGCCGGAGTGGTCGTCGAGACCATGGTGGCGCTGGTGCTCGCCCGCGCGGCACTGGAGAAGTTCGGCGGCGATTCGCTGGCCGAAACCCGCCGCAACATCGAGTCCTACCAGCGCACGGTCGCCGAGCGGGAGGCGCCCGCCGCCCGGGCCGCCGGAAGCTAGCCGGACATGGCTCCCAGGGCGGTACTCGTCGGCCTGCCGGGTTCCGGCAAATCGACCATCGGGCGTCGGCTGGCCAAGGCGCTCGGGGTCGGCCTGCTCGACACCGACGCCGCCATCGAGCAGCGGACCGGCCGCACCATCGCCGAGATCTTCGCCACCGACGGCGAACCGGAGTTCCGCCGCATCGAGGAGGAGGTGATCCGTGCGGCGCTCGAGGAGCACGACGGCGTGCTGTCGCTGGGTGGTGGCGCGGTCACCAGCCCGGGGGTGTGCGCGGCGCTGGCCGGTCACACGGTCGTCTACCTCGAGATCAGTGCCGCCGAAGGCGTGCGGCGCACCGGCGGCAACACGGTGCGGCCACTGTTGGCCGGGCCCGACCGTGCCGAGAAGTTCCGCGAACTGATGTCCAAACGCATTCCGCTGTACCGCCGGGTCGCGACGATCCGGGTGGACACCAACCGCCGCAACCCCGGCGCGGTGGTCCGCTACATCGTGTCGCGACTGCAGACCCCGACTTCGGTAGAGGCCACCAAATGACAGACAACGCACCGGTCACCGTCGAGGTGGCCGTCGACCCGCCGTACCCCGTGGTGATCGGCACCGGGCTGATCGACGAACTGCTGGAGCAACTCGCCGGCCGGCACAAGGTCGCCATCCTGCACCAGCCGGTGCTCGCGCACACCGCGGAGAAGATACGAACTCGGTTGGCCGACAACGGGGTTGACGCACACCGCGTTGAAATTCCGGACGCCGAAGCGGGTAAAGAGCTGCCAGTCGTGGGCTTCATCTGGGAAGTGTTGGGCCGCATCGGAATCGGGCGCAAGGACGCCCTGGTCAGTTTGGGCGGCGGGGCCGCCACCGACGTCGCCGGATTCGCGGCGGCCACCTGGCTGCGGGGCGTCTCGATCGTGCACGTGCCGACCACCCTGCTCGGCATGGTCGACGCCGCCGTCGGCGGCAAGACCGGCATCAACACCGAAGCGGGCAAGAACCTGGTCGGCGCGTTTCATCAGCCACTGGCCGTGATGGTCGATCTCTCGACGCTGAAGACGTTGCCGCACAACGAGATCGTCGCCGGCATGGCCGAAGTGGTCAAGGCCGGCTTCATCGCCGACCCGGTGATCCTGGACCTCATCGAGGCCGACCCGCAGGCGGCGCTGGACCCCGAGGGGGAGGTGCTACCCGAACTCGTCCGGCGGGCGATCGCGGTCAAAGCCGAGGTGGTCGCAGCCGACGAGAAAGAATCCGAACTGCGGGAAATCCTGAACTACGGCCACACGTTGGCCCACGCGATCGAACGCCGCGAGCGATACCAGTGGCGCCACGGCGCCGCGGTGTCGGTGGGACTGGTGTTCGCGGCCGAACTCGCCCGGCTCACCGGCCGCCTCGACGACGCCACCGCCGCCCGCCACCGCGACATTCTGACGTCGCTGGGCCTGCCGGTCAGCTACGACCCGGACGCGCTGCCCCAGCTGCTGGAATACATGGCGGGCGACAAGAAAACCCGCGCCGGAGTATTACGCTTCGTGGTCCTGGACGGACTGGCCAAACCGGGCCGGCTGGTGGGACCCGACCCGGGTCTGCTGGTGACGGCCTACGCGGGAGTGTGCGCGCCATGACGATCAATGTGATCAACGGACCGAACCTGGGCCGGCTCGGTAAGCGGGAGCCCGCCGTCTACGGCAGCACCACCCATGACGACCTGGTGGCCCTGATCGAAGCCGAAGCCGCCCAACTCGGCCTGGAAGTCGTTGTGCGGCAAAGCGACAGCGAGGCCGAGCTGCTGGACTGGATCCACCGGGCCGCCGACGCGTCCGAGCCGGTGATCCTCAACGCCGGCGGTCTGACCCACACCTCGGTGGCCCTGCGCGACGCCTGCGCGGAACTGAGCGCCCCGCTGATCGAGGTCCACATTTCGAATGTCCACGCCCGCGAGGAGTTTCGGCACCACTCGTACCTCAGTCCGGTCGCGACCGGGGTGATCGTGGGCCTGGGGGTGCAGGGCTATCTGCTGGCCCTGCGGTACCTGGCCGCCGGCTAGCTACTTCTTATCCGGCTTGTCGAGGTTGATCACCTCGGTCTTGGCGTCGTCGCCGCCGTGGTCGCCGGTGCGGATCACCTCGGTCTTGGCGTCATCGCTGTGGTCGCGGGTGCGAATGACCTCGGTCTTGTCCTCGCTGCCGTGCTGCCCGGTGCGGATCGTCTCGGTGGGTGTTTCACGTTCGCGCTCGACGGTCGCCACCGACGACGTCCGCTCCTCGGTCTGAGCGCCAGGCGTCCTGATCTCACCGGTGGGGCTGTCGTCCGCGCGCACCGCAGAGAACACGTCGGTGTCGGCGGAGCGGTCGCGATTCGGGTCGTGGTCGGGCTTCTCGACCGGGGGAGCGTTGCGGTCGATGCGCCAGCGCCCGATTGCGACCCCGACGATCGCGAACAAGAACACGATCAGCGCGGTGAATGCCGCAAAAGTAGTTAGCTCGTTGAGCAAACCGCCGGTGTAGATGCCCTTGTAGAAGAGGGCGATGATCCAGGCCACCAGACCGCTGACCACACCGGCCACCAACCCGCCGAGCAACCAGACCATGGCCAGGTCCTCGCGTCGGTCGGGGTCCGGGTTGGCCTTCGCGTCGGCGCGGCCGTCGAAAAGGCCCCACACCGCGGCGCAGATTATGAAAATCGTCAGCAGCACTATGCTGATCAGCGCCGACTGGGTCTGCCACGCGTTGATCAGCGCCCCTTGAAACAGGCGAAGAACGACCATCCCGGCGGCAAAGACCAATCCACGCAGCATCCACTTGTTCATGGGCAAACAGCGTAGCGAGTACGGTCAAGGGTCGTGACACATTCCCAGCGCCGACACAACCTGAAAACCAAAATCAGTGCCGCAGGACTAGACGCGATGCTGGTCACAGACTTGATAAATGTGCGGTATCTATCCGGCTTCAGCGGGTCCAACGGCGCGTTGCTGGTGTTTGCTGACGACCGCGAGGCCGTGCTGGCCACCGACGGTCGCTACCGCACCCAGGCGGCCCAGCAGGCGCCCGATCTGGAGGTGGCCATCGAGCGTGCCGTGGGACGCTCTCTGGCCGGCCGGGCCGGTCAGGACCGCGTCGGGAAGCTGGGCTACGAAAGCCATGTGGTCACCGTTGACGGCTTGGACGCACTGGCCGGCGAACTGGACGGCTGCAACACCGAACTGGTGCGGGCGTCCGGGACGGTAGAGACTCTGCGGGAAATCAAAGACGCCGGGGAGCTGGCGTTACTGCGTCTGGCCTGTGAAGCCGCCGACGCCGCGCTGACCGACCTGGTGGAGAGCGGCGGGCTGCGGCCGGGACGTACCGAGCGTGAGGTGAGTCGCGAGCTGGAAGGGCTGATGCTCGACCACGGCGCCGACGCGATCTCGTTCGAGACGATCGTGGCGGCCGGGCCGAATTCGGCGATCCCGCACCACCGGCCCACCGACGCGGTGCTGGCATCCGGCGATTTCGTCAAGATCGACTTCGGCGCTCTGGTCGCCGGCTATCACTCCGACATGACCCGCACCTTTGTGCTGGGCAACGCTGCCGACTGGCAGCTGGAGATCTACGAGCTGGTCGCGCAGGCCCAGCGGGCGGGCCGGGAGGCCTTGCACCCGGGCGTTGAGCTGCGCGATGTCGACGGGGCCGCACGACAGATGATCGCCGACGCGGGCTACGGCGACCACTTCGGCCACGGCCTGGGACACGGAGTCGGCCTGCAGATACACGAAGCGCCGGGCATCGGGGCGACATCCGCCGGTACACTACTTGCGGGCTCCGTGGTGACCGTGGAGCCCGGCGTCTATTTACCGGGCCGTGGCGGTGTCCGCATCGAGGACACCCTGGTGGTGCCCAGCAACACCCCGCATCACCCCGGGCAGACCCCGGAATTGTTGACCCGGTTCCCGAAGGAACTGGCCATCTTGTAGGAGATTTACCGACTGTGGCGAGCACTGCTGACTTCAAGAACGGACTGGTCCTGGTTATCGACGGCCAGTTGTGGACCATCACCGAGTTCCAGCACGTCAAACCCGGTAAAGGCCCGGCTTTCGTGCGCACCAAGCTGAAGAACGTGCTGTCCGGCAAGGTCGTCGACAAGACCTACAACGCGGGCGTCAAAGTCGACACCGCCACCGTCGACCGCCGCGACACCACCTACCTGTACCGCGACGGCTCGGACTTCGTCTTCATGGACAGCCAGGACTACGAGCAGCACCCGCTGCCGGAGTCGCTGGTCGGCGACGCCGCCCGGTTCCTGCTGGAGGGGCTACCGGTACAGGTGGCGTTCCACGACGGTGCGCCGCTCTACCTCGAGCTGCCGGTGTCCGTCGAACTCGTGGTCTCCCACACCGAGCCCGGCTTGCAGGGCGACCGCTCCAGCGCGGGCACCAAGCCGGCGACCGTGGAGACCGGCGCGGAGATTCAGGTGCCGTTGTTCATCAACACCGGCGACAAGCTCAAGGTGGACACCCGCGACGGCAGCTACCTGGGGCGGGTCAACACCTGACCATGCAGGATGAAAGCGCGGGCAAGCAACAACGGGCTCAGCGGCCGTCGCGCCCCTCGCGCCCTTTTAAAGGCCGGCATCAGGCGCGCAAAGGCGCTGTCGACGTGCTGTTCGAAGCGGAGGCACGCGGCCTGAGCCCGGTCGAGATGGTCGAGATGCGCACCGCATTGACGCAGGCCAACCCGGACGTGACCGCACTGCTTCCGTACGCGGCTGTCGTCGCCCGCGGTGTGTCAGAGCACGCGGCGCACGTCGACGAGCTCATCACCTCGCACCTGCAGTCCTGGACGCTGGACCGGCTGCCCGCGGTGGACCGCGCGATCCTGCGGGTCGCCGTGTGGGAGCTGCTGTACGCCGACGATGTGCCGGAGCCGGTCGCCGTGAACGAGGCTGTGGAGTTGGCCAAGGAACTGTCCACCGATGAATCCCCGGGCTTCATCAACGGCGTGCTGGGCCAGGTCATGCTGGTGACGCCGCAGATCCGCGCGGCCGCCCGCGCCATGCAAGGAGGTGCCTCGTGACCCGGCTCGAACTGCGTGTCGTGCTGGCCGTCCTGGCGGCGGTGACGGTGGTCGTGGGAGCGGTGATCAGCGCCGCGTTCGGCTGGACCATCCTCGCCTCGGTGCTGGCGATCTTCGGCCTGGGCGTAGGTGCCGCGGTCTACCACACGGTCGAACGCCTGATCCTGGCCCGCCGCATCAGCACAGTGCGGACCGCCGCCAAGCCGCTGCAACCGCTGCTGCCGGTGATGGCGGCCATCATGGGCCTGACCCAGGGCGTGGTGCGTTCGCTCGGCGACGTCACCGATCTCCCCGGTCGGCGCTTCGAACTGCCGCAGCTTCCCCTGTTCAAGTGGATGGAAAACCCGCTGAGCAAAGGCAATCGACAGATCATCGACAGCGACGACGAGTTGGACGGCTGACCCCGCACCGGATTCCGGGCAGTCAAAATTCCCGATCGAAATGATCGCGCTTTGCGCGCGGGCGCGACACAATGGCCGTTGGTTACCAACGGAAAGCTGTCGACAGTGAAGTCAATCAAATCCCCGGCCATCCTGGCCTGCGCCGGGACGGCGCTGGGGCTGATGGCTCCGGCTACCGCACATGCCGACGGCTTCGATTTCTTCCAGACACCGTCGGGCAACATCGACTGTGCGATGGGGTTGTTGGACGGTTCGGCCCTTGTCGAGTGCGAGATCAGCGACCACGCATGGGCGGCGCCGGCGCGCCCGACGCCCTGCATGGGAGCGTTCGGGGACCGAATCAGCATGCGGCAGGGCAGCGCGGCCAAGATGACCTGCCACAGCGACACCGTCCGCGGCACCGGGTACCCAGTCCTTCAATACGGCCAGAGTCGCTCGCTCAACTCGGTAACCTGCGAAAGTCAGCAATCGGGCATCTCGTGTACCGACAACGGGTCCGGCCACTACTTTGAACTTTCCCGCGATACCTACGAGCTGCATTGACGCTCGAGAACAGGTGACGACATGAATCGAGACAGTGCCCCCAAGCGACGGCTTCGCGTCTCTGCCCTTGCGGCGGTGGCCAATCCGTCATACACGCGCATCGACACCTGGAACCTGCTCGACGACGCCTGCCGCCACCTGGCCGAGGTCGACCTGGCCGGGCTCGACAAGACCCACGACCTGGCCAAGGTCAAGCGGCTGATGGACCGCATCGGCGCCTACGAGCGGTACTGGCTCTATCCCGGCGCGGCGAACCTGGCTACCTTCCGCGCCCACCTGGAAAGCCTGTCCACCGTACGCCTCGCCGAGGAGGTGTCGCTGGCCGTGCGGCTGCTCTCCGAATATGGTGATCGCACAGCGTTATTCGACCTTTCGGCGCCCCTGGCCGATCAGGAACTGGTGGCGCAGGCCAAACAGCAGCAGTTCTACACAGTGCTGCTCGCCGACGATGCGCCGTGCACGGCACCGGACTGCCTGGCCGACGCGCTGCGCGAGTTGCGAAATGCGGCCGAAGACATCCAGTTCGAGATCCTGCTGGCGCCCAGCGTCGAGGACGCGATCACCGCGGTCGCGTTGAACGGTGAGATCCAGGCCGCGATCGTCCGCCACGACCTGCCGCTGCGTTCCCGGGACCGGGTGCCGTTGATGAACACCCTGCTCGGCTGCAATGAGGACACCGGGGTGTCCGACCGGTCGCACGACTGGATCGAGTGCGGCGAGTGGATCCGCGAATTGCGGCCCCACATCGATCTCTACCTGCTCACGGATGAGTCGATCGCGGCCGGCAGCGACGACGAGCCAGACGTCTACGACCGCACCTTCTACCGGCTCAACGATGTCACCGACCTGCACAGCACGGTGATCGCGGGGCTCCGGAACCGTTTCTCCACACCGTTTTTCGACGCGTTGCGGGCCTACGCCGCCGCACCGGTCGGCCAGTTCCATGCGCTTCCCGTCGCCCGCGGCGCCAGCATCTTCAACTCGAAGTCGTTGCAGGACATGGGCGAGTTCTACGGCCGCAACATCTTCATGGCCGAAACATCCACCACCTCAGGTGGTTTGGACTCGCTGCTGGACCCGCACGGCAACATCAAGAAGGCGATGGACAAGGCCGCGGTCACCTGGAACGCCAACCACACCTACTTCGTCACCAACGGCACCTCTACCGCCAACAAGATCGTCGTGCAGTCGTTGACGCGGCCGGGCGACATCGTGCTCATCGACCGCAACTGCCACAAGTCCCACCACTACGGGCTGGTGCTGGCCGGGGCCTATCCCCGATATCTGGAGTCCTACGCGCTGCCGGAGTTCGCCATCTACGGGGCGGTGCCACTGAGCACCATCAAGAAGGCGCTACTGGACCTCGAGGCGGCCGGGCACCTGGACAAGGTGCGCATGCTGCTGCTCACCAACTGCATCTTCGACGGTGTCGTGTACAACCCGCGGCGGGTGATGGAAGAGGTGCTGGCGATCAAGCCCGACATCGTCTTCCTGTGGGACGAGGCCTGGTACGCGTTCGCGACCGCCGTGCCATGGGCCCGGCAGCGCACCGCGATGGTGTCGGCCGAGCGGCTCGAGCAGATGCTCACCTCACCGGAATATGCTGAGGAACACCGCAATTGGAAAGCGACGATGGAAGGGGTGCCGCGCGAGGAGTGGGTCAATCACCGACTGCTGCCGGATCCCGCCAAAGCGCGGGTACGGGTCTACGCGACGCACTCGACCCACAAATCGCTGTCCGCGTTCCGGCAGGCCTCGATGATTCACGTGCGCGACCAGGACTTCAACGCCCTGGCCCGCGACGCCTTCGGGGAGGCGTTCTTGACGCACACCTCGACGTCGCCGAACCAGCAACTGCTGGCGTCGCTGGACCTGGCGCGCCGGCAGGTCGACATCGAAGGCTTCCAGTTGGTCCGGCAGGTCTACGACATGGCCCTGGTATTCCGGCACCGGGTCCGCAAAGACCGGTTGATCAGCAAGTGGTTCCGCATTCTCGACGAGTCCGACCTGGTGCCCGAGGAATACCGGGCCTCGCATGTCAGCTCCTACCGCGAAGTCAGGCAGGGCGCCCTCGACGAGTGGAACGAGGCCTGGCGTTCGGACCAGTTCGTGCTGGACCCGACGCGGGTCACGCTGTTCCTCGGCAAGACCGGGATGAACGGCTACGACTTCCGCGAGAAGATCCTGATGGACCGCTTCGGCATTCAGATCAACAAGACGTCGATCAACAGCGTGCTGCTGATCTTCACCATCGGCGTCACCTGGTCGAGCGTTCACCACCTGCTCGACGTATTGCGCAGGGTGGCAACAGATTTCGATCGCACCCAAGCCGCAGCCAGCGCCGCCGACTGGAAACTGCACGAGCGCCGCGTCGAAGAGATCACCGAAGACCTGCCGCACCTGCCCGACTTCAGCCAGTTCGACGTGGCCTTCCGGCCCGACGAGGGCAGCGTCTACGGCGACACCCGCTCGGCGTTCTACGCCGGGTATGAGGAGAAGGACCGCGAATACGTATTGATCGGCACCGCGGGACGACGCATCGCCGAGGGAAAGACGTTGGTGTCCACCACTTTCGTGGTGCCCTACCCGCCTGGCTTCCCAGTGCTGGTGCCCGGGCAGGTGGTGTCCAAAGAGATCGTGTACTTCCTGGCCCAACTCGACGTCAAGGAGATCCACGGCTACAACCATGAGCTCGGGCTGTCGGTGTTCACACAGGAAGCGTTGAGCCGCACGGAGGCTGCTCGTGCCGCGGTGACTCACGCCGCCAAGGTGTCCGGCAACGGATCGTCCGAGCCGGCCCGGGCGCCCGAAGCTCCGATGCTGGCGAACGAGCATTCGGTGCAGGTGAACTGACGGGCATGGTGGGGTACGACCATCCGGTACGTCTTCGATGCAGTCGGTGCGGCGATGACAGTCGCCGGGTAACCGCCGGATTCCGAGACTCGCCGGAGATCAGATGAGCCATTTGCCTTATCTCATTTTTGGCGTGTTCGCGACGCCTATTGGCGTGTGGCTCCTGGTCAAGGCTATTCGGCAGATGCGACTGGGTCAGCGCAGTCATGCTTGGCCGACCGTGCCGGGTTGCGTGACGCACGCGGCGGTCGAGTCAGATTATGAAAGTGAAGTCGTTAACGTCGAGTACCGATACAAGGTGAAGGGTGTTGAGTACTCCGGCGACGTCCTTCAAACGGGCCATCCCGCGAAATCGCGCGCCCAGAACAGGGCGCTCTTGGATCGCTACGCGGTCGGGACCGAAGTGGAGGTCCATTACGATCCGGACGACCCTTCGACGGCGGTCCTCATTCCGGGGGGAGGTAGCAAGATTTTCGCGTCGGCATCGTCTGCGGTGCTCCTCCTTGGTGTCGGACTCTATTTCACTGTCACGAGCATTCGGCCAGTCCTGGCCCCCGAAGGACCGAAGTTGGCCGAGGCGTTGCCCGACGTGCCATATTTCGTACTCAACGATCCCGGGGGCGTTGCGGTGGGCGCGGACGGCACCGTGTACGTGTGCGATGGCCCGCCCAAACAGGAGTGGACGCCGATAACCCCGATCGAGCCGCTAGGGCCGTCGACGGTCCCAGGATTCCCGGGACTTCCGACAACGACGAAGCCCATGCCGGGAGTGCCGAACGCGCCGTCGGCGCAGGCGGGCGGTCGCCTAATTCGGATGGCGCCCGACTTGACCGACGCAAAGACTGAAGTGCCCAGTACTCTGCTCAAGGCGCCCAGCGGTCTGGCGATCGACGACAGCGGAAAGATGTATGTCACCGATGGTGGCCAACTATGGGTGTACTCGTACTCGGAAAACAAGACCCTGACCGGCGCCACGCCCCTGCGTGGGTCGGAGGCGTTCAACGTAGCGGTGGACTCTGGCGGGACCGTGTACGTGACGCAATCATCGTCCGGCCGGGTGCTCAGGTTGCCGGCCGAAGACAAGACCGCTACCGAATTTTTCAAAGCTCCCGATAATGGTTCGGCGACAGATGTCGCCGTCGACAGCGCGGGCAACGTATTTGTCACCGACTCCCGCAATAGTCGGGTGTTCCTGATCGCGGCTGGCGGCGGCACGAGCGAGCTTCCGTTTCAAGGCATATCGCATCCCGAAGGGGTCGCGGTGGACACCGCGGGCAATGTCTATGTCGTCGATGCGGGCAATCACCGAGTCATGAAGCTGAACACGAATTCGCGGGCCGTCACCGACTTGTTGTTGGACGGCCTTCGCGATCCCTACGATGTCGCAGTCGACACCGCGGGCAATGTGTTGGTCACAGACCGAGGCAGCAAGTTTCTACTGAAATTCCCTCGCCCTCAGTGAGTTCGACACCTCGGGGCCCGAGGGTGCACTCAGCGCAGGATTCTGGCGTAGATCAGGCTGTCGTGCGGGTCGGGACCCATTGTGGGGTAGACCGCGTGCCGGCGCAGCCGCCCTTCCAAGGCGAAGCCGGCACGCTGCAACAGCCGCGCTGACCGTGAGTTGTCGACGTGGCAGGTCGCCCACACCCGGAACACGCTGGGGTCGCCGGCATGCTCGGCCATCACCAACTTGAGTGCCTCGGACATGTAGCCCATATCCCACCAGTTGCGGCCCAGGCAGTAGCCGATTTCCACCGAATGGCTCACCGGGCGGCGGCAACTGATCAGCCCGACGATGTCGCCGGTGTGGCGCAATGTGATCACCCAGTTGCGGTCGTTCTTGGTCGAGATGAGCTGCTCGATGAGCACCCGGCGGGTCTCGACCGCATCGGGGTGGGCGCTCCACAACAGGAACCGGGTGACCTCGGGATCGCCCGACACGCTTTCAAAGATCTCGTCGGCGTCCTCGATGACGGCCGGGCGCAACAGCAGCCGGGGCCCGTCCAGGTGCGTCGGCGGTCGTTCGTAGGAGTAGCCGCTCATAGCAGCCCGAGCGCGCGATAGGTGTGACGAACGAACTTGGGCTGGGCGGTCCGCAGCCGGGCCAGTACCGGGTTGCCCGCGACCGCCGCGGCGGCGTTGGCGGTCAAGTCGGGGCAGTACTGGATGAGGTACAGCAGAATCAGGTCCGCGCTCGGGTCGGCCTGCCACCACGTCCCGTACGCGCCGGGCCAGCCGAACGTCCCGACGCCGCCCGGCCCGAACAGCGGCGTGGACTTGGCGGGATCGGTCACCACCGACAGGTTCAGTCCGAACCCCCGGCCCACCCAGTACGGCGCGCCGAGGAAGTTGTGGCGCTTGTGCTCGTCCGTCAATCGGTCGGTACGCATCAGCCGCGCCGACTCTTTCGACAGCACCTGCGCGCCGTCGACCGAACCGTCGCCCAGCAACATCCGGGCGAAGCGCAGGTAGTCCTCTGCGGTGGACCACAACCCGCCACCGGCGTTGCAGAACGACGGGGGCTTGACGTGCGGGGGCCCCATCACGTCGTGCTGCAGGCGGTCGTGTTCGTCGTGGCGGTACATGGTCGCCGCTCGCGATCGCGACTCGGGCTTGACGAAGAATCCGGTGTCCGTCATCCCCACCGGGCCCAGCACCCGATCGTCGAACACCTCGTAGAGCGGCTTGCCGTCGATGCGGGACGCGATCACGCCCAGCACATCGGTCGAGTGGCTGTAAGTCATTTTTTCGCCGGGCTGGTGAACGAGGGGGAGCGCGGCCAGCTCGGACAGCCAGACGTCCGAACCCTGGTTGAACGGCAACCGCAGGTAGGCCCGCGCGATCGGTCCGGGTACCGAGAAGCCGTAGGCCATACCGCTGGTGTGGGTCAGCAGATCTTCGATCAGGATCGGGCGCCTGGCGGGGTGGGTGCGGTCCAACGCGCCGAGCGGGTCGTCGAGCACCTGCATGTTCGCCAGCTCCGGCACCCACCGGGTGATCGGATCGTGCAGTGCGAGTTTTCCTTCGTCGACCATGCTCATGATCACCGCCACCGTGACCGGCTTGGTCATGGAAGCGATCCGAAACAGCGTGTCGCGTTGCATCGGCAGCCTGGCCTCGACGTCGCGGTAGCCGATCTCGTTGACCTGCAACAGTTCTCCGCGCTGCCAGACGACGGTGACCGCTCCTGACAGCAGCCCGGCGTCGCAGACCTCGCGGATCGTCGCCTGATTGCCGTCGAGATTCACCGGATGAGGTTAGCCCCTCGAAGTAATCGCCTCGAAGGTGGGATCACCTTCACCGCGCACGTGAAATCTTTGTGAACTCCGCAAAGATCGCCGAGGCCCGAAGCGGCGGCCCGGATCCGGCGACAGTTACTTCGGCGAATCGGTTTGCAGCGCACCGGCCTCGTGTTAATGTCGCGCTCTCCGGCAAAAGCTATCTGGTGAACCTGCTGAGAGGGCGGCGGCGTGCGGTGGACTGCATGGTCGTTGCTGGTGAACCAGGGTGCGGGTGTGCAGTCACCGAGATCCGCGACCATTGGCCGGGGACCGGTTACCGGGCCTCGTTCAAACCGTACGACGAAGGTAGCGACTCGCTGCTCATCACCACCGGTTGGATAACTCAGCAAAGGCTGGCCATGAATGGCTTGATGTCACAAGCGCAAATCTCCCACCGACGTGTCTCCCGTCGACCCTCGACGCCCGTTGTTGCGATCGTCTTCGCAGCAGCGCTCGTCGCGGCCATCGCCGGATGTGGACACAAATCCTCAACCGCGACCTCCCAGACTTCGGGTTCATCGGGAACCTCTGCTGCGACGTCGTCCGGGGCGACCTCCGGGGCATCCGGAACATCCGCCGCCCCGTCGCCGGAAGCGCAGCAACTCGTCACGGACGCCTCTAAGGCGACCACCGCGCTGCACTCACTTCACGTCAACCTGCAGACCACCAACATCACCACCCTGCCCATGGAAATGGTCAACGCTGACGTGACCAACCAGCCGGAGGGCAACGGCCAGGCCGTTGGTGACGCCATGATCAGGCTGCAGCCGAAGACGCCGGCGGTGCCCAAGCAGTTCATCGTCACCAACAAGACGATGTACACCAAGAACGAAGCCGGGGCTTACACGTCGGTGGGGCCGGCGGACAAGATCTACGACCCCGGTGTCGTCTTGGACAAGGACAAGGGCATCGGTGCGGTGGTCGGCAAGGTCGCCAACCCGCAGTCCGGCGGCAGCGAAACGATCGACGGCGTCGCCACCACCAAGGTGACGGGAACCATCGACGCGGCGATCATCGACCCGCTGGTGCCGCAGATCGGCAAGGACGCGAAGGGGCCACTCCCGGTGACCCTGTACATCGCCGACGTGAAGGCGCCGGGTGCGCCGGGAACGCCGCCGAGCGCATACCTGGTCCGAATGGTGATCGACAAGGACCAGGGCCACGTCACCATCACGCTGTCCAATTGGGGAGCGCCGGTGACCATTCCGAACCCCGCCGGGTAGCAGGTTTCGGGACCACCACAAGTGAACTCCGGATCGAGGACCGGCCCGACAGAGCGGCATGCCGATGGCGGCCGCACTGCGGGTCGGTTCTCGTCCGTGGTTCTCGATCGGCAGCGACGGGGGCGGCCTGCTGACGGCACGGGGGATTCCGGGCACGCTCAGGTCGGGTGAGTGTGCTTGGCGTGGCGGTGTTTTCGCGAGCCGCTCGTCCTTTGAGAATTCGCCGAGGATTCTTTGAGGCCGCGCTCTAACTATTGGGGCCAGTTCGCCGGGAAGGCCGGCGTACAGCCGATCTCACCCCAACAGATTCGCAGGAGCACGAATGACCAACGACCTCCCTGACGTTCAGGAGCGTGGCCCGAGCCCACATCTCGGGCCGCCGCCGGGTGGGCCTCCGGTGCTCCCGGATGTGTGGGTGTACAACGGGCGGGCCTACGATCTCAGCGATTGGATTTCCAAGCACCCGGGCGGCGCCTTCTTCATCGGGCGCACCAAAAATCGCGATATCACCGCGATTATCGCCTCGTACCACCGCGACCCGGCCGTCGTGGAGCGGATACTCGAGCGCAAGTACGCACTGGGCCGCGACGCGACTCCGCGCGACATCCACCCCAAGCACAACGCGCCGCCGTTCCTGTTCAAAGACGACTTCGACAGCCGGCGCGACACCCCGAGATATCGCTTCGACGACAAAGACGATCTGATGCACCGTGTCAAGGCGCGGCTGACAGAGCCCGCGCTGGCCGCCCGGATCAAGTGGATGGACCGGCTGTTCAACATCGTGGTCGCCGCGCTGGCCGTCGCCTATTTTGCCGTTCAGGGTGTGCGGCTTCTCCACCCAACGTGGATGCCGCTGTGGGCGTTCGTGATTGCGATGGTTCTGCTGCGCAGCTCGCTGGTGGGGTACGGCCACTACGCATTACACCGCGCCCAGCGCGGAATGAACCGGGTGTTCTCCAACACCTTCGACTTGAACTACATCGCCCTGGCGTTGGTGGTCGCCGACGGACACACGTTGTTGCACCATCCGTACACCCAGAGCGACGTCGACATCAAGAAGAACGTCTTCACGATGATGATGCGGCTGCCGCGGCTGTTTCGCGTTCCGGTGCATACTCTGCACAAGTTCGGACACCTGGTCACCGGCATGGCAATCCGGATCGCGGACGTGTGGAACATGACTCGCAAGGTGGGTGTCGAGGAAGGCTATGGCAGTTGGCGCAACGCGCTGCCCCACTTTTTCGGCTCGTCAGGCGTGCGCCTGCTGCTGGTGACGGAAATGGTGATCTTTCTGGCGGCCGGCGACTTCTGGGCCTGGGCCCTGCAATTCGTGGCGACGTTGTGGGTCAGCACCTTCCTGGTCGTGGCCAGCCACGAATTCGAGGACGAGGATGCCGATGACGTGGCCGGACAGGACTGGGGTGTCGACCAGGTCGTGCACGCCAACGACTTGAAGGTCATCGGCAACCGCTACGTCGACTGCTTCCTGTCGGCAGGGTTGAGTTCCCACCGCGTGCATCACGTACTGCCGTTCCAGCGCAGCGGATTCGCCAACATCGTCACCGAGGACCTGCTGCGCGAAGAAGCGGCCAAGTCCGGTGTCGAGTGGCTGCCCGCGAAGAGTTTCTGCACCGACCGGTTGCCCAAGCTGTGCCGCACGTATCTGCTGTCACCGTCCCGCGTGGCCCGGGAGAACAAGTGGGGCGTGCTGCGCGAGCACTTGTCGCCGGCGGCCTGGAAAGAGAGCGCCCACTACGTCGCTGCCGGTTTCGTCGGAATCGGGTCAGTATGAGCACCGTGCCCGAGAGCGGCGTCGTGTCGCCACCCGCAGAGCAGTCCGCAATCAACCTGGCCCAGTTGCCGCCTGCGCCACCGACGACGGTCGCCGTCATCGAGGGCATCGCGACCGGCGGCCCGCAGCGCGAAGTCGATCAGACCTCAGCCGCCGCCCACGTGGCCGGTCTCTTCGCCGACCCCGAACAGCGGGAACGGATTCCGCGGCTGTATGCGAAGACGCGGATCGGCAGCCGCCGGATGGCCGTCGATCCGCTCAATCCGGAGTTCGACGCTTTCCGCCGCGGTCCCGGAACCATCCGGGACCGGATGAACCTGTTCTTCGACAACGCGGTGCCGCTGGCGGTCGACACGGCCCGGCGTGCCCTGGCCGGACTCCAGTACCGGACCGACGAGATCGGGCTGCTGGTGTTCGTCACCAGCACCGGATTCATCGCGCCGGGAGTCGATGTCGCGGTCGTCAAGGAACTCGGGTTGTCCCGCTCGGTGTCGCGCGTCGTGATCAATTTCATGGGGTGTGCGGCCGCGATGAACGCGATCCGTACCGCCGCGACGTATGTGCGCGCTCACCCGAGCATGAAGGCATTGGTGGTGTGCATCGAATTGTGCTCGGTGAACGCGGTTTTCGCCGACGACATCAACGACGTCGTCACCCACAGCCTGTTCGGCGACGGCTGCGGGGCGCTGGTGATCGGCGCCAGCCAGGTACAGCAGCCGCTGCCGGCGGCCAGCGTGGTGATCCGCAGCAGCTTCACCCAGCTGCTCGACGATGCCGAGGACGGCATCGTGCTCGGTGTCAATCACAACGGCATCACCTGCGAGCTGTCCGAGAATCTGCCCGACTACATCTACCGCGGAGTCGAACCGGTGATCGCGGAGGTGTTGCGGGACAACGGGTTAGCCAAATCCGACATCGACCTGTGGGCCGTGCATCCGGGTGGGCCGAAAATCATCGAGCAGTCCGTGCGATCACTGGGCATCTCCGCCGACCGCGCGGCGCAGAGTTGGGACGTGTTGGCCCGGTTCGGCAACATGTTGAGTGTGTCGCTGATCTTCGTGCTGGAAATGATGGTGCGACAAGCGGAATCAAGCAAACCGATCTCGACGGGCATAGCGTTCGCCTTCGCCCCGGGCGTCACCGTCGAGGGCATCCTTTTCGACATCATCCGGCGGTGACTGACATGACCCGTGTCTTGTACCGCTCGTTGATGAGCGACAACCTGCGTTGGGATGCACTGCGGTTGCGCGAGGGCGACATCATCATTTCGACGCCGTCGAAATGTGGGATGACCTGGATGCAGCGCCTGGTCTCCCTGCTCGTTTTCGACGGGCCGGCCCTGCCGGGTCCGCTGTCGACCGTCTCGCCCTGGTTCGATCAGACCATCCGGCCGCTCGACGAAGTGGTGGGAGTTCTCGAGGCCCAGACCCACCGCCGGTTCATGAAGACACACACTCCGCTGGACGGCCTCGTCCTCGACGATCGCGTGACCTACATCTGCGTCGGACGGGATCCGCGCGATGCGGCGGTATCGATGTTGTTCCAGACCGCCAACATGGACCGGGACCGGATGCGCACGCTGCACGACGCCGCCGTACCCGCCCACCACCGGCACGGCCCGCCTGGACCCCAGCCCGTCCACGAGCCCGCCGAGCGTGGCCCCATCGAAGAGTTCCGGGATTGGATGGAGGGGCCGGCGCACCCGCCCCCGGGAGTGGGTTTCGCGCCGCCCAGGGGAATCGGCACCCTGGCGAACATCCTGGATCAATTCGGCAAGACCTGGGAACGTCGGCAGCTGCCCAATGTCGCGCTGTTCCATTACGCCGACCTGCAGCAAGACCTGGTCGGTGAGTTCATCCGGCTCGGCGCGGTGCTGGGATACGACGTCAGTCAGGATCGGGCCCGGGAGCTGGCCCGGCACGCCTCGCTGGATGCGATGCGGTCACGCGCCGAGGAAGTGGCTCCGAACACCACCGACGGCATGTGGCACAGCAATGAGCGGTTCTTCCGCAACGGGGGCTGCGGGGAGTGGCAACACTACTTCGGCCCTGCCGAGTACCGGCGCTACAACGACCGCATCAACCAGTTGGCACCGCCGGATCTGCTCGCCTGGGCGCACGAAGGTCGCCGCGGGTACGACCCTGCCGACCTGGCTCGGCTACCCGGCTGAATCGCGCCGCAACGCGCGCACGTACCAGAAAGTCATCTCGACGTTCGCGCCGTCCATCTCGCGGCTCAACGTGACCTGATCGGCCGAGTCGATGTCCCAACCGGCGCCGCCCAGGACGTCGTGCAGGGTCTTCTCTGTCACTGACGGACGTGGCCAGTCGTCGTTCGCCTGGTTGGCGTCGGAGAAGCAGCTGATCAACAGGGTCGCGCCGGGCCGGGTGGCGCGGTGCACGGCGGCGGCGTAGGCGCGCTTGCCGTCGTCGTCCAGGCAGTGGAACATTCCGCTGTCGATCACGGTGTCGAACCTGTCGGCGTACCCGTCGAGTCTGGTGGAGTCGGCCGCTGCGAACCGGATGTCGACACCCGCGTCGTGGGCACGCCGCTCGGCGGTGATCAGCGCCGTCGGGGAGATGTCCAGACCCGTGACGTGATAGCCCTGCTTGGCCAGGTAGATCGCGTTGTCGCCGAGCCCGCAGCCGATGTCCAGCACGTCGCCGTGGACCCAGCCGGCGTTGTGCCAGGCGACGACGTTTTCCTTGGGCGCCTTGGTATCCCATGGTGGCGTGTGCACCGGGGGAAGGCCTTCGCCCGGGCTCTCGCCGCGGTAGAGGGCGTCGAAATCAATGTGCGGGGAGGAACTGGGAGAGCTCATTTCCGCCAGGGTAGGCCGGTGACGTGAACGATGCTCGGCTGAGGCGATCCAATGTGCGTTCACCGCCGCCGGCGTGCGGTGACCGCGCCATTCTGGGCCGGAAGACGCTGTGGACGCACACCCGAGTTGGTGTGCTCACACTTCACTTCGACGGACCGGGACTCCTGGGGCAGAAGTTGCTGAAGTGACGAAACCGGTTGGGGCGCACCCGGTCACCACCGCGCACCCCGACCGCCGGACCGTGTTAGGCTGCCCCCGCAAGTCGACATCCTTTAACGATCCGTCCGGAGAGGCGGAGAAGGAGGTCAAGATCTCGCATGGGTGCCAGTGATCCGCGGGAATTGATGTCAGCGGCCGACGTCGGTCGCACCATTTCCCGTATGGCGCACCAGATCATCGAAAAGACCGCGCTGGACAACCCCGATTCCACCCGGGTGGTGCTGCTCGGCATTCCCACGCGCGGGGTGACACTGGCCAGCCGGTTGGCCGCCAACATCGCCGAATACAGCGGGGTGGACGTCGGGCACGGCTCGCTGGACATCACGCTCTACCGCGACGACCTGATGATCAAGCCGCCGCGTCCGCTGGAAAACACCTCGATTCCGGCCGGCGGCATCGATGACGCGCTGGTGATCCTGGTCGACGACGTGCTGTACTCCGGGCGCTCCACCCGTTCCGCTCTCGACGCGCTGCGCGATGTCGGCCGGCCGCGGGCCGTGCAATTGGCGGTACTGGTCGACCGCGGTCACCGCGAGCTGCCGATCCGCGCCGATTACGTCGGCAAGAACGTGCCCACCTCACGCAACGAAAGCGTGCACGTGCAACTCAAGGAAGACGACGGACGAGACGGCGTGGTGATCACCCGATGACCCCAAGACATCTGCTGGCCGCGGGCGACCTGACCCGCGACGAGGCCACCGCGATCCTCGACGACGCCGACCGTTTCGCGCAGGCGCTGGTGGGCCGCGACGTCAAGAAATTGCCGACGCTGCGCGGCCGCACCGTGGTCACGATGTTCTACGAGAACTCGACCCGCACCCGGGTGTCGTTCGAGGTGGCGGGCAAGTGGATGAGCGCGGATGTGGTCAACGTCAGCGCGTCTGGGTCGTCGGTGGGCAAGGGCGAGTCGTTGCGCGACACCGCGCTGACCCTGCGGGCCGCCGGCGCCGACGCGCTGATCATCCGTCATCCCGCGTCCGGCGCCGCGCACCTGCTGGCCGACTGGACCAGGGTCGCCGACGGTTCGCCATCGGTGATCAACGCCGGAGACGGGACGCACGAGCACCCCACTCAGGCGCTGTTGGATGCGTTGACCATCCGCCAGCGGCTCGGCGGCATCGAGGGCCGTCGCATCGTGATCGTCGGGGACATCCTGCACAGCCGGGTCGCGCGGTCCAACGTCATGCTGCTGCACACGCTGGGTGCCGAGGTCGTGCTGGTCGCCCCGCCGACGCTGCTGCCGCGCGGGGTCGAGGGGTGGCCGGTCACCGTGTCCAATGACTTCGACGCCGAACTACCCGCCGCCGACGGCGTTCTGATGTTGCGGGTCCAGGCCGAACGCATGAACGGCGGCTTCTTCCCCTCGGTGCGGGAGTACTCGACGCTGTACGGCCTGTCCGCCCGGCGCCAGGCACTGCTGCCCGACCACGCCGTGGTGCTGCACCCCGGACCGATGCTGCGCGGCATGGAGATCTCGTCGTCGGTGGCCGACTCGCCGCAATCGGCTGTGCTGCAACAGGTTTCGAATGGAGTGCATGTGCGGATGGCGGTGCTGTTCCATGTGCTGGTCGGCGCGGAGGAAGTCGCGGCATGAGTGTGCTGATTCGGGGCGTGCGGCTCTACGGTGAAGGGGACCGCGTCGACGTCCTGGTTGATGATGGTCAGATCGTGGAGATCGGCGCCGGCCTGCCGATTCCCGACACGGCCGACGTCATCGACGCCACCGGCCAGGTGCTGCTGCCCGGCTTCGTCGATCTGCACACCCACTTGCGCGAGCCCGGCCGCGAATACGCCGAAGACATCGAAACCGGTTCGGCGGCAGCGGCTCTCGGTGGCTACACCGCGGTATTCGCGATGGCCAACACCAATCCGGTCGCCGACAGCCCGGTGGTGACCGACCATGTCTGGCACCGCGGGCGCCAGGTCGGCCTGGTCGACGTGCATCCCGTCGGTGCGGTCACCGTCGGGCTGGCCGGCGTCGAGCTGACCGAGATGGGCATGATGCACGCCGGTGCCGCACAGGTGCGGATGTTCTCCGACGACGGCATCTGCGTGCACGATCCGCTCGTGATGCGCCGGGCCCTGGAATACGCCACCGGCCTGGGCGTGCTGATCGCGCAGCACGCCGAAGAACCCCGGCTCACCGTCGGCGCCGTCGCGCACGAAGGGCCCACCGCCGCCCGGCTCGGGCTCGCCGGATGGCCCAGGGCCGCCGAAGAATCCATCGTCGCCCGTGACGCCCTGTTGGCTCGCGACGCGGGTGCCCGGGTGCACATCTGCCACGCGTCCACCGCGGGCACCGTGGAGATCGTGAAATGGGCCAAGGAACAAGGTATTTCGATCACCGCCGAGGTCACACCGCACCACCTGTTGCTGGATGACGGCAGGCTGGCCAGCTACGACGGCCGCAATCGGGTCAACCCGCCGCTGCGGGAGGCGTCCGATGCGCTGGCACTGCGGCAGGCGCTGGCCGACGGGGTGATCGACTGTGTGGCCACCGATCACGCACCACACGCCGAGCACGAGAAGTGTGTCGAGTTCGCCGCCGCGCGCCCCGGCATGCTGGGGCTGCAGACCGCGCTGTCGGTGGTGGTGCAGACAATGGTGCAGCCGGGATTGCTGAACTGGCGCGATGTCGCCCGGGTGATGAGCGAGAACCCGGCCCGCATCGTCGGTCTGCCCGACCACGGCCGTCCCCTCGAGGTGGGTGAGCCGGCGAATCTGACCGTCGTTGATCCCGAGGGCAGCTGGACGGTCAGCGGGGACGAGCTGGCCAGCCGTTCGGCCAACACCCCGTACGAGTCACTCACCTTGCCCGCCACCGTGACGGCGACACTGCTGCGCGGCAAGATCACCGCCCGGGACGGGAAGAGCCCGGCATGAATTCAGGCACCCTGGTGGGATCGCTGATCTTCGCGGCCGTGCTGGTGGTGTTCCTCGCCGTGGTGATCCACCTGATGATGCGGGGCTGGCGGCGCCGGGCCGAAGCGCAGGTGGAGCTGATCGGCGAGCTGCCCGATCTGCCCGACGCGGTCGGCGCTCCGGCGGTCACCACCCAGGGACTGTACGTCGGCACGACGTTGTCGCCGGCCTGGAACGACCGGGTCGCCGTCGGCGACCTGGGCTACCGCAGCAAGGCGGTTTTGATTCGCTATCCCGAGGGAATTCTCGTCGAACGCATTCGCGCACAACCGATCTGGATCCCGCAGGAGTCGATCACCGCGATCCGGACCGAGCGCGGTGTGGCCGGCAAGGTCGCGGCCCGCAATGGCATCCTCGCGATCCGGTGGCGGCTGCCCTCGGGCACCGAGATCGACACCGGGTTCCGCGCGGACAACCGCGACGAGTACGTGCATTGGATAGAGGAGGAGGCCGCGTGAGGAGTGGCGATATGAGGGGACCCCGGAGATGAGCAAGGCTCTGCTGGTACTCGAAGACGGCCGCGTCTTCACCGGCACCACCTTCGGGGCGATCGGTGAGACGCTGGGCGAAGCCGTGTTCAGCACCGGTATGTCCGGTTACCAGGAAACACTGACCGACCCCA
Source organism: Mycobacterium paragordonae (assembly GCF_003614435.1). NCBI lineage: Bacteria > Bacillati > Actinomycetota > Actinomycetes > Mycobacteriales > Mycobacteriaceae > Mycobacterium > Mycobacterium paragordonae. Next base: position 2,666,179 of record NZ_CP025546.1, read on the forward strand.
GCTACCACCGCCAGATCGTGGTGGCCACCGCCCCGCAGATCGGCAACACCGGCTGGAATGGCGAGGACGCCGAGAGTCGCGGCGACAAGATCTGGGTGGCCGGCTACGCGGTGCGGGACCCGTCGCCACGCGCCTCCAACTGGCGCGCCACCGGCACGCTGGAGGCTGAGCTGGTCCGCCAGCGCATCGTCGGGATCGCCGGCATCGACACCCGGGCGGTGGTGCGCCACCTACGCAGCCGCGGCTCGATGAAGGCGGGCGTCTTCTCCGGCGCGGCGCTGGCCGAGCCCGAGCAGCTGGTCGAGCGGGTCCGCGGCCAGCAGCCGATGCTGGGCGCCGACCTGGCCGGCGAGGTCAGCACACCCGAGACCTACGTCGTCGAACCCGAAGGCACCGAACGCTTTTCGGTGGTCGCCCTGGACCTCGGCATCAAGACCAACACGCCGCGCAACTTCGCCCGTCGCGGGATCCGCAGCCACGTGCTGCCCTCGTCGGCGACCTTCGACCAGATCGCCGAACTCAAGCCGGACGGGGTGTTCCTGTCCAACGGACCGGGTGACCCGGCCACGGCGGACCACATCGTCGCGCTCACCCGCGAGGTGTTGGGAGCCGGAATGCCGCTGTTCGGAATCTGTTTCGGCAACCAGATCCTGGGCCGGGCGCTCGGGCTGTCGACATACAAGATGGTGTTCGGCCACCGCGGCATCAACATCCCGGTGATCGACCACGCCACCGGGCGGGTCGCGGTGACCTCGCAGAACCACGGCTTCGCGCTGGAGGGGGAGGCCGGTCAGACCTTCGACACTCCGTTCGGAGCGGCACAGGTCAGCCACACCTGCGCCAACGACGGGGTGGTCGAGGGCGTCAGACTCGTTGACGGGCGGGCATTTTCGGTGCAATACCACCCGGAGGCCGCCGCTGGGCCGCACGATGCGGAATACCTGTTCGACCAGTTCGTCGACCTGATGGAAGGGAACCGCTGATGCCCTTCTGCGCGAACGTGCGTGTCTGTACAGCGACACGCCGAAAATCCCGTACAACTGCGCACGCTCGCGCCTGGAAAGGAGAGCGCTAGTGCCGCGTCGCACTGACCTCAATCACGTGCTGGTGATCGGCTCCGGGCCGATCGTCATCGGCCAGGCCTGCGAGTTCGACTACTCCGGGACCCAAGCGTGCCGGGTGTTGCGCGCTGAGGGGCTGCAGGTCAGCCTGGTCAACTCCAACCCGGCCACGATCATGACCGACCCGGAGTTCGCCGATCACACCTACGTCGAACCCATCACCCCGGCATTCGTCGAGCGGGTGATGGCCCAGCAGGCCGAGCGCGGAAACAAGATCGATGCCCTGCTGGCCACCCTGGGCGGGCAGACCGCGCTCAACACCGCGGTCGCCCTCTACGAGAACGGGGCGCTGGAACGCTACGGGATCGAACTGATCGGCGCGGACTTCGAGGCCATTCAACGCGGCGAGGACCGGCAGAAGTTCAAGGACATCGTCGCCAAGGTTGGCGGCGAATCTGCCCGCAGCCGTGTGTGTTTCACGATGGACGAAGTGCGGGAGACGGTCGACGAACTCGGTCTGCCGGTGGTGGTGAGGCCCAGCTTCACCATGGGAGGGCTGGGTTCGGGCATGGCTCGCTCGGTCGGGGAGGTCGACCGGATGGCCGGTGCCGGGCTGGCCGCCAGCCCCAGCGCCAACGTGCTGATCGAGGAATCGATCTACGGCTGGAAGGAATTCGAACTCGAGCTCATGCGCGACGGCCACGACAACGTGGTGGTGGTGTGCTCGATCGAGAACGTGGACCCGATGGGTGTGCACACCGGTGACTCGGTCACCGTGGCGCCCGCGATGACGCTCACCGACCGCGAATACCAGCGGATGCGTGATCTGGGCATCGCCATCCTGCGCGAGGTCGGCGTCGACACCGGCGGTTGCAACATCCAGTTCGCGATCAACCCCAAAGACGGCCGGCTCATCGTGATCGAGATGAACCCGCGGGTGTCGCGTTCGAGCGCACTGGCGTCCAAGGCGACCGGTTTCCCGATCGCCAAGATCGCCGCGAAACTGGCCATCGGCTACACCCTCGACGAGATCGTCAACGACATCACCAAGGAAACGCCCGCCTGTTTCGAGCCGACGCTGGACTATGTCGTGGTCAAGGCGCCGCGCTTCGCGTTCGAGAAGTTCCCCGGTGCCGATGACACCCTGACCACCACCATGAAGTCGGTCGGTGAGGCAATGTCGTTGGGCCGCAACTTCGTTGAAGCACTCGGCAAGGTGATGCGATCGCTGGAAACCACCCGCGCGGGGTTCTGGACGCACCGCGACCCGGAGGGCGCGGAAGGTCGAGTCGACGATGTGCTGACCCGGCTGCAGACCCCGACCGAGGGCAGGCTCTACGACATCGAACTGGCGCTGCGCCTCGGCGGCTCGGTGGAGCAGGTGGCCCAGGCCAGCGGTGTCGACCCCTGGTTCGTCGCCCAGATCGACGAACTGGTGGCACTGCGCGCCGAACTCGTCGACGCCCCCGTCCTGGACGCGGAACTGCTGCGGCACGCCAAGCACTGTGGACTGTCGGACCGGCAGATCGCCGCCCTGCGACCGGAATTGGCCGGAGAGAACGGGGTGCGGTCGCTGCGCAGCCGGTTGGGCATCCACCCGGTGTACAAGACGGTGGACACCTGCGCGGCCGAGTTCGAGGCCAAGACGCCGTATCACTACAGCAGCTACGAACTCGATCCGGCCGCCGAGACGGAGGTGGCCCCGCAGACCGAGCGGCCCAAGGTGCTCATCCTGGGCTCCGGCCCCAACCGGATCGGGCAGGGCATCGAGTTCGACTACAGCTGCGTCCACGCGGCAACCACGTTGAGCGAGGCCGGGTTTGAGACCGTCATGGTCAATTGCAACCCCGAGACGGTGTCCACCGACTACGACACCGCCGACCGGTTGTACTTCGAGCCGCTGACGTTCGAGGACGTGCTCGAGGTGTACCACGCGGAAGAGCAGTCCGGCACCGGTGGACCAGGCGTGGCCGGGGTCATCGTGCAGCTGGGCGGCCAGACCCCACTCGGCCTGGCGCAACGGCTCGCCGACGCCGGAGTGCCGATCGTCGGCACCCCGCCGGAAGCCATCGACCTGGCCGAGGACCGTGGGGCGTTCGGTGATGTGCTGAACACCGCCGGTCTGCCCGCGCCCAAGTACGGCACGGCAACCACATTCGAGCAGGCTCGCCGCATCGCCGCCGACATCGGCTACCCGGTGTTGGTGCGGCCGTCGTACGTGCTCGGCGGTCGCGGCATGGAGATCGTCTACGACGAGGAGACCCTGCAGGGCTACATCACCCGGGCCACCGAACTCTCGCCGGAACATCCTGTGCTGGTCGACCGCTTCCTCGAGGACGCGGTCGAGATCGACGTGGACGCGCTGTGCGACGGCACCGAGGTCTACATCGGCGGGATCATGGAGCACATCGAGGAAGCCGGAGTCCACTCCGGTGACTCGGCGTGCGCACTGCCGCCGGTCACGTTGGGCCGCAGCGACATCGAGAAGGTGCGCAAGGCCACCGAGGCCATCGCGCACGGCATCGGCGTGGTGGGCCTGCTCAACGTGCAATACGCCCTCAAGGACGACGTGCTGTACGTGCTGGAAGCCAACCCGCGCGCCAGCCGCACGGTTCCGTTCGTCTCCAAGGCCACGGCTGTCCCGCTGGCCAAAGCATGCGCGCGAGTGATGTTGGGCGCCAGCATTTCTCAACTTCGGGAGGAGGGGTTGCTGGTCGCATCCGGTGACGGCGGAAACGTGGCGTCCGACGCCCCGATCGCGGTCAAGGAAGCGGTCCTGCCGTTCCACCGCTTCCGGCGCGCTGACGGTGCGGCGATCGACTCGCTGCTCGGTCCGGAGATGAAGTCCACCGGCGAGGTGATGGGCATCGACCGCGATTTCGGCACCGCCTTCGCCAAGAGTCAGACCGCCGCCTACGGCTCACTGCCCGCGCAGGGCACCGTGTTCGTCTCGGTTGCCAACCGGGACAAGCGATCACTGGTATTCCCGGTGAAACGCTTGGCCGACTTGGGCTTTCGGGTTCTGGCCACTGAAGGCACCGCGGAAATGCTGCGCCGCAACGGAATTCCATGCGACGAAGTGCGGAAACATTTCGAGGCACCACAGGAAGGGCGTCCGGCGATGTCCGCGGTCGATGCGATCAGGGCCGGCGAGGTCGACATGGTGATCAACACGCCCTACGGCAACTCGGGTCCCCGAGTGGACGGCTATGAGATCCGGTCGGTGGCGGTGGCAGTCAACATCCCGTGCATCACCACGGTGCAGGGCGCCTCGGCCGCCGTGCAAGGGATCGAAGCCGGGATCCGCGGCGACATCGATGTGCAGTCTCTGCAGGAGCTGCACCGCGCCATCGGTACCAGAAGGTGACCGGGTTCGGGGCTCGGCTGGCGCAGGCGCGGTCGAGTCGCGGGCCGCTCTGTCTGGGCATCGACCCGCACCCGGAGTTGTTGCGAGCCTGGGAACTGCCGGCAACGCCCGAAGGCCTGGCCGCATTCTGCGACATCTGCGTCGACGCCTACGCCGGGTTCGCGATCGTCAAGCCGCAGGTGGCGTTCTTCGAGGCATACGGATCGGCCGGCTTCGCGGTGCTCGAACGCACCACCGCCGCGCTGCGGGCCAACGGCGTGCTGGTGCTGGCCGATGCCAAACGCGGCGACATCGGGTCGACGATGGCCGCCTACGCGACGGCGTGGGCCGGCGAGTCGCCGCTGGCTGCCGACGCCGTGACGGCGTCGCCCTACCTCGGCTTCGGCTCGCTGCGGCCGCTGCTGGAAGTCGCGGCGGCACACGACCGCGGAGTGTTCGTCCTGGCGGCCACGTCCAACCCCGAGGGACCGACGGTGCAGCGTGCCGACGCCGGCGGGCGCACGGTGGCGCAGCTGATCGTGGATCACGTCGCTATGGCGAATCAGGGGGCGAAGCAGGGGGCCGGCGCCGGTTCCGTCGGCGTCGTCGTCGGCGCGACGGTGCTTCAGGCCCCCGACCTGAGCGAGTTGGGCGGGCCCGTCCTGGTACCCGGTGTTGGGGCTCAGGGCGGCCGTGCCGAGGCGCTGGCCGGCCTTGGCGGTGCGGCGTCGCACCAGCTGTGGCCCGCGGTGTCACGCGAGGTGCTGCGGGCCGGTCCCGGCGTGGCTGAGCTGCGTGCCGCCGCCGAGCGCATGCTCGACGCCGTCGCGTACCTCAACGCCGGTTGACGGCGCGACACGCGCGAAGCGGCACGCAAATGCGTGATTCACGGCACTGCGACCTGCGGTTGTCTGCTGCGACGGACGCCGCAGCCAGCCTCCGCCGCCGATGTGACGTACCGAAAGCTCGGAAAACCCCAGGTGAGAGCGATTTTCCGGAGCGGGGCCGGGTCGGGTGCGCCCGGCGCAGTCCGCGGTATGACGGTTCGTTGACGTTGCTGAGCGGTAGCCGGAGCGGGGGTGCCGGGCGCGTCGCGGCGGTGCCAAGCTGGACAAATGACCCCGAAACCGGGGGGTCGGGTTAGATTTCGTCAGGAAGCGTGGGTACGGTCGTCTGCGCTGGCTGGAGTACCCGGCCGAGACAATGAAGATCGATAGGTATCCGAGAAGATATCGACGAGAGACGGAGGAATCGTGGCCCTTCCCCAGTTGACCGACGAGCAGCGCGCGGCCGCGTTGGAGAAGGCTGCTGCCGCACGTCGAGCACGAGCTGAGCTCAAGGATCGGCTCAAGCGTGGCGGCACCAACCTCACCCAGGTGCTCAAGGACGCCGAGAGCGACGAAGTTCTCGGCAAGATGAAGGTCTCTGCGCTGCTGGAGGCGTTGCCGAAGGTGGGCAAGGTCAAGGCGCAGGAGATCATGACCGAGCTCGAGATCGCGCCGACCCGTCGGCTGCGTGGTTTGGGCGACCGTCAGCGCAAGGCCCTGCTGGAAAAGTTCGGCTCCTAGTCGGGCAACCGACCCAGGAGCGCCGGTGAGCGCCGGCGGGGGACCGGAGTGCACGACGCCTGTCGGAAGAACAGTCGTGTTGTCCGGTCCCTCCGCGGTCGGCAAGTCGACGGTGGTCCGGTGTCTGCGTGAGCGGATACCGGACCTGCACTTCAGCGTCTCGGCCACGACGCGAGCACCAAGGCCGGGGGAGGTCGACGGCGTCGACTATCACTTCGTCAGCCCCGCCCGTTTCCAGCAGTTGATCGATCAGGATGAACTGCTGGAATGGGCGGAAATCCACGGGGGATTGCACCGGTCGGGCACCCTGGCTGAACCAGTACGGTCAGCCACGGCAGCCGGTTTTCCGGTACTCATCGAGGTCGATCTGGCCGGGGCCCGCGCCGTCAAACGCGCCATGCCGGAGGCGCTGACCGTGTTTCTGGCCCCGCCGAGTTGGGAAGATCTCGAGGCCCGGCTGATCGGGCGGGGCACCGAAACGCCCGATGTCATCCAGCGCCGGCTGGACACCGCCCGCGTCGAATTGGCCGCGCAGGGCGACTTCGACGTGGTGGTGGTGAACAGTCGATTAGAGTCTGCGTGCGCCGAATTGGTATCCTTGCTGGTGGGAAACGTCCCTGACTCCGTTTAGCGGATCCAGGACTTTTCAAAATCGAGTTTTTCGCCGTTCAAAACCGTTTGAACGCACTACGAACGTCCGAGTGCCAGGAGAATTTCTACGTGACCATTCCGCAGTCCGACACGTCGTTGGCCGCCGTCCCAGCCGTGGATCAGCTCGATCCGTCGGCCGGTGTCGCCGGCGCCTACGACACCCCGCTGGGCATCACCAACCCGCCCATCGACGAGTTGCTGGACCGCGTCTCGAGCAAGTACGCGCTGGTGATTTACGCGGCCAAGCGGGCCCGGCAGATCAACGACTACTACAACCAGCTCGGCGAGGGCATCCTCGAGTACGTCGGTCCCTTGGTCGAACCCGGCCTGCAGGAGAAGCCGCTCTCGATCGCGATGCGCGAGATCCACGCCGACCTGCTCGAACACACCGAGGGCGAGTAACAGGGTCCGGCGCGCCATGGAGGGACAGCGCAGTGAGCGCAGCTCCAAACGCGTCATCGTCGGCGTTTCCGGCGGTATCGCGGCCTACAAGGCCTGCACCGTTGTCCGTCAGCTCACCGAAGCCGGCCACCGCGTCCGGGTCATACCCACCGACTCGGCTCTGCGCTTCGTCGGAGCCGCCACCTTCGAGGCGCTGTCCGGCGAGCCGGTACGTACCGGCGTCTTCCAGGACGTTCCCGAGGTCCCGCACGTCCGGCTCGGCCAGCAGGCCGATCTGGTGGTCGTCGCCCCGGCAACCGCCGATCTGCTTGCCAGGGCCGTTGCCGGTCGAGCCGACGACCTACTGACCGGAACGCTGCTCACCGCCCGCTGCCCGGTGATGTTCGCGCCGGCCATGCACACCGAGATGTGGCTGCACCCGGCCACCGTCGACAACGTCGCCACCCTGCGCCGCCGCGGCGCGGTGGTGCTGGAACCCGCCTCCGGACGCCTCACCGGCGCGGACAGCGGTGCCGGGCGTCTGCCCGAGGCAGAAGAGATCACCACCCTGGCGCACTTGCTGCTGGAGCGCCACGACGCGTTGCCCTACGACCTCGCGGGCTGCAAGGTGCTGGTGACAGCCGGTGGCACCCGCGAGGCGATCGACCCGGTGCGCTTCATCGGCAACCGCAGCTCCGGCAAGCAGGGGTATGCCGTGGCCCGGGTGGCCGCCCAGCGCGGCGCCGAGGTCACGCTCATCGCCGGGCACACCGCGGGACTCATCGACCCCGCCGGGGTGAACGTGGTGCACGTCAGTTCCGCCGAGCAGCTCGGCAGCGCGGTGTCCAAGCACGCTCCGGAAGCCAACGTGCTGGTGATGGCGGCGGCGGTGGCCGACTTCCGGCCCACCCAGGTTGCCACCGCGAAGATCAAAAAGAGCGACCAGGGCCCGCCGACCATCGAACTGGTCCGCAACGATGACGTGCTGGCCGGCGCGGTGCAGGCCCGCTCACACGGTCAGTTGCCCAACATGCGCGCCATCGTCGGGTTCGCGGCCGAGACCGGTGACGCTAACGGGGACGTGCTTTTTCACGCCCGCGCCAAATTGCGGCGCAAGGGCTGCGATCTGCTGGTCGTCAACGCCGTCGGTGACGGCAGGGCGTTCGAGGTGGACAGCAACGACGGCTGGCTGCTGGCTGCCGACGGAACCGAATCGGCGCTGCAGCACGGATCCAAGACTCTGATGGCGAGCCGTATCGTTGATGCGATCGCCACGTTCCTGCATGGGGACGGGGCCTGAAACAGATAACGTGTGCCGGGCAGCGTAGCCCGTCGGGAACCCCCGAGAATTTGCAGACTGGCCGCCGGGTCCGGTTTGCTTGGAGGCACTGAAAAATAATTCGCCTAACTAACAGTTGGGCGGGCATGGACGGAAGGACGTACGAGGGTGAGCGAGAACGGTCGACTGTTTACCAGTGAGTCGGTGACCGAGGGGCATCCAGACAAGATCTGTGACGCCATCAGTGACTCGGTCCTCGACTCGCTGCTGGCGGGCGACCCGCGCTCACGCGTGGCGGTTGAGACATTGGTGACCACCGGGCAGGTCCACGTGGTGGGCGAGGTCACCACCACGGCGAAGGAGGCGTTCGCCGACATCACCAATACGGTCCGCGCGCGGATCCTCGACATCGGCTACGACTCGTCGGAGAAGGGCTTTGACGGCGCTTCCTGCGGGGTCAACATCGGCATCGGCGCCCAGTCCCCGGACATCGCCCAGGGCGTCGACACGGCGCACGAGGCCCGCGTCGAGGGTGCGGCGGACCCGCTGGACGCCCAAGGCGCCGGAGACCAGGGCCTGATGTTCGGCTACGCGATCAACGACACCCCTGAGCTGATGCCGCTGCCCATCGCGTTGGCCCACCGGCTGTCCCGGAAGCTGACCGAGGTCCGCAAGAACGGCACCCTGCCCTACTTGCGCCCGGACGGCAAGACGCAGGTCACCATCGAATACGAGGACGACGTCCCGGTGCGGCTGGACACCGTGGTCGTCTCCACCCAGCACGCCGACGGCATCGACCTGGTCAAGACGCTGGACCCCGACATCCGCCGGCATGTGCTGCAGACCGTGCTCGACGAGCTGGGCCACGAGACCCTGGACTCGTCCTCGACCCGCGTGCTGGTGAACCCGACCGGCAAGTTCGTGCTGGGCGGGCCGATGGGTGACGCCGGCCTGACCGGCCGCAAGATCATCGTCGACACCTACGGTGGCTGGGCCCGGCACGGTGGCGGCGCCTTCTCCGGCAAGGACCCGTCGAAGGTGGACCGGTCGGCGGCGTACGCGATGCGCTGGGTAGCCAAGAACATCGTCGCTGCCGGGCTGGCGGAGCGGGTCGAGGTGCAGGTCGCCTATGCGATCGGCAAGGCGGCCCCGGTCGGCCTGTTCATCGAGACGTTCGGCACCGCGATCGTCGACCCGGTCAAGATCGAGAAGATCGTGCCGGAGGTCTTCGACCTGCGTCCCGGCGCGATCATCCGCGACCTGGACCTGCTGCGCCCCATCTACGCGCAGACCGCCGCGTACGGGCACTTCGGCCGCACCGACATCGAATTGCCGTGGGAGCAGCTGGACAAGGTCGACGACCTCAAGCGCGCCATCTAGCGTTTCGGCGCGTGCCCCCGCAAGCGGGAGGTGCCCCCAGCTCGCGCTACTGGGTCCGTGGCGGCAGCGGGTGGTCCGGGTCCAGCCCGGCCAGGCCGTCGATGCTGTGCTGATTGCGGCCGATGGTGCCGGCGTAGGCCTCGTGCGGTTGCTTGCTGTGATAGTTGTCGAGCACCGGCCGGTCGTCGACGAGTTCGTAGTAGGGCACCGCGAAGCCGCACGCATCCGCGATCCGTTCCACCTCGACGACGATGGCAGCCCGCACCCCGGACCGCAGCTCCCCGAAATGAGCTCGCACACGGGCGAATTCGTCGTCGTCAGGGCGCAGCACACGTCCGGTGCCGAACAGCCGGAGAATGCGGGAGTTTCGGGTGAACGAGCAGAACATCAGCGTGATGCGGCCGTTGTCCCGCAGATGCGCAATGGTCTCCACGCCGCTGCCGAACAGATCCACATAGGCGACGGTGTGGTCATCGAGCACCGCGAAGGTGTCGGCGTATCCCTTGGGCGAGAGGTTGATTCGGCCGCCCTCAGACGGGGCGGTGGCGACGAAGAACATGGCCTGTTCGGCAATGAACGCGCGGAGCGACTCGTCGATACGGGAGAACACTTTCGCCATCGGTAGAGCGTAGCCTGCGGCACACGGCGCGCCGTCGATCCGGTTTGAGTGCGGCCAACCGCAGGTCGCCGCGGTAGAAGTCGAGCACGCGCGGGTCCATCACCCGGTGCCACAGCGGCGGGACCATCGCCAGCAGCAGCATGGTGCTGTACCCGGCGGGCAACTGAGGCGCTTCCTCGACATGCCGCAGCGCCTGGTACGGGCGCAGCGGATTGCTGTGGTGATCGGAATGCCGCTGCAGGTGAAAGAGAAAGACGTTGGCCACCACGGTGTTGCTGTTCCAGCTGTGTGACGGCCGCACCCGTTCATATCGGCCGCTGGGCAACTTCTGCCGCCGCAGTCCGTAGTGCTCGACATAGTTGACCGTCTCCAACAGTCCGAAGCCGATAATTGCCTGCCCGATCAGCCAGGGCAGGACCTCGGGCCCGAACCACACGGCGAGTACGGCGAACAGCAGGATGCTGAGCAACCAGGCATTCAGCACGTTGTTGCGAAGAGTCCAGGGCGATTTGGCAAGGCCGGCCAACCGCCCGGCCTCCAGCCGCCACGCCGACCGCATTCCGCCCACGACCGAGCGGGGCACGAACGCGTAGAGGTTCTCGCCGAACCGCGCGCTTGCCGGGTCTTCAGGCGTGGCCACCCGGACGTGGTGTCCCCGGTTGTGTTCGACGAAGAAATGTCCGTAGCAGGTCTGAGCGAGCGCGATCTTGGACAGCCGCCGTTCGAACTGTTCCCGGGTATGACCCAAGTCGTGCGCGGCGTTGATGGCCAGACCGCCGATGAGGCCGACGGTCATCATCAGTCCGAACTTGTCGGCGAAGGTCATGGTCACCCAACCACCGCCCGCCCAGAACCAGCATGCCAGCATCAGTGATCCGTACTGATTCGGTAGATAAAGGTAAGTGGCCCAACGGTATAGGCGATCTCCCGAGAGCCAGGCCAGCGCGCTCTCGGGCGGGTTGCTCGGATCTGGACCGAGCAGGTGGTCCAGGACCGGTATGGCTCCGAAGGCCAGGAGGGGCCCTGACCACCAGAGTTCACAGATCCCGGTAAGCCGCACCAACAGCCACGAGGCGGCGACCAACCCCGGCACGACGGCGCCGAGAAGCCACACATACCGCTTCGGGTCCCGCCAGGGCCAGTTCGCTTGTGGTCCCCGCGCTAGCCGCGCCCTTACGCCGCTGAAATCAAATTGACATGGCTGTAACTTCGCCTGAATACCAACTGACGACCCCATGATTCCCTAGTTCACATACTTATAGTATCTTCAAATGTAGTTCTTATGAACGTCAGTTTGCGAACAGGGGGGCCGGTTCGACATGGACAGCAGAGCGCGCCGAACGATCTTGTCGCGTCGACAGTTCCTTGGCGCAGCCGCCGGCTTGGGGGTGGGCGCCCTGGGCGCGGGTGTTTTCGAGCTCGGGTTACGACGCGACGAGGTTGGGGCACGGCCCAAGAGCCACTACCGGGCGATCGTCGTAGGCAGTGGTTATGGCGGCGGTGTCACCGCACTGCGTCTTGGCGAGGCCGGGGTGAACACCCTGATTCTGGAGAAGGGCAGGCTCTGGGAAGCCGCCGACGACGACGGAAAGCGTTTCTCCCGAATGCTTCCCGCGGATAATCGCGCGGGCTGGTTCACCGCGGTCCCACCCAGCCTGGTGCCCTCGTTCCGCGGGGTGTCGATGGAGCAAGTGGCCAGGAACGCGCCGTCCAGGCAACCCGTGCAGGCCGGCATCTGTGACAAGGTTGTCCACGGCGCGCACACCGTGTTTCGCGGAGTCGCCGTCGGCGGCGGATCGATGATCAACGCCGCCATCGCCGCGATCCCGACGCTCGCCCAGGTTCGCGCGGCCTTCCCCGACATCGACCCCACGGTCTTCCTCGACACTTACATCGAGCGCGCAAAGACGATGCTGCGCATCAGTTATCGCGACATGGATTGGTTCGAGCGGACCCCGTGGTTTCAATATGCACGAGTCGGCCGGCAGTACGCCGACGCGGCGGGCTACCGCGTCGACTACAACGGCAGCGCCTACTCGTTCGACTACATGAAAAGAGAAGAAGCGGGCGAGGTTCCGCGCTCGTCACTCGATTTTGAGCAGCAGTATGGGAACAACTACGGCAGGTTCGGCAGTGTCGACCAGACCTACCTCGCTGCCGCCCTGAAAACCGGCCACGTCACGCTGCGGCCGCTGACCGAGGTCACCGGGATCCGCCGCGAGCGGTCGGGGGAGTACGTGATTTCCACCCGCCAGATCGACCGGTTCGGCGCCGAACTCCGGCGCGACGAAATCGGTTGTGACGAACTGTACCTCAGCGCCGGGGTACTCGGCACCACCGAATTGCTGCTGAGGGCGCGCGAAACCGGCACACTGCCCGATCTGAGCGAGGAGATCGGCCGAGGCTACGGCAACAACGGGGACATCATGGTCGCCCACATGCTCCAGCCCGGCCATCCCGCCGGCACCCAGCAATCGCTGATGGGAATGATCAACCTCGATGGACGCGACGATCCGGTCAACCCGGTGTACGCCAGCATGTTCTCGCTACCGCTGCCGGTCGAGACGTATGCGCTCGGCTATTACGTGATGGTGCGTACCGGGGACCGCGCCGACATCGTCTACAACTGGGCGACCAACGCCGTTGCCATCAACTGGCCCGACGATTACACCGAACACCTGCGCGTCCGGGCACAGTCGGTGTTCGACAGGGTGACCCACGCCAACGGCGTCGACTACCGCGATGACCTCTTCGAGGGAAAAGTCTTCACCGCCAACACGGTTCATCCGATGGGCGGGGTGGTGCGGGGCAGGGCCACCGACGGCTACGGCAGGGTGAAGGGGTACACCAAGCTGCACGTCAACGACGCGTCGCTGCTGCCCGGCTACCTCGGCTGCAATCCGTTCATGACCATCACCGCGCTGGCCGAACGCAATATCGAAGCGATCCTGCAGGGGCGGAAATGAACCCGGCTACTCGGGCTATCCGGTGTACCGGTAGTCATCGAGATCGAAATGCCTGCTGCGCCAATAGGCTTCGACGGTAGTGGTAGGACGCAGCGGAACGTCGCCGTTCTTGTCGAAGTAGTAGCTGTTGGCCAGCCGGCAGCTGTCCTGCCAGAACACCTGGCGGTAGCGCCGGCGCATCATCTCGGCGAAGTAGCGGTCATTGGCTTCTTCGGTGACCTCTACCCGCGTCGCGCCCTGTTGGCGTGCCCGTTTCAGGCAACGCAGGATGTGGTGGGTCTGGGTCTCGATCAGCGCGAAGTAGGACGACCCGACGTAACCGTAGGGCCCGAACACGGCGAAGAAGTTCGGGAACCCCGGGATGCTGACGCCCTCGTAGGCCTGGGTGCGGTGCTCGTCCCAGAACCGGCTCAACGACTGCCCGCCGACGCCCGAGACGGCGTAGGTCAGGACGTCGTCGCTGTCGAGCACCTTGAATCCGGTGGCGAGGATGAGCACATCGACGTCAAAGGTGGTGCCGTCGTCGGTGGCGACCGCCGACGGGGTGATCTTGTCGATGGGCTTGGTGACCAGCTGCACGTTGTCGCGGTTGAACGTGGACAGATAGGTGTTGTGGAAGCCTGGGCGCTTGCAGCCCACCGCGTATTGCGGCGTGAGTTGCTCGCGCACCTCCGGGTCCTCGACCTCCTGACGCAGATAGCGCCGTCCGGCCGCGGCCATCCACTTGGCCAGGGGGAACACCTTGAAGTAGTGCGCCGAGATCGGGAACGTCGCTTCGACGAAGGCCTGGCTGAGCACTCGCTGCACCGCTTTGCCGCCGGGGATCCGCATCGCCCAGCGCGCCGGTGCGGGCAGCGGAACGTCGAACTTGGGGAAGCACCAGATGGGCGTGCGCTGAAACACGGTGAGGCTCGCGACATTCGGCGCAATCTCCGGGATGATCTGGACGGCCGAGGCGCCGGTGCCGATGATCCCGACGCGCTTGCCGGTCAGGTCCTGGGTGTGGTCCCAGCGGGCGGTGTGCATGGTGATGCCGTCGAAGGAGTCGACCCCGTCGATGTCGGGCAGCTTGGGCACCGTCAGGACACCGCTGGCGCTGATGATGTAGCGGGCGGTGATTTCGCCGTCCGGGTCGGTCTGGACCCGCCACAGGCTGTGCTGCTCGTCGTACTCAGCGGCGATCACCTTGGTGTTGAAGCGGATGCGGGACCGGATCGCGTACTTCTCGACGCAGTGTTCGGCGTAGGCCCGTAGCTCACGCCCGGGCGCGTAGGTGCGCGACCAATCCGGACTCTGCTCGAACGAGAACTGGTAGGAGAACGACGGAATGTCCACCGCGATACCGGGATAGGTGTTCCAGTACCAGGTGCCGCCGACGCCGTCGCCGGCTTCGACGATCAGATAGTCGGAAAATCCCGCCTCGTCGAGCTTGATGGCTGCGCCGATGCCGGAGAAGCCGGCGCCGACGATCAGGACTTCGTGGTCGGGCGTGTTTGTCATGAACGGCTCTCTGCGATGAGGTGGACCCCGTATTTGGGGCGCAGGGTCAATGTTGCTTCGAGTTCGACCGGATGGCCAGGCACCCCGACCACGGTAAACCGCTGGCTCATGATCGCAGCGATCAGCACCATCTCCATGAGTGCGAAGCTCTGCCCGATGCAGATGCGCCGGCCACCGCCGAACGGGAGGTAGGCCGAACGGGGGCGAGTCGGGCCCGATGGCGGCGACCCGCAGCGCGCGGACCCGGCCGCGCTTGCGATCGCCGCGCGCGTGCCCAGGAAGCGGCCGGGGTCAAAGGTATCCGGGTCCGGCCACCAGCGCGGGTCGTGGTGGATGTGATGAATCGGGATGACGACCGTGGTCCCGCGGCGGATGTGGTGCCCGTCGATCACGTCGTCCTCGACGGCCTCACGCGCGACGATCCACACGGCCGAGTAGTACCGCTGCGCCTCCTGCAGGCACGCGGTGGTCCACGGGAGGTTGCCCAGGTCGGCGGCGGTCGGGCGCCGCGTGCCCAGCACGTCGTCGACCTCGTCGAGCATCCGGTCGCGGGCCGACGGGTTGAGCGTCATCAGGTGCCAGAACCAGGACATCGCGTTGGCGGTGGTCTCATGACCAGCGAGCATGAACGTCAGCGCCTCGTCGCGGACCCGCTGCCGCGGCCACGTCCCCCCGTCGGCCCGCAACAACACGTTCAGCAGGTCGGCGGAGTCGGTCGGCGCCGCCAGGCGCTGGTCGATCACCGCATTGACCGCGCGGTCGAGTTCGAGGGTGATCTCTTGGACCTCCCGCAGCGGCGGGGGGAGGTGCACGCCCGAATAGGTGCACCACACCAGGGCGTCGTACACCGGTTGCGGCATCAGGCCCCACAGCCCGAGGCGCTCCAGCTTCTCGGCGCGGCGCAGTCCACGGGTGGCCAGGTCGTTCATGCTCTGGATCAGCGGGCCGAAGTCCTGGCTGAACAGGGCATTGGCCACCACCCGCAACGTCGTCTCGACCATGGTTTCGTGCATGTCGAACCGTTCGCCGATCGGCAGCGCGGCGGTGACGTCGGCGATCGGGTCGATCATCAGGTCGACGAGTTCGTTGAGGTGGCGACGGGCGAAGGTGGGGTTGAGCACGCCGCGGTGACCGGCCCACGAGTCACCTTCGTCGGTCAGCAGGTTGATGCCGGCGGCGGCCTTGATCGGCGCGTACTCGTTGGATTTGACGTATTTCAATCGAGCCTCGTGCAGCACGTGGTCCACGTAGTCGGGATGGCTGAGTGACACGAATCGCCTCCCGCCACAACGGAATCTGGTGATATCGCTGCCGCGCAACCGGCCCAGGAAGCCGTCGCCGGCATCGAATCCGATGGTGAGGGCTTCCCTGGTCATCGTCCAGGTGTTCAGCCTTCTGGCCGGGCCCCGCAGGGGCCGCTCGGCGGTGAGGATGGCCATGGCTCCACCCTAGGGACGGCCACCGCGGCCCGTAATGAGACTATGGGACACAGAGTTGGGATTTTAGGACACATGCAGCACCTGCCACCGCCCGCTGAGGTACGGCATCCGGTGTATCCGACCCGGGTGCTGTGCGAGGTCGCCCGCGAGCGGGGGGTTCCCGTCGATGACGTATTGGCGGGCACGGCGATCGAGCCGGCGGATCTCGAGGATCCGGACGCGGTGGTCAGCGGACTCGAAGAGATCGCGGTGGTTCGGCGGGTGCAGAGCCGGCTTCCCGACCGAACCGGCTTGGGAATCGATGTGGGAAGCCGGTTCACGCTCACCCACTTCGGCCTGTTCGGCTTCGCGGTGATGTCCTGCGGCACGCTGCGCGAACTGCTCAGTATCGCGATGCGCTATTTCGCGCTGACCACCATGCATATCGGCATCACCTTCCTCGAGACCGCCGACGCCTGCCTGATCGAACTCGACGCAAGCCATCTGCCCGACGATGTGCGCACCTTCTTCATCGAACGCGACATCGCCGGAATCCTCACCACGACAACGAGCTTCGCGATGTCCGTGGCCGAGAAGTACGCCGACCAGGTGTCGGCCGAACTCGCCGTCGACGAGGAACTGTTGCGCCCGCTGCTCGGGGTGATTCCGGTGCACGACGTCGCGTTCGGCCGGGCGCACAACCGGCTGCATTTCCCGCGTGCGATGTTCGACGAGCCGTTGCCGCAGGCCGATCGGCACACTTTGGAGATGTGTATCGCGCAGTGCGACGTGCTGATGCAGCGCAACGAGCAGCGACGTGGCATCACCGCACTGGTGCGCACCAAGCTGTTCCGCGACTCCGGTTCATTTCCAACGCTTTCCGACATCGCCGGCGAACTCGACATGCATCCGCGGACGCTGCGGCGCCGGTTGGCCGACGAGGGGACGTCGTTTCGCGACCTGCTGAACGAGGCGCGCTCGGCGGTGGCCGTGGACCTGCTGTGCAACGTCGGGTTGACCGTGGACGAGGTGTCCAGGCGGCTGGGTTATACCGAGGTCTCGACCTTCTCGCACGCGTTCAAACGCTGGTACGGCGTTGCGCCCAGCGGGTATTCACGCTGAGCCGCCTCAGGGATACAGCGCCTTCTTCAGCGCCGCCAGACCCCGGTTCGTCGCCTCGGCGGCCGCCGGCACCACCAGCCCGAAGCTGACGTAACCGTGCACCATGTTCGGCTCGTTGACCAACTCCACCGGAACGCCTGCGGCGCTGAGCAACTCGGCATACAGCGCGCCGTCGTCGCGCAACGGATCGTGGTGTGCCGTGCCGATGAACGCCGGCGGGAGGTCGGCCAACACGCCGTTACCGGGCGCCAGGTTGATTGGCAGCGTGGTGTGGTCGCTGACATCGAGGTGCGGGACGTACCAGCTCAGGAACGCGTCGATAACGTCGTCGTCGAGGATGTGGGCGTTGGCGTTTTCGGTGAACGACGGCAGCGTCCGATCGCCGATGCAGGACGGATACCAGAGCAACTGAAAGACGACCGACGGTCCGCCGTGGTCGCGGGCCAGGTGCGCCATGATCGCCGAAAGATTGCCGCCGGCCGAGTCACCGGCGACGGCGATCCGGTTCGGGTCGCCGCCGAGCTCGGCGGCGTTCTCGCCCACCCACTGCAACGCCGCCCAGCTGTCCTCGACCCCGGCCGGGTGGGGGTGTTCGGGCGCCAGGCGGTAGTCCACCGACACCACGATGGCGTCGGCGCCCACGGCATGGGCACGCGCGACGTGGTCATGGGTATCCAGGTCGCCGAGTGCCCAGCCGCCACCGTGGTAGAAGACGACCACCGGCAGATTCTCCTGCGCCGCGGTGGGCGGCCAGTAGACCCGCACCGGAATGTCCGTGCGGTCGCCGTAACCGATCGTGCGGTCCTCGATTCGCAGATCCGGCAGCAACTCTGGAGGCGCCTTCAGTGCGGCAAGCTGAGCGCGGGCGACCTCGACACCGTCGGACGCTTTGAAGGTCAGCGGAACGGCATCAAGCAGCATTTTCAGCAGCGGATCGATTTCCGGTCGGGCATTTGTCGGGTCCGTCATGGAACTAGGGTATGCACGCAGGCAACTATCCGTGCAGCGCAACGCGCAATGCGGCCAATCCGCGCGCCATGGCGGCGGTGGCCGCGGGCACCACACCGGCATAGCCGACGTAGCCGTGCACCATGGTCTCGGCGTTGTGCACCTCGGTAGGCACCCCGGCGTCGGCCAGGAGCTCGCCGTACTTGATGCCGTCGTCGCGCAGCGGGTCGAAACCGGCGACGGCGATGTAGGCGGCCGGCAGTTCCGACAGATCCTCCGCCCGCCCCGGTGCCATGGCGGCCGGAGGGTTGGACATGTCGACTTCGCCTGCGTACCAACGGGAGAAGTCGGCAATGGCCTTCGTGTCCAGGATGAGTGCGTTGGCGTTCTCGGTGAATGACGGCAACGACTGATCCCACATCGTGGACGGGTACCACAACAGTTGGAAGGCGATATCCGGCGCGCCTTCATTGCGGGCCCGCTGGGCCACTGCCGCCGCGATGGTGCCGCCCGCCGAGTCGCCCGCGACGGCGATCCGGCTGGTGTCGGCGCCGATCTCGGACCCGAACTCGGCGACCCATCTCGTTGCGGCCCAAGCATCCTCGACCGCGGCGGGGTACGGGTGCTCGGGTGCCAGACGGTAGTCCACGGATACGACGATCGCGTCGGCGCCGACCGCATGCTGGCGGGAGGTGCCGTCGTGGGTGTCCAGATCGCCCATCACGAAGCCGCCGCCGTGAAAGAAGAGCACCACTGGCGCAACCGAATCCGTTGTTGGCCAATAGATTCTGATGTCAATGGGTCCCCCTGGGCCGTCGATCGCGCGGTTTTCGACGCGCAGTTCGGGGTGTACCGCGCGGCGCGGCAGGTCGCGGAGCCGTTGTCGCACGGCGTCGATTCCGTCGTCGGTTGATAGCCGAAACGGAACCGCATCCAGTACCTTCAGCAGGATGGGATCGACTCCGGGCTTCTCGTTACCCCGAAGCAAGGCGGGGTTGTCGAAATTCGGCATGGACGTACCGTACGCATCCCGTCTGATGGTCGGCGGCTGGGTGGCGGCCGGCTGGGCGGGAATCGCCTACGGCGTCTATCTGACGGTCATCGCACTGCGGCTGCCGCCCGGCAGTGAACTCACCGGACACTGGATTCTGCAGCCGCCGTTCAAGGCGTCGATGGCGCTGCTGCTGATGGTCGCCGCGTTCGCGCACACCGTCGCCCGCGAGCGGCGCTGGCTGGTACCGGCCTTGCTGTTCTCGGCCGGTGGTGACTGGTTGCTGGCGATCCCGTGGTGGACGATGTCGTTCGTGCTCGGCCTCGGTTCATTCCTGTTGGCCCACATCTGTTTTCTGGGTGCCCTGGTGCCTCACGTCACTCCGACCCGGCCACGGATTGCGGCCGCCTCGGTGATGGTGCTGGCGTCGGTGTCGATGCTGATCTGGTTCTGGCCCCATCTGAACAACGGCAAGGAGAACCTGACCCTGCCGGTGACGGTCTACATCACCGTCCTGTCGGCGATGGTGTGCACGGCGCTGCTGGCCAAGCTGCCGACCATGTGGACCGCCGTCGGAGCGGTGTGCTTCGCGGCGTCGGATTCGATGATCGCAATCAGCCGGTTCATCCTGGGCAACGAGGCATTGGCAGTGCCGATCTGGTGGTCGTATGCCGCCGCCGAGATCCTGATCACCGCCGGCTTCTTCTTCGGTCGCACCGACGTTGCCGCGTCCGCCGAGAGCTAGTTGTCGCTGCCCGCGGTTACGGTTGACCCACCGTGACAAGAAAAAGCCTGTCTGACAACACAACTGGCGGCGCAACTCGGCACAGCGCCGGCGCGGTGGCCGAGGTCGAGCCGATCGCCCGGGTGCTGCCGATGCTCTCGGTGCCGCACCTGGACCGCGAGTTCGACTACCTGGTGCCACCCGAGCAGTCCGACGACGCCCAGCCCGGGGTACGGGTGCGGGTGCGTTTCCACGGTCGGCTGGTCGACGCGTTCGTCCTGGAACGACGCAACGACACCGATCATCAAGGAAAGCTCGGCTGGCTGGACCGGGTCGTGTCCGCCGAACCGGTCCTCACTCCGGAGATCCGGCGACTGGTCGAAGCGGTCGCCGCCCGTTACGCGGGCACCAGGCCGGACGTGCTGCGCCTTGCGGTGCCGGCCCGCCATGCCAGGGTCGAGAAGGAGCTCACCGCGGTTCCGGCCCTGCCGGTGGTGCAGCCGGTGGACCCCGCAGGCTGGCAGGGCTACGGTCGCGGCGGTCAATTTCTGGATGCGCTGGCGCAATCTCGGGCCGCTCGCGCGGTGTGGCAGGCGCTGCCGGGGGAGCAGTGGGCGGACCGGTTGGCCGAGGCGGCCGCGCAAACCGTCGCGGCCGGTCACTCGGTGCTGGCGATCGTTCCCGACCAGCGCGATCTCGACAGTCTGTGGCACGCGGCCGTGGCCTTGATCGACGAATCGAGCGTGGTGGCGCTGTCAGCCGGACTGGGCCCGGCGGCGCGGTACCGGCGGTGGTTGGCGGCGCTTCGCGGCAGCGCACGGGTGGTGATCGGCACCCGCAGTGCGGTGTTCGCGCCGGTCACCGATTTGGGGCTGGTCATGGTCTGGTCCGACGCCGACGACAGCCTGGCCGAGCCCCGGGCGCCCTATCCGCACGCCCGCGAAGTGGCGATGCTCCGTGCACATCAGGCGCGCTGTGCCGCGCTGATCGGCGGCTACTCACGGACTGCCGAGGCTCAGGCGCTGGTGCGCAGCGGATGGGCGCAGGACGTGGTCGCGGCCCGGCCGGTGGTGCGGGCCCGGACGCCGCGCGTGGTGGCCCTCGACGACAGCGGATACGCCGACGAACGCGACCCCGCCGCGCACACCGCGCGCCTGCCGTCCATCGCGCTGCGTGCCGCCCGGTCCGCGCTGGATGCCGGGGCGCCGGTACTGGTCCAGGTACCGAGGCGCGGGTATGTGCCGTCGCTGGCGTGTGGGCGCTGCCGGGCCATCGCGCGCTGCCGGCAATGCACCGGCCCGCTGGCGCTGACCGATCGTGGCGGCGGTGCGATGTGCCGGTGGTGTGGTCGGGTGGACCCGGCACTGCGCTGTGCCCGCTGCGGGTCGGATGCGGTTCGTGCGGTGGTGGTCGGCGCTCGACGCACCGCGGAGGAACTCGGTAGGGCATTCCCGGGCACGCCGGTGGTGACCTCGGCGGGCGACGTCATCGTGTCGGAGGTCCCGGCCCGGCCGGCGTTGGTGGTGGCCACTCCCGGGGCCGAACCGTGTGCCTCGGGAGGTTACGGGGCCGCGCTGTTGCTGGACACCTGGGCGTTGCTGGGCCGCCAGGACCTGCGCGCGGCTGAGGACGCGCTGTGGCGCTGGATGAACGCCGCTGCCCTGGTGCGGCCCCGCAGTGCGGGCGGAGTGGTCACCGTGGTTGCTGAGTCGGCGCTGCCGACGGTGCAGTCGCTGATCCGCTGGGATCCGGTGGGCCACGCCGACGCCGAGCTTGCGGCGCGGGCCGAGGTGGGCCTGCCGCCGAGTGTGCACATCGCCGCGTTGGACGGCACCGCCGACGCGGTGGCCGCCCTGCTCGATGAAGCGCGGCTACCCGATGATGCGGAGCTGCTGGGCCCGGTGGATCTGCCGGCGGGGGCACGGCGACCGGCCGGCATCGCCGCTGATGCGGCGGTCACCAGGATGCTGGTGCGGGTGCGCCGTGCGGACGGATTGCGGCTGGCCGCGGCGCTGCGCGCCGCCGTCGGGGTTATCAGCGCCCGGCAAACCCACGAGCCGGTTCGGGTGCAGATCGACCCATTGCATATCGGGTGAGAGATCACTGGCGTACCTGGTCGGCTCATCTCCTGTGGGGTCGGAGTCGCCCGAACTAGCCGCAAACAAGATCCGTCAGCAATTATGTGTTTAGGCAACAATTAAGATATTCGATTATAGGAGGCTGTTACAATTTCTTTGCTCTAGCTAGGCACCGGGGAAGGGGGCTGCGATGGCAACAGAGAACACGACGACCGAGTCGCTGGACATGATCACCGACGCACTGCTGA
Source organism: Mycobacterium paragordonae (assembly GCF_003614435.1). Classification (NCBI taxonomy): domain Bacteria; kingdom Bacillati; phylum Actinomycetota; class Actinomycetes; order Mycobacteriales; family Mycobacteriaceae; genus Mycobacterium; species Mycobacterium paragordonae. Next base: position 2,688,459 of record NZ_CP025546.1, read on the forward strand.
CAGCGTCTCGGCTGTTGGTCGGGATTTCGGCGAGTTCTATTGCGGCAGTGGATGACACGATCACCATCCCGCAGTTCCGCACGCTGGTCATCCTGTCCAATCGCGGTCCGGTGAACCTGGCGACGCTCGCGACGTCGTTGGGTGTGCAACCGTCGGCCACCGGTCGCATGGTCGACCGTCTGGTCAGTGCCGGATTGATCGACCGCCTGCCGCATCCGACCTCCCGTCGGGAGTTGCTCGCGTCCCTGACCAAGCGGGGGCGTGAGGTGGTTTCGAAGGTGACTGCGAACCGGCGCAGCGAGATTGCCCGCATCGTCGAGAAGATGCCGGCGGCCGAGCGCCAGGGGCTGGTCCGGGCGCTCACCGCCTTCACCGCCGCGGGCGGCGAACCCGACGCTCACGTCGACTTCCACGAGATATAAGCGCCGGTCCGCTCCGCCGATCAGCGCTTATCAGCGGTGAGCAGCAAGTACTCCCACTCCATGACACCGCTCGTCAGATATTCGTCGGCGAGTTCGACGAGCTGAGCGTCGAGTTCGGCGGCCAGCACCCGATTTCCGCCGATGTTCTCGTAGGCCTCGATCGTCGGGCCGTAGTTGTTCTTGAAGTAGTCGTGGACCTCCTGAGCGGTGTCGAACCGTGTTACCTCCAGCAACCCCCGCCCGCTGTCTACGCCAACCGCGCGACTTCCCAGCATCCCGGCGATGTACGCCTCGCGTCCCCACAACGCTGACGGCGGCAGGGCCGACGACAAGCTCGGCCGGTACGGCCGAATGGTCGCGAGCATGCGGCCGAAGAACCCCTCGTGGGTCCAGCTGATCAAGCCGATCGTCCCGCCTGGCCGACACACCCGGATGAGTTCGTCGGCGGCCTGTTGGTGATCGGGAGCGAACATCACCCCGATTGCCGAGATAACCGCGTCGAAAGTGTTGTCGCCGAACGGAAGTGCCTGGGCGTTGGCCTCCTGGTAGTGCAGGCTCAGACCCTCCGCCACCGCGCGTTCGCGGGAACGTTGCAGCAGCTCCGGGGTGAGGTCGGTGGAGGTGACGGTAGCGCCGGCCCTGGCCGCGGGCAGGGAAATGTTGCCGGACCCGGCTGCGACATCGAGCACTCTGACACCTGGTCCGATGCCCGCGGCGGCCACCAGCAGAGGGCCCAGTGGTGCCATCACCTCTTCGGCCATCAGGGCGTAATCGCCGAGTGCCCACATGGCCCGGTGGGTGGCCGCGAGTGTCTGATCTGCGCAGAGTGCGGTATCGATTGTCATAGCGGATCTCCTTATCGACGGAGCGACGATCTCATTTTGTTTCGTACAGACACAGTATGCATAGGCAAGTTTGTAAGTGCCTGTGATTTCGCTGTCGGGCTGTCCGGCCCTCAAACAGGGAGGTTCATAGACTGTGCCGGTGCGCATCGTCTTCGCCGGAACCCCCGAGCCCGCGTTGCCCGCTCTGCGTCGTCTCATCGACTCGCCCCGCCATGAGGTCATTGCCGTGTTGACCCGGCCCGATGCGGCGTCCGGGCGGCGTGGCAGGCCGGAACCGTCGCCGGTGGCGCGCGAGGCGCTGGATCGCGGCATCCCGGTGTTGCGCCCGGCGCGGCCCAACTCGCCGGAGTTCGTTGCCGAACTGGCGGCGCTGGCGCCGCAGTGCTGCGCGGTGGTGGCCTACGGCGCGCTCCTCGGCGATGCCCTGCTCGCTGTGCCCCCACACGGGTGGGTGAACCTGCACTTCTCGCTGCTGCCGGCCTGGCGCGGTGCGGCGCCGGTACAGGCCGCGATCGCCGCGGGCGACACCATCACCGGGGCCACCACCTTCCAGATCGAGCCCAGCCTGGACTCCGGACCGGTGTACGGCATCGTCACCGAGACCATCAGGCCGACCGACACGGCCGGCGACCTGCTGGCGCGACTCGCCGTGTCGGGCGCGGAGCTGCTGGCGGGCACCCTGGACGGGATCGCCGATCAGGCGTTGACCCCGCGCCCGCAACCCACCGACGGGGTCAGTCTGGCGCCCAAGATCACCGTTGAGCAGGCCCGGGTGCGCTGGGACCTGCCTGCACAGGTGGTCGAGCGGCGGATCCGCGCCGTCACGCCGAACCCGGGCGCCTGGACCCTCATCGGCGACATACGCGTGAAAGTTGGCCCGGTGCAATTGGATTCGGACGCGCCCGAGTCGTTGCAGCCCGGCGCGATTCAGGTCGACCGCAAGAGCGTGTGGGTAGGCACCGCGTCGCAACCGGTCCGGCTGGGCCAGATACAGCCGCCCGGGAAGAAGCCGATGAACGCCGCCGACTGGGCGCGGGGTGCTCGGCTCGACCCGGAGATCCGGGCATCATGAGCCAGGACCGGCCCTACCGAAAGCGACCCGATCGCAAACCCCAGAAGCCTCAATACCGACCGCGCCGCAAGCCCCTGGACCCCGCGCGCCGGGCCGCGTTCGACGCACTGCGCGCGGTCAGCGAGCGCAATGCCTACGCCAACCTGGTGTTGCCCGCGCTGCTGCGCGAACGCGAAATCACCGGCCGCGACGCCGCTTTCGCCACCGAGCTCACTTACGGGACATGCCGCAGCGCCGGCCTGCTGGACGTGATCATCGGTGCCGCCGCGGGCCGGGCGCCGGACACCATCCATCCGGTGCTGCTCGACCTGCTGCGGCTGGGGGCTTATCAGCTGTTGCGCACCCGGGTGGACGCCCATGCCGCGGTTTCCACCACCGTGGACCAGGCGGGCATCGAATTAGATTCGGCGCGAGCCGGTTTCGTCAACGGCGTGCTGCGCACCATCTCGGGCCGGGACGAGCAGTCCTGGGTGCAGGAGCTGGCACCCCGCAACGACCCGGTCGGCCATTCGGCCTTCGTGCACGCCCACCCACGCTGGATCGCCCAGGCCTTCGCCGACGCGCTCGGGGCCTCGGCCGGCGAACTGGACGCGGTGCTGGCCAGTGACGACGAACGTCCCCAGGTCCATCTGGCCGCCCGCCCCGGGGTGCTGACCGCCGCCGAGCTCGCCGAGACCGTGCACGGCACCGTCGGGCGGTACTCGCCCTACGCGGTGTACCTACCAGGAGGCGACCCGGGGCAGCTGGAACCGGTGCGCCAAGGGCAGGCGCTGGTGCAGGACGAGGGCAGCCAGTTGGTGGCCAGGGCGCTGACCCTGGCTCCGGTCGACGGCGACACCGGGCGTTGGCTGGACCTGTGTGCCGGGCCGGGCGGCAAGACCGCACTGCTGGCCGCCCTCGGCGCGCAAGTGGGAGCCACCGTGACCGCCGTGGAGCCCGCCGAGCATCGGGCAGACCTGGTCGTGGAGAACACCCGCGGGCTGCCGGTCGAGGTACTGCGGGTGGACGGGCGGGACTCCGGGCTGACGCCGGGCTTCGACCGCGTTCTGGTCGATGTGCCCTGCACGGGGCTGGGTGCGCTGCGCCGCAGGCCGGAGGCACGCTGGCGCCGGCAGCCGTCCGACGTGCCCGCCCTGGCCAGGCTGCAACGCGAACTGCTGGGTGCCGCGATCTCGCTCACCCGGCCGGGTGGGGTGGTGCTGTACGCGACCTGCTCGTCGCACCTCGCCGAGACAGTAGGAGTGGTCGCCGACGCGCTGCGCCGCCACCCGGTCGCGGCATTGGACACCCGGCCGCTGTTCGAACCGGTGGACGGACTGGACGTCGGGTTGGGAGAAGGCCCCTACGTGCAGTTGTGGCCGCACCGGCACGGCACCGACGCCATGTTCGCGGCTGCCCTGCGCCGGTTGCCGGAGGATTAGTAGTCTGTCGCACATGCCTGGTACGGGGGGTCCGCTGATAGCGCCGTCGATCCTGGCGGCTGACTTCGCTCGGCTTGCCGACGAAGCTGCCGCGGTGCACGGCGCCGACTGGTTGCACGTCGACGTGATGGACGGCCACTTCGTGCCGAACCTGACGATCGGTCTGCCCGTGGTGGAGAGCTTGCTGGCGGCCACCAGCATCCCGATGGACTGCCATCTGATGATCGACAACCCGGATCGCTGGGCGCCGCCCTACGCCGAGGCCGGCGCTTACAACGTCACCTTCCACGCCGAAGCCACCGACAACCCCGTCGGGGTGGCCCGCGACATCCGGGCCGCCGGAGCAAAAGCCGGAATCAGCGTCAAGCCCGGTACCCCGCTCGAGCCGTACCTGGAAATCCTGCCCCAGTTCGACACACTGCTCATCATGTCCGTCGAGCCCGGTTTCGGCGGTCAGAGCTTCATCCCGGAGGTGCTGAGCAAGGTGCGTACGGTCCGCAAGCTGGTCGACGCGGGGGAGCTGACGATCCTGGTCGAAATCGACGGCGGCATCAACGAGGACACCATCGAGGAGGCCGCCGAAGCCGGTGTCGACTGCTTCGTGGCGGGATCCTCGGTCTACGGTGCGCAGGACCCGGCCGCCGCGGTCCAGGCGCTGCGCCGCCAGGCCGGCGCGGCGTCGCACCACCTGGGGTACCGGTCATGACCGGCCCGAACGTTCCGGAGCAGGTCAAAAGCATCGAAGAGGCCATGAAGCTGGCCATCGAACACTCCTACCAGGTCAAGGGCACCACCTACCCGAACCCGCCGGTAGGCGCGGTGATCGTGGATCAGGAAGGCCGGGTTGTGGGCGTCGGCGCCACCCAGCCCGCCGGTGGCGACCACGCCGAGGTCATCGCGTTGCGCCGGGCCGGCGGTCTGGCCGCCGGCGGGATCGCGGTGATCACCATGGAGCCGTGCAACCACTACGGCAAGACGCCGCCGTGCGTCAATGCGCTCATCGAGGCCCGGGTGGGGACGGTGATCTACGCCCTCAACGACCCCAACGGCATCGCCGGCGGCGGGGCCGGCCGGCTGAATGCGGCGGGTGTGCAGGTGCGGTCGGGCATCATGGCCGACCAGGTGGCGGCCGGTCCGCTGCGGGAGTGGCTGCACAAGCAGCGCACCGGCTATCCGCACGTGACGTGGAAGTACGCGACCAGCATCGACGGTCGCAGCGCCGCGGCCGACGGGTCGAGCCAGTGGATATCCAGCGAGGCCGCCCGCGCAGACCTGCACCGTCGCCGGGCGATCGCGGACGCGATCGTGGTCGGCACCGGCACCGTCCTCGCCGACAACCCCACTCTGACCGCCCGGCGGCCGGACGGCTCGTTGTCGCCGCAGCAGCCGCTGCGGGTGGTGGTCGGCAGACGCGAAATCCCGCCGGAAGCCAACGTGCTGAACGACGATTCGCGCACCATGGTGATTCGCACCCACGAACCCGTCGAGGTGCTCCGGGCGCTCGCGGACCGCACCGACGTCCTGCTGGAAGGCGGCCCCACGCTGGCCGGGGCGTTCCTGCGGGCCGGGGCGATCAACCGGATCCTGGCCTACGTCGCGCCGATCCTGCTGGGTGGTCCGGTGACCGCCGTCGACGACGTCGGCGTGTCCAGCATGGCGCACGCGTTGCGCTGGCAGTTCGACAGCGTCGAGCAGGTCGGACCGGACCTGCTGCTCAGCCTGGTGGCTCGCTAGCGGGTTCCCGAACCGGCTGAGGTGCTTGCGGCTCCTGGGCCGGTTGCGCCGGGACTTCCTGCTCGTCGGCGTGCTCGTGGCGGCCGCCGATCAGCAGCCCGAGCAGCGCACCCACCACGCAGATCACCACGGTGACCTCGAAGATGTCGCCGTACATATCGGCGAACGCCTGCAGATACTGCTTCCCCTGAATGCTGACGCGCTCCAGAACGCTGGCGTCCGGGGGAATGGTCGCCGAGAGGTGAGACAGGTTCTGGTTGAACCGGTACAGCCCCCACGCGCTCAATGCCGCTACGCCGATCAACATGCCGGTCATCCGCGCGACCACCACTGCCGCCGAGGCGATGCCGTGCTGGGCCGAGGGCACCACCCGCAGCGCCGCCGACGACAGCGGCCCGATCACCAGACCGAGGCCCAGGCCCGCGACCAGCAGGTCGGTGTGCACCGCCGGCAGCATCAGCCCGAGAATGTCGTGCTTGCGCTGCATCAGGTCGCCGCGCCAGTGCGAAATCAGCCAGTAGCCGGCGCCCGCGATCAGCATCCCGGCAAAGGCCACGACCCGGTCACCCGCCCTGGTGGCGATCCACCCACCGAGGACCGCGCCGATCGGCAGTGCGATCAGGAACCACAGCAGCAGACCCGCCGCCTGATTCTGGTCCATCTGCAGCACGCCCTGGCCGAACAGCTCCACGTTCACCAGCGTCACCATCAAGGCGGCCCCGGCGCAGACCGAGGTGCCCAGCGCGGACAGGAACGGACGGAAGTGCACACCCGCCGGTTCGATGAGCCGGGTGCGGGCGAAACGCTCCCAGGCGAAGAATGCCACCGCGGCGAGCACCGCACCGATGACCAGCGGCAACCCGTAACTCGGCAACACCTGCTTGCCGTCCGGGTTCGGGTTGTACAGGCCGATCACCGCCAGACCCAACGCCAGTGCGAGCAGCAGACCGCCGGTGATGTCGATCTTCTCCGGCGATTCGCTGCGATCGTGCGAGGGCAGGCTGAAATGAATCATCACCATGGCGATGAGGGTCAACGGGACGTTGATCCAGAACACGTGGCGCCAGTCGTGGAACAAAAAGACGATGAAGATGCCGTACAGCGGGCCCAGCACGCTGCCCAGTTCCTGTGCGGCGCCGATGCCGCCGAGGACGCCGGCGCGGTTGCGCTCCGACCACAGGTCGGCACCCAGCGCCAACGTCACCGGCAACAGGGCGCCGCTGGCGATGCCCTGGATGGTGCGGCCCACGATCAGCACGTGGAATGCCCGGTTCGGGTCGGGGGACAGCAGGATGTAGTCGCCGGCCTCGATCGTCCAGTTGCCGATCTGCACCGACAACGCGGTCACCACGGAGCCGACGATGAACATGAGCAGGCTGGCCTGCAGCACGAACTTGCGACCGAACCGGTCGGAGGCGCGGCCCAGCAGCGGCATCGCGGCGATGTAGCCGAGCAGGTACATCGTCACGATCCAGGTGATCCGCTGCAGCTGGTTCACCGGGATGCCGACGCTGTTCATGATGTCGCGCATGATCGTGACCACGACATAGGTGTCGAGGGCACCGAGCAGCACCGCCAGGCTGCCCGCACTGATTGCGATCCGTCGTCCTCCCCGCATGGTCATCAGCTCAGCGGGGGCTTGGTGACCTGGACCTGCTGGCCCCAGTTGGACAGGGTCATCTGCACCGAGTTCCCGGTACCGCGCTCCAGCTTCGCCTGCACCAGCTGGTGATCACCGCCGTCCTGAACCCAGATGGTCGTCGGCACCGGGTCCGACGCGCTGAACGGCGGTGCGATCGCGTTCACGGCCTGGGGTGTCGTCTTCCCGGTGATCCTGACGGTGTTCTGGCCGTTGATGTTCTCGCGCCCATCGGCCTTCGCCTCGCTGAAGTTCGCCAGGATGTTGGCCACGCCTTTGTCCTGGCTCAGGATCTGCGAGGGGTCGTAGACGTCCGAGGCCTTGCCGAAGTCGCTCCACTTGTTCGGGGTGAGCGTGGCGTAGAGGATTCCGTCGATCACCACGAAGTCCGCGTCGATGTCGGAGCCGGCGAACGTCAGCTTGACGTTGCCCTTGGCGGCCGTGGGCTCGGTGTTGAGGTCACCGGTCAGTGTCTTGATGGACAGGCCGGGAATCTTGCCGTTCACCGTCAGGACAATGTGCGCGCTCTTGACGGCCTTGCTGGCTTCGGTGGCCTGGGTGACCAGCGTCTGGGTGGCTTTGGCGTCCGGAAGTGGTCCGCCGCTGTCTTTCTTTTTGATCGAGCACCCTGCGGCGAACGTGATCGCGACGACCAGCGCAGCCAGGACAGCCAGAAGGCGGCGGGATTTTTGCATACCCTGCATCGTAGAGGGTGCCCCTGACCCGGCCGGGGAACCAGGCGGGTGCAGGGGCGTCAGGACACTCATTAACCTGGTGCGATGTTCACCGGAATTGTCGAGGAACTCGGAGAGGTGACCGGCCGCGACGCCCTGGCCGACGCCTCGCGACTGATCATCCGCGGTCCCACGGTTACCTCCGATGCCGGCCACGGGGACTCGATCGCCGTCAACGGGGTCTGCCTGACGGTCGTGGAGGTATTGCCGGACGGCCAGTTCAGCGCGGACGTCATGGCCGAGACACTCAACCGGTCGAACCTGGGCGAGCTGCGCCCGGGCAGCCGGGTGAACCTGGAGCGTGCGGCGGCGATCAACAGCCGGCTGGGTGGGCACATCGTGCAGGGCCATGTCGACGGCACGGGGGAGATCGTCGCCCGCACCCCCTCCGAGCACTGGGAAGTGGTGCGGGTCGAGATGCCCGCCGCGGTGGCGCGTTACGTGGTGGAGAAGGGGTCGATCACGGTCGACGGCATTTCGCTGACCATCTCCGGTCTGGGCGCCGAACCCCGGGACTGGTTCGAGGTCTCGTTGATCCCGACCACCCGCGAGCTGACCACGCTCGGTTCTGCGCCCGTCGGCACCCAGGTGAACCTCGAGGTGGATGTGATCGCGAAGTACGTGGAACGGCTCCTGCAAGCCGGGAGCTGACAGGTGCGGGTCCCGCTCAACGAGCACGGGCAATAACTACGGGCCTGCGGTGGTTCATACTTGAGAGCAACAGCAGCCAGGTGAGGAAACAAGATGACGAGGTTGGACTCCGTCGAACGGGCGGTTGCCGACATTGCGGCGGGCAAGGCCGTCGTCGTCATCGATGACGAGGAACGCGAGAACGAAGGCGATCTGATCTTCGCGGCCGAGAAGGCCACCCCCGAGCTGGTCGCCTTCATGGTGCGCTACACGTCGGGATATCTGTGTGTGCCATTGGACGGCGAGATCTGCGACCGGCTGGGCCTGCTGCCGATGTACGCGGTGAACCAGGACAAGCACGGAACCGCCTACACCGTCACCGTCGACGCGAGAATCGGTGTCGGAACCGGCATTTCGGCATCGGACCGGGCGACCACGATGCGACTGCTGGCCGATCCGGCGAGCATCGCCGCAGATTTCACCCGGCCCGGGCACGTCGTTCCGTTGCGCGCCAAGGACGGTGGGGTGTTGCGCCGCCCGGGCCACACCGAGGCCGCGGTCGACCTGGCCCGGATGGCCGGGCTGCAGCCGGCGGGCGCGATCTGCGAGATCGTCAGCCAAAAAGACGAAGGCGCGATGGCCCAGACCGACGAGTTGCGGGTGTTCGCCGACGAGCACGGACTCGCGATGATCACCATCGCCGACCTGATCGAATGGCGACGCAAGCACGAGAAGCACATCGAGCGCATCGCCGAGGCCCGGATCCCGACCCGTCACGGCGAGTTCCGCGCGATCGGATACTCCAGCATCTACGAGGACGTCGAACACGTCGCGCTGGTCCGCGGTGACATCGTCGGGCCGACCGGTGAGGGCGATGACGTGCTGGTGCGTGTGCACTCGGAGTGCCTGACCGGCGATGTGTTCGGGTCGCGGCGCTGCGACTGCGGTCCTCAGTTGGACGCCGCGATGGCGATGGTGGCCCGCGAGGGACGCGGGGTGGTGCTCTATATGCGCGGGCACGAAGGCCGCGGCATCGGCCTGATGCACAAGCTGCAGGCCTATCAGCTGCAGGACGCCGGCGAGGACACCGTGGATGCCAACCTCAAGCTCGGATTGCCCGCTGACGCAAGGGATTACGGCATCGGTGCGCAGATACTCGTCGACCTCGGTGTGCGCTCGATGCGGCTGCTGACCAACAACCCGGCCAAACGTGTCGGCCTGGACGGTTATGGATTGCACATCATCGAGAGGGTGCCGTTGCCGGTGCGCGCCAACGCGGAGAACATCCGCTACCTGATGACCAAACGCGACAAGATGGGCCACGACCTGGCCGGCCTGGACGATTTTCACGAATCCGTGCATCTGCCAGGCGAATTCGGCGGTGCTCTGTGAGCGGTGGCGCCGGCGTGCCGGACATGCCGGTACTCGACGCGTCGGGTACCAAGTTGGCAATCGTCGCCAGCACCTGGCACGACAAGATCTGCGACGCCCTGTTGGCCGGTGCCCGCAAGGTGGCAACCGACTCCGGCATCGACAATCCGACGGTGGTGCGGGTGCTCGGTGCGATCGAGATTCCGGTCGTCGCACAGGAATTGGCCCGCAATCACGACGCCGTCGTCGCGCTCGGGGTGGTGATCCGTGGTGAGACACCGCATTTCGACTACGTCTGCGACGCCGTGACCCAGGGCCTGACGCGGGTTTCGCTCGACGCCTCGACACCGGTCGCCAACGGGGTGCTGACCACCAATACCGAGGCCCAGGCGCTGGATCGGGCCGGCCTGCCGTCGTCTGCTGAAGACAAGGGCGCCCAGGCGGCCGCGGCGGCCCTGACCACCGCGCTGACCCTGCGCGACCTGCGCGCTCAATCGTGACCAAATCCGACTCCGGCGAATGGGATCTGGTCTGCCGTGCCCACCTGACCCCGATGTTCGCCTACGCGGCGGCGGTTCTGCTCGTGGTGGCTCACATCGCGATCGGCCTGGTGCTCAAGATCGGCTCCACCGGCGTGGTCTTCCAGACGGCCGACCAGGTGGCGATGGGTGTGCTGGGCGTGGTCCTGGCCGGCCTGGCACTGCTATTCACCCGGCCCCGGTTGCGCGTCGGCGCGTCCGGGCTCTCGGTGCGTAATGTGTTCAGCGACAAGCTCATACCGTGGGCCGACGTGGTCGGTGTGTCCTTTCCGGTAGGCAGCCGGTGGGCCCGTGTCGATCTGCCCGACGACGAGTACATCCCCGTCATGGCGATCCAGGCGGTGGACAAGGAGCGCGCCGTGCATGCGATGGATGCCGTTCGCGAGCAGCTGGCCCGCTACCGGCCGGACCTGCACGCTCGCTGATGGCACGCCGCCGGCAACGCCGGGCTCTGGTCGTGCCCGGTCTCGCGGCCTTGATGCTGGTCGGCTGCACGCATTCGGTCGACGGGCACGCCATGCGAGCGTCAGGCCAGTCAGCCCGCGCGGCGTCGGCTCGCGACCTGCTGCTCCGCAACGGGGATGAAACGCCTTGGGGGCCAGCCAGTGCGGCCCCCGTAAGCGACAACCATTTCACCAGTGTCCGGCCGAAAGAATGCGCGGCGGCCTTGCTCTTCCGGGGATCACCGCTGCGGCCGTCGGATGCCGCGGACTACGCCGAGTCGGCCTACCCGTTCGGCGCCCCGGCGATGTATGCCGAGTCGATCAGCGTGTACGACTACGAACTGAACCCCTACGGAGTGGCCTGGCGGGCATTCAGCGAGGTCTCCGACTGCCGGGGCGACGCGGTCGGGCAGAGCCCGCGCGGTGACTTCGAACCCATGCGGGTCACCGAGTTCGGCGCGCCGCAGGACGACGTGATGACCTGGAGTATGGGGCGCCCGGACTGGACCTGCAGCTACGGTGTGGCCGCCGTGCCCAAGGTCGTGCTGGTGATCGCGGCGTGCAATTCCTCGCCAGATTTCCCGATGGCCGAGTGGGCGGCAAAACGCAAGGCGCAGTTGAACAGTCGCGCCATCTAGCGATTGTAGAAAATCGTTCCCGCCGGTGTGCTGTAGGAGAAATAGATCGGCATCAGTTCAAAGGGAGTGTTGCCGGTATTCATACTCAAAAACCCGACGCGCGGCGCGTCGGACCCCGCGCCGACGGTCTGCTGATACAACAGCACGCCGCCGTCGTTGTAGACCGTCAGGTGGGTGCCGGCCGGTACCAACCCGTTGACAGCTCCGGTCCCCAGGTAGAAGGGCAGGAGACCCGACAGACCACCGGTATCGACGTACGCGCTGAAGACCGGTAGCGGGGCGCCTCCGTTGACGCTCACCAGCAGGTTGGTGACCGGAGCGCCATTCGAGACGGCGAAGGCGGTGCCCGGGTTAGCGCCGAACTGAACGGATCCCGCGGGCTCGTTGATCAGGATGCCCTGGTTCAAGGTGCCCGGAAGTGCCTGTACCGGACCGGCAATGGGTGACCCGCCCAACTGGTTTGCACCGATGCCGAGCACTGGCACCCCAGCTGACGTCGGGAGAATGGTGGTCACACCATTGACTGTCTGCGCTACCGACGTGATCACCCCGATATTGGTGGGCGCGGTGATGATCCCGTTTCCGAAATTCACTGTCGTCGCGTAAGTGTCATACGTCTCGGTGATTTGATTGGCGATATCGCCGTAGGTGATGCTGTACCCCGCGTGAGTGACCGGGCCCAGAGACGCGAAGTTCACAGCCTGCGGCGGGACGATCAGCCCCACCGACCCGGTGTCGAGAACCACCTGCGACATCGGACCGCCACCGATGGACACGTTGACGTACGGCCGGTGCAGCTGCTGGTCCACCAGCACCGGAACGGCGGGAGCGCCGCCGGTAGCGCCGGTGGCTCCCGGTGCGCCCACGGTCGCGGCACCACCCGCGCCACCGGGACCGCCCGCCACCCCGCCGGGTCCGCCGGACACTCCTCCGGTGCCGCCCGCGCCGCCATCTCCGATCAGCCATCCGCCGCGACCACCGACACCGCCGGCGCCGCCGAGTGCCCCGCCCAGGCCGCCCGTTCCGCCGCCGCCGAACAACAGCGCGCTGCCGCCGGCGCCGCCGACGCTGAAAGGACCGCCGATGCCGCCCATTCCGCCGTTGCCGTAGAGCCAGCCCCCGGTGCCGCCGGTCCCGCCCGCGGCGCCGAAGCCGCCCATGCCGCCGGTGCCGCCCGTACCCAGCAACCCCGCCGGACCGCCGGCGCCGCCGACGACTCCGACAGCGATGCTGTCACCGCCGCGGCCGCCGTTTCCGAACAGCAGGCCACCGCCTCCGCCGGGCGTTCCAACCCCCTGTGCGTTGGTCGTGCCGCCGGCGCCGTCCCCGATCAGTGGCCGCCCCACCAGCACGTTGGTGGGCAGATTGATGATGTCAAGCAGGCCCTGCTCGATGCTCTGCGCCGACATATCACTGGCGGCGGCCGCCTCAGCGGCCGCGTACTGGCCCGCCGCCGCATTCAGCGCCCGCGCCAGCTCGCTCTGGAATGTCGTTGCCCGGGCGCTGAGCGCCTGGTAATCCAGGGCATGACCGGAGAACAGATCGGCAATCGCCCTGGACACCTCGTCGCCGGCCGCGGCCACCACCTCAGTGGTGGAAGCGGCGGCTGCCCGATTGGCGCTGCGAATCGCCGATTCGATGCCGGCGACATCGGCCGCCGCGCCCGTCACGATGTCCGGCACGACTGTAAGAAACGACATTTGACCCCCCACGCAGTGCTACGCGCATGCCCCCTGGCCCATCCAAGATATAAAGAAAGACCAGCACTCCGTTTGTGTTTCATGGGAGTTCGAGCAAGTCTTAAAATCCCTCCGGCTGCCGTACTGCCTGCGCAACAGAGCTACGGTCTCTCGAAGTCGGCTTCCGCCGACCATTAGCCTGGACACGTGCCAGATCCCGCTACCTACCGTCCTGCGCCCGGGTCCATCCCGGTCGAGCCGGGCGTCTACCGGTTCCGGGACACCCATGGCCGCGTCATCTACGTCGGCAAGGCCAAGAGCCTGCGCAGCCGGCTGACGTCTTACTTCGCCGACGTCGCCGGATTGCACCCACGAACCCGCCAGATGGTGACCACGGCGGCAAAGGTCGAGTGGACGGTGGTCAACACCGAGGTCGAGGCCCTCCAGCTGGAATACAACTGGATCAAGGAGTTCGACCCGCGCTTCAACGTCCGCTATCGCGACGACAAGTCCTACCCGGTGCTGGCCGTCACCCTGAACGAGGAGTACCCGCGGTTGATGGTCTACCGCGGACCGCGACGTAAGGGAGTGCGGTATTTCGGGCCGTATTCCCATGCGTGGGCGATCCGCGAGACGCTGGACCTGCTCACCCGGGTCTTCCCGGCCCGCACCTGCTCCAACGGAGTCTTCAAGCGGCACAACCAGATCGACCGTCCATGCCTGCTCGGCTACATCGACAAATGCTCGGCGCCGTGCGTCGGGCGGGTCAGCGCCGAACAACACCGCCAGATCGTCCTGGACTTCTGCGACTTCCTGTCCGGCAAGACCGAGCGCTTCGCGCGCGAGCTGGAACAACAGATGCACGCGGCGTCGGGCGAGCTGGACTTCGAGCGGGCAGCCCGGCTGCGCGACGACCTGGGCGCGCTGCGGCGGGCGATGGAGAAGCAGGCGGTGGTGTTCGGCGACGGCACCGACGCCGACGTGGTCGCGTTCGCCGACGACGACCTCGAAGCCGCCGTGCAGGTTTTCCACGTCCGTGGCGGACGGGTGCGCGGCCAGCGCGGCTGGATCGTCGAAAAGTCCGGTGACCCGGGAGATTCCGGTGCCGAGCAGTTGGTGGAGCAGTTTCTGACGCAATTTTACGGAGAGCAGGCCGAGCTCGGTGGTGCCGCCGACGAGTCCGTCAACCCGGTGCCGCGCGAGGTGCTGGTGCCATGCCTGCCGTCCAACCACGACGAACTGGCAAGTTGGCTGTCCGGGCTGCGCGGCGCGAAGGTCACCCTGCGGGTGCCGCGGCGCGGTGACAAGCGGGCGCTCGCCGAAACGGTGGAACGAAATGCGAAAGAGGCGCTGCAGCAACACAAGTTGAAGCGCGCCGGCGACTTCAACGCCAGATCGGCCGCGCTGCAGAACATTCAGGATGCTCTCGGTCTGGCCGACGCCCCACTGCGCATCGAATGCGTCGACATCAGCCACGTGCAGGGCACCGACGTCGTCGGCTCGCTGGTGGTCTTCGAGGATGGCCTGCCGCGCAAATCCGACTACCGGCACTTCGGCATCCGCGAGGCCGCGGGACAGGGACGCTCTGACGACGTGGCGTCCATCGCCGAGGTGACGCGGCGCCGGTTCCTGCGACACCTCAGTGACCAGAGCGACCCCAATGTGCTTACCGCGGAAGGCAAGTCGCGCCGGTTCGCCTACCCGCCCAACCTCTACGTGGTGGACGGCGGCGCACCGCAGGTCAACGCGGCCAGCGCCGTGCTGGACGAACTGGGCATCACCGACGTCGCGGTGATCGGTCTGGCCAAGCGGCTGGAAGAGATCTGGGTGCCCGCGGAGCCCGACCCCGTCATCATGCCCCGCAACAGCGAGGGTCTGTATCTGTTGCAGCGGGTGCGCGACGAGGCGCACCGTTTTGCCATCGCCTACCATCGCAGCAAGCGATCCAAGCGAATGACGGCGTCGGCGCTGGACTCCGTGCCTGGATTGGGCGAGCACCGGCGGAAGGCACTGGTGACCCACTTCGGATCGATAGCCCGCCTCAAGGAGGCCACCGTCGACCAGATCACCGCCGTTCCGGGTATCGGCGTCGCCACCGCGACCGCCGTACTCGAAGCATTACGGCCTGACGCGACGGGAGCTTCGGAATGACGAACAGCGACACCTCCGCCGGCATCGATGTCGTTCTGGTGACCGGGTTGTCGGGTGCCGGACGAGGCACGGCGGCCAAGGTGCTCGAGGACCTCGGCTGGTACGTGGCCGACAATCTGCCGCCCCAGTTGATCACCCGCATGGTGGATTTCGGGTTGGCCGCCGGGTCCCGGATCACCCAGTTGGCGGTCGTCATGGACGTGCGGTCCCGCGGATTCACCGGGGATCTGGACGAGGTGCGCAATGAACTGGCCACCCGCAACATCACGCCCCGGGTGGTCTTCATGGAGGCATCCGACGACATGCTGGTGCGCCGCTACGAGAACAACCGGCGCAGTCATCCGCTGCAGGGCCAGCAGACGCTGGCCGAAGGCATCGCCGCCGAGCGCCGGATGCTGGCCCCGGTTCGAGCCACCGCGGACCTGATCATCGACACGTCGACACTGTCGGTGCGCGGACTGCGGGAAAGCATCGAGCGGGCCTTCGGCGGCAACGGGGGCGCCACCACCAGCGTCACGGTAGAGTCCTTCGGCTTCAAGTACGGCCTGCCGATGGATGCCGACATGGTGATGGACGTCCGGTTCCTGCCCAACCCGCACTGGGTGGACGAACTGCGCCCGCTGACCGGTCAGCACGAACCGGTACGCGACTACGTTCTGAGCCAACCGGGCGCGGCCGAGTTCCTGGAGACTTACCATCGGTTGCTGTCACTCGTGGTCGACGGCTACCGACGGGAGGGGAAGCGCTACATGACGGTCGCCATCGGCTGCACCGGAGGCAAGCATCGCAGTGTGGCGATCGCCGAGGCGCTGATGGTCCTGTTGAGATCCGATCCGCAGTTGACGGTGCGGGCGCTGCATCGGGATCTAGGCCGCGAATGACAGACAACATCGTCGCGCTCGGCGGCGGCCACGGCCTGTACGCGACGCTGTCGGCGGCGCGCCGGCTGACACCGCACGTCACCGCCATCGTGACCGTCGCCGACGACGGCGGCTCCTCGGGCCGGCTGCGCAGCGAGCTGGACGTGGTACCACCGGGCGACTTGCGAATGGCGTTGGCCGCGTTGGCATCTGACAGTCCGCACGGCCGGTTGTGGGCGACCATCCTGCAACATCGGTTCGGCGGGAGCGGCGCGCTGGCCGGGCATCCGATCGGGAACCTGCTGTTGGCCGGAATGTCCGAGCTGCTCGCCGACCCGGTCGCGGCCCTCGACGAGATCGGGCGCATCCTCGGCGTCAAAGGACGGGTGCTGCCGATGTGCCCGATCGCCCTGCAGATCGAGGCCGACGTGTCCGGGCTGGAGTCCGACCCACGCATGTTCCGGGTGCTCCGGGGCCAGGTCGCCATAGCGTCGACACCCGGCAAGGTGCGTCGGGTGCGGTTGCTGCCGGCCGACCCCCCGGCTACCCGGCAGGCCGTCGACGCCATCATGTCGGCCGAGTTGGTGGTGCTGGGACCGGGCTCCTGGTTCACCAGCGTGATCCCGCACGTGATGGTGCCCGGGCTGCACCAGGCGCTGCAGGCCACCGAAGCCCGCAAGGCGCTGGTGCTGAATCTTGTCGCGGAGCCGGGGGAGACCGCAGGCTTTTCGGTGGAACGGCATCTGCACGTGCTAGCCCAGCATGCACCGGGATTCACCGTGGACGACATCATCATCGACGCCGAACGAGTGCCCAGCGACCGCGAGCGTGACCAACTGCGACGCACCGCGACACTGCTGCAGGCCGAGGTCCACTTCGCCGACGTGGCCCGACCTGGTACACCTTTACATGACCCGGGCAAGCTGGCGGCAGTCCTGGACGGGGTGCGTGTGCGAGAAAAGGATCCGGCGGCGCCCGCGGTGAAGGCCACCGAAGAGATACCGAGCGACGGTGCACGACCGAGGGGTGACGACGCGTGGCGATGACGACCGAAGTCAAGGACGAGCTGAGCCGCCTGGTGGTCAAGTCGGTCAGCGCGCGGCGCGCGGAGGTCACGTCCCTGCTGAGGTTCGCCGGAGGGCTGCACATCGTGGCCGGCCGGGTCGTCGTCGAGGCCGAGGTGGACCTGGGCAGCATCGCGCGGCGGCTGCGCAAAGACATCTTCGACCTGTACGGCTACAACGCGGTGGTGCATGTGTTGTCGGCCAGCGGAATCCGCAAGAGCACCCGGTACGTGTTGCGGGTGGCCAACGACGGCGAAGCACTGGCCCGCCAGACCGGCCTGCTCGACATGCGTGGACGTCCGGTCCGCGGCCTGCCGGCACAGGTCGTCGGCGGCAGCATCGGAGATGCCGAGGCGGCCTGGCGGGGAGCCTTCCTGGCGCACGGGTCGTTGACCGAACCGGGCCGCTCCTCGGCCCTGGAGGTGAGTTGTCCGGGGCCGGAGGCGGCGCTGGCGCTCGTGGGTGCGGCGCGGCGGCTCGGGGTCAGCGCCAAAGCCCGCGAGGTTCGCGGCGCCGACCGGGTGGTGGTGCGCGACGGCGAGGCGATCGGCGCCCTGCTCACCCGGATGGGCGCCCAGGACACCCGGCTGATCTGGGAGGAGCGCCGGCTGCGTCGCGAGGTTCGCGCCACGGCCAACCGGCTGGCCAATTTCGACGACGCCAACCTGCGCCGCTCGGCGCGCGCCGCCGTGGCCGCGGCCGCCAGGGTGGAACGCGCGCTGGAGATACTCGGCGACACGGTGCCCGACCACCTGGCCACCGCGGGCCAGCTGCGTGTCGAACACCGGCAGGCGTCGCTGGAGGAGTTGGGTCGGCTCGCCGACCCGCCGATGACGAAAGATGCTGTAGCAGGCCGTATTCGGCGCTTGCTGTCGATGGCCGACCGTAAGGCGAAAGTGGACGGGATTCCGGACACCGAATCCGCGGTGACCCCCGACCTGCTCGAAGACGCCTAGACACGCGAGTTCGCCGAGCAGGCGCAAAATCGCACAAAACCGGTTGTTTCCGTGCGAGGTTCCGTCTGCTCGGCCTGACTGATGCGCGCTGTGAGAAAGACTGACGCGCGCTGTGAGAAAGAAATGTTGGCTTCGTTGGGTGGCTGCGGGCTACGGTCGTGGGATGAAACGGCTCTCGAGTGTTGACGCGGCGTTCTGGTCTGCCGAAACCGCCGGCTGGCATATGCATGTCGGTGCTCTGGCGATCTGCGACCCCAAGAAGGCACCCGACTACAGCTTTCAGCGCCTGCGCGAACTGCTCATCGAGCGGCTGCCAGAAATACCGCAGCTGCGCTGGCGGGTGACCGGTGCGCCACTTGGGCTGGACCGGCCGTGGTTTGTCGAGGACGAGGAACTCGACATTGACTTCCACGTCAGGCGCATCGGGGTGCCGGCTCCCGGCGGCCGGCGCGAACTCGAGGAACTCGTCGGCAGGTTGATGTCCTACAAGCTGGACCGCTCCCGGCCGCTCTGGGAACTGTGGGTCATCGAAGGCGTCGAAGGCGGCCGCATCGCCACGCTGACCAAGATGCACCACGCCATCGTCGACGGCGTTTCGGGCGCCGGACTCGGTGAGATCCTGCTGGACGTCACCGTCGAACCGCGCCCGCCGCAAAAGGAAACGGTGGGATTCGTCGGCTTCACCATCCCGGGCCTGGAGCGGCGTGCGCTCGGTGCGCTGATCAATGTCGGCATCATGACCCCGTTCCGCATCGCCCGGTTGCTGGAGCAGACCGTGCGTCAGCAGATCGCCGCGCTGGGGGTGGGCGCCCGGCCGCCGCGTTACTTCGACGCCCCCAAGACCCGGTTCAATGCGCCGGTGTCGCCGCACCGGCGTATCACCGGCTGCCGGGTGGAACTAAGCCGCGTCAAGGCGGTCAAAGACGCCTTCGGTGTCAAGCTCAACGATGTGGTGCTCGCGCTGGTGGCGGGCGCCGCGCGCGAGTACCTGCAGAAGCGCGACGAGCTGCCCTACAAGCCGCTGATCGCCCAGATCCCGGTGTCCACCCGCACCGAAGAGAATAAGGACGATGTCGGCAACCAGATCAGCTCGATGACGGCGTCACTGGCCACCGACATCGACGACCCGGCCGAGCGGCTGAAGGCCATTCACGAGAGCACCCAGAACGCCAAGGAAATGGCGAAAGCGCTTTCGGCGCATCAGATTATGGGCCTGACCGAGACCACGCCGCCCGGGCTGCTGCAGCTGGCCGCGCGCGCCTACACCGCCAGCGGTCTGTCGCACAACCTCGCGCCGATCAACCTCGTCGTCTCCAACGTGCCCGGCCCGCCCATCCCGCTGTACATGGCCGGGGCCAAGCTTGACTCGCTGGTCCCGCTGGGACCGCCGGTGATGGACGTCGCGCTCAACATCACCTGCTTCTCCTACCAGAAGTACCTGGACTTCGGATTCGTGACGACGCCGGAGGTGGCCAACGACATCGACGAGATGGCCGACGCCATCGAGCCGGCGCTGGCCGAGCTGGAACGCGCTGCCGGACTCTAGTAGCTAGCGGTCGCCGGAATAGTTGGTCACGTAGACCCAGGACAGGAAGCGGGCGACCGCCTCGGCGGCCTTGTTCGCCCGCGGAGATCCGAAGATGTCGAAGGCATGCTGGGCGTTGGGCAATTCGGCGTAGGCGACCGGCGCCTTCGACACCGACCTCAGTTCTTCGACGAACTCCCGCGCCTCGGCCACCGGGATGAGGGAGTCATCGGTGCCGTGCAGGACGAAGAACGGCGGCGCGTCCACATGCACGTACCGCAGCGGGGAGGCGTCTTCGTAGATCTCCCGGTGCGTGTCGAGTTTGTGCTTGACCACTAATCTTTCGAGCACCTGCACGAACTGCGCGCGTCCGGGGGCCTCGGTGGAATACCAGTCGTAGCGGCCATAGAACGGGACGGCCGCCATCACCGATGTGTCGGCGTCTTCGAAGCCGGGCTGGAACTTGGGGTCGTTGGGGGTCAGGGCCGCCAGCGCCGTGAGGTGTCCGCCGGCCGAACCGCCGCTGAGCGCAACGAAATTCGGGTCCCCGCCGTAAGCGGCGATGTTCTCCTTGACCCATGCCAGCGCGCGCTTGACGTCGACGATGTGGGCGGGCCAGGTGTGCCAGGGAGACACCCGGTAGTTCATCGACACGCACACCCAGCCCCGCGAAACCAGGTGACTCATCAATGGATACGCCTGCGGGCGGCGCCACCCGATCATCCAGGCACCGCCTGGAATCTGCAGCAGGACAGGCGCTTTCCCGTCCAGCGGCAGGTCCTTGCGGCGCCAGATGTCGGCCAGGTTGGCGCGTCCGTGCGGACCGTAAGAGACGATGTTCTGCTTGTCGACGAAGCGGCGCCGCGCCACCGTGGTCCGCATCGGCAGATTGCGCCGACCCCGACGGGTCGGCTCGGTGGGCAGGGCCTTGAGTTGGTCGGCGTAGTCGGGGCCGAGTTGCTCGGTCAGCCCGGCTTCCAGAATCGGACCGGGGGTCGTGATCCCGCGGTACCGGATGACGGCCAGGATCGCCCAGGACGCCGCCGTCAGAGCCAGCGCCAGTTTGCCTTTCGGCCCGGCGAAGTCACCCCGCCGGCCGCGGCGCACGGCATCCAATGCGGACACCGACGCGTACAGGCCCGGTACCTCGGAGGTGGGCCAGCCGAACGAGAACACCGTCGGTGACGCGTAGGGGTTGCGGGTGATCGGGCGTAACCCGTTGGCGGCGTTGACGAGTTCCAGCGTTGCCCGGGTCAGCGGCCGGGGGCGGCGCAGGTGCTCGAGCACCTTCATGAGCCGCTCACCCGGGCCTTGAGCTCGTTGCGCAGGATTTTGCCGGTGCTGCCGCGGGGGAGCTCGTCGAGCAGCGTGATCTCGCGTGGCACTTTGTAGTTGGCCAGGTTGTCCCGGACGTGCTGCTTGAGCGTTTCGACCGTTGCCGAAGAACCCGGCTCCAGCACCACGAACGCCGACAACCGCTGGCCGTACTGCTCGTCGTCCACCCCGATCACGGACGCCTCGGCCACCTCCGGGTGGGCCGCCAGCGTCTTTTCCACCTCGATCGGGTAGATGTTCTCCCCGCCGGAGACGATCATCTCGTCGTCGCGGCCCACCACGAACAGGCGGCCGTTCGCATCGAGGTATCCCACGTCGCCCGAGGACATGTAGCCGGCATGGAAGTCCTTGGTCTTCCCGGACGTGTAGCCATCGAACTGACTGCCGTTGTGCACGTAGATGGTGCCGACCTCACCGGTGGGCACTTCCTTGAAATCGGAGTCCAGGATCTTTATCTGGGTCCCGTCTGCCGGCGTGCCCGCGGTGTCGGGTGCCGCGCGCAGGTCCGCCGGAGTGGCGGTCGCGATCATGCCCGCCTCGGTTGCGTTGTAATTGTTGTAGATCACGTCGCCAAACTGGTCCATGAAGGAGGTGACGACATCGGGGCGCATCCGGGAACCCGATGCCGCGGCGAAACGTAAAGACTTGCAGCTGTAGCGATTTCGGACCTCGTCGGGCAGCTCCATGATGCGGTCGAACATCACCGGCACCACCGCCAGCCCGGTGGCCTGGTGGCGGTCGACCAGCGCTAGCGTCGCCTCCGGATCGAACTTGCGCCGGGTGACGACCGTGCACGCCAGCGAAGAGGCCAGCACCAACTGGGAGAACCCCCAGGCGTGGAACATCGGCGCCACGATCACGATCGGCTCCTCGGCCCGCCACGGCGTCCGGTCCAGCACCCCCTTGAGCGTCTTGATACCTCCGCTGCCGCCGGAATGCTTGGCGCCCTTAGGTGTTCCGGTGGTTCCGGACGTGAGCAGGATCAACTTGCCCTTGCCACCGGTCCGCCGGGGCCGCTGCCCGGTGTGGGAATTGATGAGTTTCTCGACGGTCAGCTCGTGCGGTCCGTCGGCCCACGCCACGATGCGGGCGGCGTTCGGCGCGTCGGCCAGCGCCCGATCCACCGTCGCGGTGAACTCTTCGTCGTACACGATCGCGTCGACACCCTCCCGGCTCACCACCTCGGCCAGCGCGGGACCGGCGAAGGAGGTGTTGAGCAGCAGGACGTCGGCGCCGACCCGGTTCGCCGCCAGGAGTGCATCGACGAAACCGCGGTGATTGCGGCACATGATGCCGACCACCTTGGGCGGCCCACCCGGCCGGTCTTGCAGCGCGGCAGCGAACGCATCGCCGCGGTCGTCGAGTTCCCGCCACGTCAGGGTGCCGAGTTCGTCGATCAGGCCGGGACGGTCGGGGCAGCGTTGCGCCGCACCGGCAAAGCCCGAGGTGAAACCGATGCCCTCGCGGCGCATCGCGGCGGCCATCCGCACGTAACGGTCAGGGCGCATAGGCGCGATCATGCCCGCACGGCGCAGGGTGGTGAACACGCCCAGCATCTCTGCGAGGCCCTCTTCAAGACGAGATGCCATGGCTCAGCCCACAATCGGGAATCGACGCTTGGCGGCGAGCTCGTTGAGCCCTTCTTGCATCACCGACCGGACATGCTCGTCGACTTCGTCGATGTCCGGGTCGTCACCGAATTGCGCTGCTATATCAATAGGTTTCAACACCTGCATGACAATCTTGGCGGGTAGCGGCAGATTGGGCGGGATGGCGGCGCTGAACCCGAACGGGAATCCGAAGGACAGTGGCAGGATGTCGCTGCGCAGCAACCTCTTGATTCCCAGGTTTCTGGCCAGCCAGGTACCGCGAGTGAGGTACAGCTGTGTCTCCTGGCCACCGATGCCCACCATGGGAACGATCGGAACCCCCGCCTCGATGGCGGTGCGCACATAACCCTTGCGGCCGTTGAAGTCGATGACGTTCTCCGCTGTGGTCGGCCGGTAGGCGTCGTAGTCCCCGCCGGGGAAAACGACGACCACCCCGCCGGAGCGCAGTGCGGCGGCCGCATTCTCCCGGTTGGCCCGGATGTAGCCGGTCTTGCGGAAGAAGTCCGCGGTGGGGCCCATGAACAGGATGTCGTGACTCAGCGTCAACACCGGCCGGTCGTAGCCGAACGCGTCGTAGAAGTCGGTGCTGAAGATCGGGACGTCCATCGGGAATTGACCACCGGAATGGTTGCCGACCACCAGAGCTCCGCCCGGCGGGAACACGTCGAGGCCACGCACCTCGGATCTGAAGTAGGTCTTCAGGATCGGCCGCATGACGCTGATCATGCGACGGGTCATTCCCGGATCGAACTTCCCGATATCGCCCGCATTCGGATCGTCGTTCTCGTTGCTCACTGAGGCTCCCTTGCCGTCGAGTCCCTCAGATCGTAGCGACCGCCTTCGCGGTTGTGTGCCGGCATCGTGAGCGAAACCGTCCCGTACCAGCCTTCGAAGGTGCACAGTGTGCATGGGTTCCAGGTTTACGTGGCTGCAGAAGGGACACCCGTGGTGGCCGAGGCGGGAAGTGCGGTGGGTTCCGGGTGCGTATCGGTGATCGCCCGGCAGATGGACGCTATTCGCGACACCTTCACCACCGAGCTGTTCGACATGATGAAAGGTGAGATTCAGGGTCTCAATTACGACCCCCGCATGCTGGACCTGTGGCACGCGAGCCTCACCGAGAACTTCGTGGCCGCGGTGCACTACCTGGAACGGGACGCCCCAACGGCGCTGCTCGAGGCGCCCGCCGCCGCACTCGCCTATGCGCGGGCGTCCGCGCAGCGGGATATACCGCTGGCGCCGTTGGTTCGGGCGCACCGGCTGGGTCACGCACGGTTCTTGGAGGTGGCGATGCAATACGTGTCGCGCCTCGAGCCGCGCCAGCAGGTGCCCACGATCATCGACCTGGTGAACCGCTCGGCGCGCGTCGTCGATCTGGTGGCCGACCAGATGATCCTCGCGTACGAGGAGGAACACGATCGCTGGCTGAGCCGCCGTGGCGGGATGCAGCAGCACTGGGTCACCGAGGTGCTGGCCGGAACTCCGGTCGACGTGCAGCGCGCCGAAAAGGTGTTGCGCTACGGCCTGGACGGTCGCCATGTCGCGGCGGTGGTGTGGGTGGATGGCTCGGTGCCCATCGACCAGGTGGTGGCGCGCTTCGATGAGGTCCGTTGCCTGATGGCGGCCGAGCTGGATGCGGCCGGCCGGTCGTTGCTGGTGCCGACCGACGAGCGGGAGGCGCGATTGTGGTTCTCGGTCGGCGCTGCCCCCGATCTGTCGGGCGTCCGTGGCGCCTTCGAGTCGGCGTGCATCGGGGCACGGGTGGCCTGCGGCCGGTCTGGTGACGGGTTGCGCGGTTTCCGGGCATCGATGAAGCAGGCCGAGTTGGTGAAGACGGTGGTGCTGGCCGGCGGGGACCGCCACGCCGCGCCGGTCGTCTTCTACGACGACGTGGCGCCGGTGGCGCTGATGGCCGGCGACGTGGAAGAGTTGCGGCGGTTCGTCGGTGAAGTGCTCGGCGATCTCGCCGGCGCCGACGAGCGCAACGAATGGCTGCGCGAGACGTTGCGCGAATTCCTGGTGCGCAACCGCAGCTACGTCGCCACCGCGGACGCAATGATATTGCACCGCAACACGATTCAGTACCGGGTCGGTCAAGCGATGGAACTCTGCGGCCAGGATTTCGATGATCCCGATGCGGTGTTCAAGGTCCAGACCGCGCTGGAGGCGTGCCGGTGGATGGCCCCGGCTGTGCTGCGCGCACAAAAGTGATCGTTAACTTCGGTTTCGGCGCATAGCGGGTCAATCGCTTCGGAGAGTTAGCGTTTGCCCACGTCAAGCGCCAACCGAAAGAGGCACACATGGACCGGCCCGCAGCCACCGGCAGCCAGGCTGATTGTGTGCTGCGCCTGATCGCTCAGATCTGCAAGCGCACCAATCTGCAGATGGACATCTATCAACGGGCGATTGTCATCGCGGAGACCGAAGGCCGCGCCGACCGGGTGCGTGATCTTCGGCGGTTCCTGGGGATGCAGCGCCAGGACCGACAGCTGCTGGACGAGCTGATTCAACGTCTACAGGGTCCGCGAGTCACGCCGCGTCCACGGTGTGTGGGCAGCGACCGCAGTCGGTCGCTGGGGGCGGCGGGCAAGCCATCCGTGCGCACTGAGGGGTCGCGCGGATGGCGTTCCCGCTGGCAGGCTTCCGGGGCGGTTCGCCGCGTCCGGCCGGGCGACCGGACGGCGCTGTCCGGCCCGGAAGGCGCGGGAGGTCCGGTGCTTCGCTGAATCACCATATAAGCCAATAACATTCACCGGGTTGGGAGCGGGCTTCCGAAACTCGGCCGATAGGCCTTCGGGTGGGCCGCATCGTGCCGATACATTGGACTGGCCACTAACGCTCCCTCCTGGAATGGGGCCAGCCATGGGATTCATCTCACCGGACCTTCCCGACGTCGATCACGAGACTTGGCTGACGCTGCCACGGGCGACGCGGCTCGAGGTCGTCACCCGGCACTGGGCGGAGAACGGCTTCGGCACACCGTACGCGGTCTATCTGCTCTACCTCTTCAAGATCGGCCTGTATGTGGCGGCTCCGGCGGCCATCATCTCGCTGACCCCCGGTCTGGGCGGGCTTAGCCACATCGCCGACTGGTGGACGCAACCGATCGTGTACCAGAAGGTCATCATCTTCACCCTGCTCTTCGAGGTTCTCGGGCTCGGTTGCGGGTCGGGGCCGCTCACCGGGCGCTTCATGCCGCCGATCGGCGGTGTCCTTTACTGGTTGCGCCCCAAGACGATTCGCCTGCCGGCCTGGCCCGACAAGGTGCCCCTGACCCGCGGCGACTCGCGCGGCATCGTCGACGTCGCGCTGTACGCGGTCGTGCTGGGTAGCGCGGTGTGGGCGTTGTTGTCACCGGGGCACGGCGTGCCGGCGACGGCCGCCGGTGATGTCGGTCTGATCGACCCGCTTCTGGTCGTCCCGACGATCGTCGCCCTGGCGCTGCTGGGTCTTCGCGACAAAACCATCTTCCTGGCCGCCCGCGGCGAACACTACTGGCTGAAGCTGTTCGTGTTCTTCTTCCCGTTCACCGATCAGATCGCCGCGTTCAAGATCATCATGCTGTTCCTCTGGTGGGGCGCGGCGACTTCCAAACTCAACCACCACTTCCCCTACGTGGTGGCCGTAATGACAAGCAACAACGCATTACTGCGCAGCCGACTGTTCCTACCGGTCAAGCACCTGCTCTACCGCGACCACGTCAACGATCTGCGGCCCACCTGGCTGCCGAAGTTCATGGCCCACGTCGGCGGCACCACAGCGGAATTCATCGTTCCCACGGTGCTGGTGTTCTTCGCCGGCGATCACCCGTGGCGCTGGTTCCTGATCGGATTCATGGTGATCTTCCACCTCAACATCCTGTCCAACCTCCCGATGGGAGTTCCGTTGGAGTGGAACGTTTTCTTCATCTTCTCGCTGTTCTATCTGTTCGGGCATTACGGCGCGATCCGCGCCACAGACCTGAGACAGCCACTGTTGTTGGCCCTCATCGCGATCGCGGTCGCCATCGTCATCGTGGGAAACATGTTCCCCGAGAAGATCTCGTTCCTTCCCGCGATGCGCTACTACGCCGGAAACTGGGCCACCAGCACCTGGTGTTTCCGCACGGGCGCCGAGGACAAAATCGAAGCCAACGTGGTGAAAAGCTCTGCGCTGGTTGTCAATCAGCTCACCAAGCTGTACGGCGCGCCGACCGCCGAGGTGATGTCTGACAAAGTGGGGGCATTCCGGGCGATGCACACCCACGGCCGCGCGCTCAACGGCCTGCTGCCCCGAGCGATCGACAACGAGGCCGATTACCGGGTGCGGGACGGTGAAATCGTGGCTGGGCCACTGGTCGGGTGGAACTTCGGCGAGGGTCACCTCCACAACGAACAGCTGTTGGAGGCACTGCAGCGGCGCTGCGACTTCGAGGACGGCGACGTCCGCGTCATCGTCCTCGAGGGTCAGCCGATCCACATTCAGAAGCAGTGGTATCGCATCGTCGATGCCAAGTCCGGTCTCATCGAATCCGGCTACGTGGACGTCAGCGAGATGCTGACCCGCCAGCCGTGGCCGGAACCCGGCGACGACTTTCCGGTGCACGTCACCACCGAGCCCGTCGTCCACGGAACCTCATGACCAAAGCCATCATCGTCGGTGCCGGGCCAAATGGTCTGGCCGCGGCGATTCACCTGGCCCGCCAGGGCATCGATGTGCACGTCCTGGAGGCCCAGGACACCATCGGCGGGGGAGTACAGTCAGGCGAACTGACAGTGCCCGGCGTCATTCACGACCACTGCTCGGCGTTTCACCCGCTGGGTGTCGGATCACCGTTCTGGCAGGAGATCGATCTGCTGAGCTACGGATTGACCTGGAAATGGCCGGAGGCCGACTGCGCCCATCCGCTCGACGACGGTTCCGTCGGCATGCTGTATCAGTCGGTTGCCAAGACCGCCAAGGGAATGGGCGCCGACCGCCGACGTTGGCGGGCCGCCGTCGGCGGGTTAGCGAAAGGATTCGACGACCTGGCCGAGGATCTGCTGCGGCCGGTCATCAACATTCCGCGGCATCCGTTGCGGCTCGCGTCGTTCGGTCCGCGCGCTCTGCTACCCGCCACCACGGTCGCCGGCTATTTCCGCACCGAACAGGCACGAGCGCTCTTCGGCGGAGCGGCCGCACACGCCTACACCCGACTGGACCGGCCATTGACCGCCTCACTGGGATTGATGATCCTGGCCAGCGGGCATCGTTACGGCTGGCCCGTCGCCAAAGGCGGGTCCGGCGCGATCACCAAAGCGCTGGCCGCGGCCCTGGACGCCGTCGGAGGACGGGTCACCACCGGTGTCAAGGTCACCCGCCGTCGCGACATCCCGACCGCCGACATCGTCATGCTCGACCTGAGCCCCGCCCAGGTGCTGGGGATCTACGGCGATGCGATGCCCACCCGGATCAAACGGTCCTATAGCCGTTACCGCGAGGGGTCCTCGGCATTCAAAGTCGACTTCGCCATCGAGGGCGACATCCCCTGGACGAATCCGGACTGTGCCAAAGCGGGGACCGTGCATCTCGGCGGCAGCTTCGAGGAGGTTGCCGACACCGAACGGCGGCGCGCGCAGGGCACCATGGTCGAGCGCCCGTTCGTGTTGCTCGGTCAGCAGTATCTGGCTGACCCGACACGATCGGCGGGCAACATCAACCCGGTCTACGCCTACGCGCACGTGCCATTCGGTTACACCGGCGATGCGACCGCGGCGGTCGTCGATCAGATCGAACGGTTCGCGCCGGGATTCCGCGACCGCATCATCGCCACGGTGAGCACCGGCACGGCTGAGCTGGAAGCCCGAAACGCCAGTTACATCGGCGGCGACATCATCGGCGGCGCCAACGACAAGCTGCAGATCCTGTTCCGGCCACGCATCGCGATCGATCCCTATCGCATCGGCGTGCCGGGGGTGTATCTCTGCTCACAATCGGCGCCGCCGGGAGCCGGCATTCACGGACTGTGCGGCTACCACGCGGCCGAGTCAGCGCTGCGCTGGCTCCAGACGACCTGACGAGGCTGCCTCAGCGCCGCCCCTGCAACGAGGTCAGCCGTTCGGTCCGGGCATAACCGGCTGGCCGGGCACCGGTCCACCCGTCGGCGCCGGACCGGTCGGTGCGCCCTTCCCGGTCCCGGACATGGTGGTGATCGGGGCCACCGGCACACCGGCCGGCACGGGTGCACCGACGGGGACGGGTCCGGCGATTGGCACTGGGGCCCCGACGGGCACCGGAGCGCCGATCGGCACGGGTGCGCCGACGGGAACCGGAGCGCCGATCGGGACTGGTGCGCCAACCGGTACGGGGGCGCCGATGGGGACCGGAGCGCCGACCGGGACGGGTGCGCCCACCGGTACAGGTGCGCCGACGGGGACCGGGGCGCCGACGGGCACCGGTGCCGCTACCGGCCCGGGTACCACCACCGGAGCGACCGCGGGCACGGCTGCCGCACCCACCGGTCCAGGCACCACGACGGGAGCACCGACACCGGACATACCGGTAATGGGCGCGCTCGCGGGGCCACAGTTCTCCACGGGCGTTGTTCCTGCAGCGGGTGCCGGTCCACCGGGCCCGGCTGCCGGGGCCGCCGGCCCACCGGCCGGAACTCCGCCGGCTCCAGCGGCTCCACCAGCGGCCGGAGCGCCTGCCGCGCCCGCCGCCGGGCCGCCGTACGCGCAGCATGCCGGCGCACCGCCCGCGCCTGCCGGGCCGGCGCCTGCCGCGCCAGGGGCGCCCGCGCCGGGAACTCCCGCGGGAACGCCGTCCGCTGCGCCGGCGGTGCCTGACATTCCCTGGATGCACGCGTGACCGCCGGTCTTCAGCGGCACCGCCACCGCGGTCGGGCTCAGCGACAATGCGGCGCCGCACACCCCCGCGGCGGCAGCAATTACCTTGAGGTTGAATCGATCGAAGATCGTCATCAACGTCAGCTCCTCTATTCGCGCTCCAGCAGATCCGTCTGGTCCATTCCCGATGACCGGTTCGATTGTTAGACGCCGATCCAAGACGCGAACCGCGCCGCACCGTGCCGTTTCCAAATGGTGACGTTCGGGATGGTTTAGTCCCTGCCACACGTTGTGATCGTTAAATCACGATGCGGTCACCGGTCAGGCCGCGCCACGGTTTCTGCACTGATCTAGGCTGACCACGAGCGCTTACCAGCGGACACCAGGAAAGAGGAGAGACACGTGACGGTCCGAGTTGGCATCAACGGCTTTGGTCGAATCGGACGCAACTTCTACCGGGCCCTTCTGGCTCAGCAGGAGCAGGGCACCGCCGACATCGAGGTGATCGCCGTCAACGACATCACCGACAACCACACCCTGGCGCACCTGCTGAAGTTCGACTCGATCCTCGGCCGGCTGCCCTACGAGGTGAGCCTGGAGGGCGAGGACACCATCGTGGTGGGCCCGGCCAAGATCAAGGCGCTGGAGGTCCGCGAGGGACCGGCCGCGCTGCCCTGGGGCGACCTGGGCGTCGACGTGGTGGTCGAATCCACCGGCCTGTTCACCAACGCCGCCAAGGCCAAGGGCCACCTGGACGCCGGGGCCAAGAAGGTCATCATCTCCGCCCCGGCCACCGATGAGGACATCACCATCGTGCTCGGGGTCAACGACGACAAGTACGACGGCAGCCAGAACATCATTTCCAACGCCTCGTGCACCACCAACTGCCTGGGCCCCATCGCCAAGGTCCTCAACGACGAGTTCGGCATCGTCAAAGGTCTGATGACCACCATCCACGCCTACACCCAGGACCAGAACCTGCAGGACGGCCCGCACAAGGACCTGCGCCGGGCCCGCGCCGCGGCGCTGAACATCGTGCCGACCTCCACCGGCGCAGCCAAGGCCATCGGACTGGTGCTGCCCGAACTCAAGGGCAAACTCGACGGCTACGCGCTGCGGGTGCCGATCCCGACCGGCTCGGTCACCGACCTGACCGCCGAGCTGGCCAAACCCGGCACCGCCGAGCAGATCAACGCCGCCATGAAGGCCGCCGCCGACGGGCCGATGAAGGGCATCCTGAAGTACTACGACGCCCCGATCGTCTCCAGCGACATCGTCACCGACCCGCACAGCTCGATCTTCGATTCCGGGCTGACGAAGGTCATCGACAACCAGGCCAAAGTCGTCTCCTGGTACGACAACGAATGGGGCTACTCCAACCGCCTCATCGACCTGGTCAAGCTCGTCGGCAAGTCGCTCTAGCCGTGAGCGTCCCAACTCTGGAAGACCTTCTCGCGGAAGGTGTTTCGGGTCGTGGCGTGCTGGTGCGCTCGGACCTGAACGTGCCACTGGACGATGACGGAAACATCACCGACGCCGGGCGGATCACCGCCTCGGTGCCGACGCTGAAGGCACTGCTGGAGGCCGGCGCCAAGGTGGTCGTCACCGCCCACCTGGGCCGTCCCAAGGACGGGCCCGACCCGAAGTACTCGCTGGCACCGGTCGCCGCGGCGCTCGGCGAACAACTGGGCCGGCACGTGCAGTTGGCAGGGGATGTCGTAGGCACCGACGCGTTGGCCCGCGCCGAGGGGCTCACCGACGGTGACATTCTGTTGCTGGAGAACATCCGCTTCGACAAGCGCGAGACCAGCAAGGACGACGGCGAACGCCTCGCCCTGGCCCGGCAGCTCGCCGAATTGGTCTGGCCCGGCGGAGCCTTCGTCTCCGACGGCTTCGGTGTGGTGCACCGCAAACAGGCCTCGGTGTACGACGTCGCCACGCTGTTGCCGCACTATGCGGGCACGCTGGTCGCCGACGAGATCAAGGTGCTGAAGCAGCTGACCAGTTCCACCGAGCGGCCCTACGCGGTGGTGCTGGGCGGGTCGAAGGTGTCCGACAAGCTGGGCGTGATCGAGTCGCTGGCCACCAAGGCCGACAGCATCGTGATCGGCGGCGGCATGTGCTTCACCTTCCTTGCCGCACAGGGCTATTCGGTCGGCAAGTCGCTGCTCGAAGAGGACATGGTGGACACCTGCCGCAAGCTGCTGGACACCTATCACGACGTGTTGCGGTTGCCGGTCGACATCGTGGTGACGGAGAAGTTCGAGGCCGATTCACCACCACAGACGGTGGCCGCCAACGAGATTCCGAACGACCTGATGGGCCTGGACATCGGCCCGGGCTCGGTCAAGCGGTTCACCACCCTACTGTCCAACGCCAAGACCGTGTTCTGGAACGGACCGATGGGTGTGTTCGAGTTCCCGGCCTACGCCGAGGGGACCCGCGGCGTTGCCGAGGCGATCGTCAAGGCGACCGGAAAGGGCGCGTTCAGCGTCGTCGGCGGCGGCGACTCCGCTGCGGCGGTGCGGGCTCTGAAAATTCCGGAAGACGCGTTCTCGCACATTTCCACCGGCGGCGGTGCGTCGCTGGAATACCTTGAGGGCAAATCACTTCCGGGCATCGAGGTGCTCGGGGAGCCCCAGCCGACCGGAGGTGACTCGTGAGCCGCAAGCCGTTGATCGCCGGCAACTGGAAGATGAACCTCAATCACTTCGAGGCGATCGCGCTGGTGCAGAAGATCGCATTCTCGTTGCCGGACAAGTACTTCGACAAGGTCGATGTCACGGTCATCCCACCGTTCACCGACCTGCGCAGCGTGCAGACCCTGGTCGACGGCGACAAACTGCGCCTGACCTACGGCGCACAGGACCTGTCGCAACACGACTCCGGCGCCTATACGGGTGACATCAGCGGGGCATTCCTGGCCAAGCTGGGATGCAGCTTCGTCGTGGTCGGGCACTCCGAACGCCGCACCTACCACAACGAGGACGACGCGCTGGTGGCCGCCAAAGCCGCCGCCGCGCTCAAGCACGAGCTGACCCCCATCGTCTGCGTCGGCGAGCATCTCGAGGTCCGCGAGGCCGGAAACCACGTGTCGCACAACATCGAGCAGCTGCGCGGGTCGCTGGCGGGGTTGTCAGCGGAGCAGATCGACAAGGTCGTCATCGCGTACGAACCGGTCTGGGCGATCGGCACCGGCCGGGTGGCCAGTTCGGCCGACGCTCAGGAGGTGTGCGCGGCGATCCGTAAAGAGCTTGCCGCGCTGGCCTCACCACAGATCGCCCAGTCCGTCCGGGTGCTTTACGGCGGCTCGATGAACGCCAAGAACGTCGGCGACCTGGTCGCTCAGGAGGACATTGACGGCGGTCTGGTCGGCGGCGCATCGCTGGACGGCGAGCAGTTCGCGACGCTGGCGGCGATCGCTGCCGGGGGACCGCTGCCGTAAGGGGCTGAGAGTCCCTGGGGTGGCTCGCGCCCTACGTCAGATTGCGATAAGCAACAGCAGCAGGGGAAAGACGAACACCAGGGCCAGCAATATGACCATCAACGCCACGGTGATGCCGACACCGTTGTAGCTCTGCGGTGGCGCACCGAGCGAACCGGGGCTGAACCCCCAGACCGGCGCCTTGTATTCGAGTTCGACCCAGTGCCCCGGGTAGACGTCGACCAGGGTGTCGGCCGGCCCGATCTGTGCTGGCAGCCAGTACGGCACGTGCACGTGCACCCGGTGCTGACCAGGCCGCACCGGCACCACGTTGCGACCCCACGACAACGGTGGTCCCTCGTAGCCGTCTATCAGGAGCTTGGGCTTGAACAAGGCCAGCATGAACGACAGCGGCATGAACTGGGTGGTGATCACGACGCCCTCGGCCGGCCACGACGATTGGCCCTGCTGGGCCGGCCAGCTCATGACGTGCCTAGCGGTACTTGATCAGCAGTGCCATGCCGACGATGGACACCAGCCAGATACCCACGATGAACAGGGTCAACCGGTCCAGGTTCTTCTCCACGACCGTCGACCCGGACAGGCTCGACTGCACACCACCGCCGAACAGCGTCGACAGCCCGCCACCCTTGGCGCGGTGCAGCAGCACCAGCAACACCACCAGCAGGCTGGTGACCACCAGGGTGATCTGTAGAGCCAATTCCATAACGGGCAGCCTACCGAATGCAGGCAAAAGGCTCGCGACCGGCAAGCGATGGGGCGGCACCCGTGCCCAAATGGCCGACGCCAAATAGCCGACGCCCAAATAGCCGACGCCCAAATAGCCGACTCGAAGGTCTGCACCGATACTTAGACGCATGGTTGACGTGACCGATACCGCCCTGGACCCGATCGGCGACGTCCATCGCACCAAACTGGGGCGCGAGGCGACCGAGCCGATGCGCGCCGACATCAGGATGCTGGGCGCCATCCTCGGTGACACCGTGCGCGAGCAGAACGGCGAAGAGGTGTTCGACCTCGTCGAACGCGCACGGGTGGAATCGTTTCGGGTGCGGCGATCGGAGATCGACCGCAACGAGGTCTCACGCATGTTCGACGGCATCGACATCCGCCAGGCCATCCCGGTCATCCGGGCCTTCACCCATTTCGCGTTGCTGGCCAACGTCGCCGAGGACATCCACCGCGAACGGCGCCGCAGCATCCACGTCGCCGCCGGTGAGCCGCCACAGGACAGCAGCCTGGCCGCCACCTACGCGAAACTCGACTCGAAGAAAGAGTCGGGCGAACTCGACTCGGCGACCGTGGCCGAAGCCCTCGAGGGCGCGCTGGTCGCCCCGGTGATCACCGCCCACCCCACCGAGACCAGGCGCCGCACCGTCTTCGTCACCCAACACCGGATCACCGAGCTGATGCGGCTGCATGCCGAGGGCCACATCCAGACCGACAGCGGGCGCAGCATCGAAACCGAACTGCGCCGCCAGATTCTCACCCTCTGGCAGACCGCGATCATCCGGCTCTCCCGCCTGCAGATCAGCGACGAGATCGCGGCCGGCCTGCGCTATTACCCGGCCTCGTTCTTCGAGGTGATGCCCAAGGTCAACGCCGAAGTCCGGGAGGCACTGCGGGCCCGCTGGCCCGACGCCGACCTGCTGTCCGGGCCGATGCTGCAGCCGGGTTCCTGGATCGGCGGTGATCGCGACGGAAATCCCAATGTCACCGCCGACGTGGTCCGGCTGGCCACCGGCAGTGCCGCCTACACCGCACTGGCCCACTACCTCGGCGAAGTCGACCAGCTCGAGCAGGAGCTGTCGATGTCGTCGCGGCTCCTCACGATCACGCCCGAACTCGCCGAATTGGCCGAAGGGTGCCAGGACAAGGCACGGGACGACGAGCCCTACCGCCGCGCGCTGCGGGTGATCCGTTCCCGGCTGAGCGCCACGGCTGCCGACATCCTCGACGAGCAACCGCGGCACACCCTCGACCTAGGCCTGCCGGCGTACGCCACACCCGGCGAGCTGCGGGCGGACCTCGACACCATCGACGCCTCACTGCGCACCCAAGGCAGTGCGGTCCTGGCCGATGACCGGCTGGCGTTGCTGCGGGAAGCCGTGCACGTCTTCGGTTTTCACCTGTCTGCCCTCGACCTGCGGCAGAACTCCGACGTGCACGAGGAAGTCGTCGCCGAACTGCTGGCCTGGTCCGGCGTGCACCCCGACTACACCTCGTTGCCCGAAGACGAACGCGTCGAGTTGTTGGTCGCCGAACTCGGCACCCGACGCCCGCTGGTACGCGCCGGTGCCAAGCTGTCGGAGTTGGCCCGCAAAGAACTCGACATCATCGGGGCGGCGACTTACGCCATCCAAACCTACGGTCCCGCAGCGGTTCCCAACTACGTCATCTCCATGTGCCGGTCGGTGTCGGACGTGCTCGAAGCAGCCATTCTGATGAAAGAGGCCGGCCTGCTGGACGCGTCGGGAGACGAACCCTACTGCCCGGTCGGCATATCGCCGCTGTTCGAAACGATCGACGACCTGCACAACGGGGCGTCGATCCTGCAGGCGATGCTGGATCTTCCGCTCTACCGCGCCATGGTGGCCGCCCGCGGTGACATGCAGGAGGTGATGCTCGGCTACTCCGACTCCAACAAGGACGGCGGCTATATGGCCGCCAACTGGGCGGTGTACCGGGCGGAGCTCGCTCTGGTCGAAGCGGCCCGCAAGGGCGGAATCCGGTTGCGGCTCTTCCACGGTCGCGGTGGCACGGTGGGCCGCGGCGGTGGCCCCAGCTACCAGGCCATC
Source organism: Mycobacterium paragordonae (assembly GCF_003614435.1). Lineage (NCBI taxonomy): Bacteria > Bacillati > Actinomycetota > Actinomycetes > Mycobacteriales > Mycobacteriaceae > Mycobacterium > Mycobacterium paragordonae. The sequence goes on from NZ_CP025546.1 coordinate 2,724,176, forward strand.
CTGGCCCAGCCGCCGGGGGCGGTGAATGGATCGCTTCGGCTCACCGAGCAGGGTGAGGTGATCGCCGCCAAGTACGCCGAACCGCAGGCGGCCCGGCGCAACTTGGAAAGCCTGCTGGCCGCGACGCTGGAGTCGACGCTGCTCGACGTGGAAGGCCTCGGTGACGCGGCGGAGCCGGCCTATGCGGTGCTCGACGAGATCGCCACCCTGGCGCAGCGCGCCTATGCCGAACTGGTGCATGACACACCGGGTTTCGTGGAGTATTTCAAGGCCTCCACGCCGGTCAGCGAGATCGGGTCGTTGAACATCGGCAGCCGGCCGTCGTCACGCAAGCCGACCGAATCGATCTCGGACCTGCGCGCCATCCCGTGGGTGCTGGCGTGGAGCCAGTCCCGGGTGATGCTGCCCGGCTGGTACGGCACCGGTACGGCGTTCGAGCAGTGGATCACCGCGGGACCGGACAGCGAAGAGGACCGGCTCGCGGTGCTGCACGAGCTCTACCAGCGGTGGCCGTTCTTCCGCAGCGTGCTGTCCAACATGGCGCAGGTGATGGCCAAGAGCGATCTCGGGCTGGCCGCCCGCTACGCCGAGCTGGTGGACGATGAATCGTTGCGCAGCAGGGTTTTCGACAAGATCGTCGACGAGCACCACCGCACCATCGCGATGTACAAGCGCATCACCGGCCAGGAGGACCTGCTGGCCGACAACCCGGCGCTGGCACGCTCGGTGTTCAACCGGTTCCCGTACCTGGAACCGCTGAACCATCTGCAGGTGGAGTTGCTGCGCCGCTACCGCGGGGGCGAGGACGACGAACTGATGCAGCGCGGCATCCTGCTGACCATGAACGGACTCGCCAGCGCGTTACGTAACAGCGGATAACGGGCAATCCCTTCGAGCGAAGGGAGCCCCATGTCTGACCTCAAGAATGACCAAGGGCCGACGGTCACCGCCACGCAGGTAGCCCAGAACGGCGTCTTCGAGAAGTTCGCGCGCGCCGGGTTCGTGGCGAGCGGGATCCTGCACCTGATCATCGGCTACCTGGCCATCCGAATCGCGCTCGGCGACGGCGGCACCGCTGACCAGTCCGGGGCATTGGCGACGTTGGCGTCGCGCCCTGGCGGGCCCTTCGCCCTGTGGATCGCCGCTGTCGTCTTGCTGACGCTCGGGCTGTGGCGGCTCATCGAAACGGTTCTCGGCCGTGCGGCCGACCGCGACTCGCAGGACTCACCCGGCGGAATGCAACGGGCGAAGACCTTCGGCGTCGCCGTTGTCTATCTCGGGTTCGCTTACTCCACTTTCGGATTCGCCCGGGGCGCCGGAAGATCCGCCGGAGAGCAGAGCTCGACCATCAGCGCCAGGCTGATGCAGAGCACCGCCGGCACCATCGCACTGATCGCGGGCGGGATCGGCATCGTCGCGGTGGGTGGCTATCACATCTACAAAGGCGCCGGCCGCAAATTCGTCGACGACCTCAACGGCAGGTCGGGCAAGCTGGTGCGCCGACTCGGCGTGGCGGGTTACGTCGGGAAAGGGGTGGTCATCGCCACAGCGGGTGTCCTGGTGGTTGTCGCCGCATCGCGCTCCGAGCCGGACAAGGCCACCGGACTCGACGGCGCCCTCAAGACCTTGGGCGCTCAGCCCTATGGCGTAGTGCTGTTGATCGCTGCCGGCGCCGGGATCATCACCTATGGCCTGTACAGCTTTGTGCTGGCCCGCTCAACCAAGATGTAGGCGCGCTCAGGAGCTCGTGCCCTCAAAGATGTTGTCGCGCAACGGCCCGGGCGCGGCCGCGGGATCGACGAACCATTCGTGGCGGAATATCGTGCCCAAGGCCTGCGGTGGCAGTCGCAGCAGAGCCTGATAGACACGTGCGCCCAGACCGGTGCCCAGCTGCGAGCGATGAGCGGCCACCGCATCCCGCTTCTGCCGGGCCATCGCGCGGACGTCGACCCGGTGCGTGATTTCCGCCCGGGGCGCATAGGCATCGTCCAGCACCTCCTGTTCGTACGGAGGTGGCAGACGCAGCAGTCGGCACAGGTCGCTGACCCGGCGCAGCAGCTCGCGCGGCATCGTCGCCTCGAGAATCCTTGGCGTGCCAGCCAGTTCGGCGGCCCGCTTGCCGACATGATGCACCTGCACATGGTCACGGTGGCCGTACCCGCCGTTCGCCTGATAGCTCAGCAGCAGCTGCGCATCCTCGGCGCGAAGGATCGCGGCCAGGCGCTGCGCGGCCTCCTCGACGTCGGCCCGCCCGAATCGCACCCGGCCCGGCGGGTCCGGATAAAACTCCGGACCATACCCGCTGTCTGCATAGCCCAGGCATTCCGTTCGCTGCGCGCCGAGAATGCCGGTGCTCGAACGCAATTCGTCCAAGCGGGTGAGGTCGTCGTCGTTGTCTATGCGTCCGTCAGTGGCCGTGACGACGACCACCCGATGACCGGCCGCGGCCGCTTTGGCCAGGGTGCCGCCGGTCAGGATCACCTCGTCGTCGGGGTGGGCGTGGAAGGCGACGACGGTGGACATGACGTGATCGTATCGGTGTTTCGGTGAGCCCGGCCCGTCGGTGTGCCCGGCCCGTTCGTGTGTGCCAGCGTCAGCGCCTGGCCGCGTAGGTGACCGGGCAGGGCTCCGCTGCCCGTGCCACGCCGCCGATCTGAGCGGGGACCGGCCGCGGATGCGCCGGCCACCCCGCGCTCAGGTCATACTCGCGCAACAAGTGCGTCACCGCCGCCGTCATCGCAGCCAGCGAGAAGGGTTGAGCCGGACAGGAATGCCGCCCGTGGCCGAACGCCGTCACCAGCATCGGCGACGGCAGATCAGCGGGGTCGGTGAGCCGGTGCCGGGTCCACCTGTCCGGATCCCAGGTGTCCAGTCCCGGCGCCGCAGCGGTGTTTAACAACGGCAGCAGGGTGGCGATGGTCCAGCCCGGCGGAACGCGGTACGTGACGTCGCCGGTGTTGAGTTCCACCGGTGACAACACCGTCCTGCTCATGATCGAGCGCTGCGCCAGACGCGTGGACTCGAGTGCGCAGCGCTGCGCGAAGTCGTTGTCGCCGTCGCGGATTCGTGGCTGATGTTGCGGATGTTCGACCAGGTCGACCAGTGCCCAGCCGAGTGCGGCGGCCAGGTTCGACATGGACGCGATGTGAATCAGGGCGACGTCGTGTGCGATGCCGCGCGCCCGGATCTCGTCGGGCTCGGAGGCCCATGCGGCAACGATCCTGCCGAACAGGTGTCCGTCGTCAGTTGCGCGGTAGCGTTGCGCCGCGGCCGCGACCGTGTCGGTGACATCGTCCAGCGCGGCACGTTCGGCGCGTTTGTCCGAGGCGGCCACCGCCGCCATCCGGTCCGGGTGGACGAACGCATCCGAGCCGTCCAGGGTGTCGAACGCACGAACCAGCCGGTCGAAGGCCGCACCGTCGGAGCATCCCGGCCCGGCCCACGAGGCGAGCCCCATCCGGTGCCCGAGCCGGCGGGTGAGATCGAAGACGTCCACCGAGCCGGCCGTGCCCAGTTCGGTGGTCGTCTGACGTAGCGCGGTGTCCAGGTTCGCGAGATATCCGGCGACGTCGTCGCGCCGAAACAGGTTGGTGGGCAGCGTGCGTCGGCCGGCGAAGATCTCCTCAGGCAGCTTGCGGCGCAGCATCAGGAAGTCGGCGACGCCCTTGCTGGCTTTGTCTTCCGGCAGGGCGTAAAAGGACTCGACGCCGGTGGGGGAGAAGGTGAACAGGTAGCGGTCGGTGCCGCTTTCCACCGCAAACGTGTCGCCACACCGATCGCGGGCAGCGGCGATGCTGGCGACCGCATCTTCAACGGCGACATCCCACGGCAGGCCGGTACCGTCCGCGAGCGGCGGGGCGGGAACCGGGTACGTCACGGAGTCAGCGCACGCCCCGATTGCGGAGCCGGTCCATCACACCGCGCATCACGTGCTCGGTCGCGTTGATCGGCAGCATCATCGTCTCGCCCCAGCTGACGATGTTGTCCATTCGTTCCAGGATGGCCTCGACCGGTTGCAGTACCGCGAGCAGTCGCTTTGCGAGATCGTCGAGGCTGGACAGGGTCTGGTCCAGGTGGTCCAGACCCGTCTCCAACCGGGTCACGGTCGCGTCGAGCGCGGACAGCGACTTGTTAAGTTCCACCAGGGACGTGCCGAGTCCGTCCAGGACGTCCTCGACCTGCTCCACCGTCTTGTCGGCATTCAATGCCGCTTGGGTGAGCGTCTTCATTCTCTGCCGAGCTGGGGTCGGACGACCGCCGCTTCTGTCTGCCATGAAGGTCATTATTACCCGCTTGACACCGGGGATACAGCCCCGTCAGCAGCCGGGCCGTGTCAACGGGAAAGTTTGCCCGCTGCGCCCTCGTCGAGCAGCCAGCGGGTGATCTCGCGACCGATGGCCCCGGCGGCCGGTAGCGAGACCGGATCCGCACCGCCGACGGCCGCCGCCACCGCATCGGCCTTGCCCTCGCCCGACACCAGCAGCCACACCTCGCGGGAACGCTGAATCGCGGGCAAGGTCAACGTGATTCGTTGCGGCGGAGGCTTGGGGGAGTCGTCCACCGCGACCACCAGACGGCTGGTCTCGCGCACCGCGGCAGTGTCGGGGAACAGCGAGTTGACGTGCCCTTCGGGCCCCATGCCGAGCAGATGGACATCGAAACTGGGCGCTTGTTCGCCGGGGCCGGCATTGGCTGCCAGGATCTGCTCGTACGCCAGGGCCGCCGCCTCGAGGTCGGAGCCGAATTCGCCGTCGCTGGCCGCCATTGGGTGCACCTGGCTGGCGGGGATGTCGATGTGGTCGAGCAGGGCTTCACGGGTTTGCTTTTCATTGCGCTCGTCGTCGTCTTCGGGGACGTAGCGTTCGTCCCCCCAGAACAGGTGCACCGTGGACCAGTCGACCGGATGCGAAGCGAGTGCGCGCAGCAGGGCGACGCCGTTGCCGCCGCCGGTCAGCGCGATCAGGGCTCGTCCCCGGGCCGCCGACGCGGCAACGATGGTGTCGACCAGTCGCTGCGCCGCAGCCCGCGCCAGACCCTCGCTGTCGGAAAATACTTCGATGTCAACGCTCATTGGTATTGCACCTTCTTGATGCCCTCCAGGGCCGCGTGGTAGATCTCGTCGGCGTCCAGCCGGCGCAGGTCTTCGGCCAGGCATTCACCGGTTACCCTGCGCGCCAACGGAACCAGCGCGTCGGGCTTGGCCGTGCGGCTCAGCGTCGCGGTGGTCCCGTCCTGGGGCCGGCTCAGCACGATGGTCTCGCTCTTGCGCACCAGTTCCACGGTGAGCTCGCCGACCTCACGGTGAACCGGGCCGTCGATCCGGCTGGCGAGCCAGCCCGCCAGTATGTCCAGTGCGGGTTCGGTTTCCAGGCCTGAGATCCGTGCCGACTCGATCGCCTCGTGTGGTGGCAGGTCGATCGCCGAGGTCAGCAACGCGCGCCAGTACGTGATGCGGCTCCAGGCGAGGTCGGTGTCGCCGGCGGTGTAGCCGGGCAACCGGCTCTTGATCGCAGCCAACGGGTCGACGGCGTTGGTGGCGTCGGTGATTCGGCGAATTGCCAACTTGCCCAACGGATCCTGAGCAGGCACCGCCGGAGCGTTGTCCGGCCACCAGGCCACGACCGGAATGTCGGGCAGCAGGAACGGGATGACGACGCTGGCGGCATGCCCGGCCAACGGCCCGGACAGGGACAGCACCACGACCTCGCCGGCGCCCGCGTCACCGCCCACCCGGATCTGCGCGTCCAGACGTGGTTCGTCGGCATACGCATTGCCCCGCTTGGTCACGATGATGCGGCTCGGATGTTCGTGGCTGGCGTCGTTGGCCGCCTGGATGGAATCTTCGACGACGGCGTCGCTGTCCGGCGCGATGATCAGCGTCAGGACCCGGCCCATGGTGACAACGCCGGCCATCTCGCGCATCTCGTCGAGCTTCTTATTGACCGCCGTGGTGGTGGTGTCGGGCAGTTCGACAATCATCTAGGCCACCCACTCCTGCATCGTCGCAGTGCCGATCATGGCCGCCGCCATTCCCGGCCAGTGCGCCGCAGCATCTCGAACGCCGACTCGGGCCCCCAGGTGCCCGCCTCGTACGGATCCGGCTTGCCGTGCGACGCCCAGTTGTCCAGAGCGGGATCGAGTATCTCCCAAGCCAATTCGACCTCTTCGTTAACTGGGAACAGAGACGGCTCACCGAGCAGCACGTCGAGGATCAGCCGCTCGTAGGCCTCCGGCGATTCCTCGGCGAACGCTGAGCCGTAGGAGAAGTCCATGTTGACGTCGCGGACTTCCATTGCGGTGCCGGGCACTTTCGAACCGAACCGCAGTGTGATGCCCTCGTCGGGCTGCACCCGGATGACCATGGCGTTGGTGCCGAGCTCATCGGTCATGGTGGCGTCGAACGGCAGGTGCGGTGCCCGCTTGAAGACCAGCGCGATCTCGGTGACCCTGCGGCCCAACCGTTTTCCGGTCCGCAGATAGAACGGCACCCCGGCCCAGCGTCGCGTATCGACCTCGAGGGTGATAGCGGCGAACGTCTCGGTGACGGAGTCCTTGGCGAACCCCTCTTCATCCAGCAGCCCGACCACCTTCTCACCGCCCTGCCAGCCGGCGGTGTACTGGCCACGGCTGGTGGTCTCGTCGAGCGGCTGCGCGAGCTGCGTCGCCGAGAGCACCTTGATCTTCTCCGTCTGCAACGCCTTCGGGGTGAAGCTGACCGGTTCTTCCATCGCGGTCAGCGCCAGCAGTTGCATCAAGTGGTTCTGGATCACGTCGCGGGCGGCGCCGATGCCGTCGTAGTAGCCCGCCCGTCCACCGAGGCCGATGTCCTCGGCCATGGTGATCTGGACATGGTCGACGTAGTGGGAGTTCCAGATCGGATCGAACAACTGGTTGGCGAAGCGCAGCGCCAGGATGTTTTGGACCGTCTCTTTGCCCAGGTAGTGGTCGATGCGGAACACCGACTCCTCCGGAAAGACCGAGTTGACGGTCTTATTGAGGTCCTGCGCGCTCTTCAGGTCGTGGCCGAACGGCTTCTCGATCACGACCCGGCTCCACCGATTGCCTTGCGGGCGAGCCAATCCCGACTTCTCCAGCTGTTCGCAGACCTGCGGGAACGATTTGGGCGGGATGGCCAGGTAGAACGCGTGGTTTCCACCGGTACCGCGTTCGGCGTCCAGCTTCTCCAGCGTCTCGGCCAAGCGCTGGAACGCGTCGTCATCGTCGAAAGCGCCTGGGACGAAACGAAATCCCTCGGCCAGCCGATCCCAATTCTCCTGGCGGAACGGAGTCCGGCAGTGTTCCTTGACGGCGTCGTGGACCACCTCGCCGAAATCCTCGGTGTCCCAGTCCCGTCGGGCGAATCCCACCAGCGAGAAGGTGGGCGGCAGCAGTCCGCGGTTGGCCAGATCGTAAATCGCCGGCATCACCTTCTTGCGGGCCAGGTCGCCGGTGACCCCGAAAATCACCATGCCGCACGGCCCGGCGATTCGGGGCAGCCGCTTATCCAGCTTGTCCCGCAACGGGTTCTGCCACGCTGCGCCGCCGGCTGTGTTCATCGGCGCCGTTCTCTCTCGTGAGCGGGCGGGGTTACCTCCCACTTGTAGGGGCGTGCCCCCACCTCATCGCGACGGTTCGCGTCGTCGCAGGCGCGACTCATTTGTCGGCGGAGTCGAGCTGCGCCTGCGTCTCCTTGAGCAACTCGCTCCAGGATTCCTCGAACTTCTGTACGCCTTCGTTTTCGAGGACCAGGAATACGTCGGTCAAGTCGATCCCGATCGCATCGAGCTTGTCGAACACCCCTTGGGCCTCGGACGCGGTGCCGGTGATGGTGTCGCCGTGGATGGTGCCATGATCGGCGACGGCGTCAATTGTCTTCTCCGGCATGGTGTTCACCGTGTTCGCCGCGACCAACTCGGTGACGTAAAGGGTGTCGGAGTAGTCCGGGTTCTTGACGCCGGTCGACGCCCACAGCGGCCGCTGCACCCGGGCTCCGTCCGCCTGCAGCGCCTGGAATCGCTCGCCGCCCTCGAAGACTTCCTGGTAGGCCGCGTACGCCAGTCGGGCGTTGGCGACGGCTGCCTGGCCGAGGAGGGCACGGGCGTCGTCCGAATCAATCTTCTCCAGCCGCTTGTCGATCTCCGTGTCCACGCGGGAGACGAAAAACGATGCCACCGAATGGATTTTGGACAGGTCATGGCCCGCTTGCTTGGCCTTCTCCAATCCCTCCAGGTAAGCGCCCATCACCGCGCGGTAGCGCTCGACGGAGAAGATCAGCGTGACGTTGACCGAAATGCCTTCCGCCAGAGTCGTTGCGATCGCGGGGATGCCTTCTTCGGTGGCGGGGATCTTGATCAGCAGGTTGGGCCGGTCGACGATCTTCCACAGTTCAACGGCTTGCTCGGTGGTCTTATCGGTGTCGTGGGCCATCCGCGGATCGACCTCGATCGATACCCGGCCGTCGACTCCGTCGGAGGATTCCCACTGCGGCCGCAACACATCACACGCGTTGCGGACGTCGTCGGTGGTGACGGTGCGGATGGTCGCGTCGACGTCGGCGCCGCGCTCGGCGAGCTCGGCGATCTGGTCGTCGTAGGTATCGCTGTCGGCCAACGCCTTCTGGAAGATCGACGGGTTGGTGGTCACCCCGACGACGGACTTGGTGTCGATCAACTCCTGGAGGTTGCCCGACTTGATCCGGTCGCGGGACAGGTCGTCGAGCCAGACGGATACGCCCGCCTCGCTCAGCGCGGCGAGATTGGGATTCTGGGTCATCTGATCACCTTTTCTCAGTTATCCAGTGCTTCTTCCGCAGCGGCAGCGACGGCTTCGGCGGTGAAGCCGTACTCGCGGAACAGCGTCTTGTAATCGGCGGATTCCCCGAAATGCTCGATCGACACGATCTTGCCGGTGTCGCCGACCAGCTTGTGCCACGACTGCGCGACACCGGCCTCGACGGCGACCCGCGCCGACACCGAGGGGGGCAACACGCTGTCCCGGTAATCCGAGGGCTGCGACTCGAACCACTCCACACACGGCATCGACACGACGCGCGCGAGAATGTCCTTGTCCGCCAACAACTTCTTTGCCTCGACGGCGAGCTGCACCTCGGAGCCGGTGGCGATCAGCACCACGTCGGGCTCGTCATCGCCTTCGGTGCCGCCCAGCACGTAGCCACCGCGCGCCACGCCGTCCAGGTCCGTGCCTTCCAGCACCGGCACGTTCTGGCGGGTGAGGATCAGGCCGACCGGCCCGCTGCCGTTGCCGCGGGCCAGAACCGTGCGCCAGGCATACGCCGTTTCATTGGCGTCGGCGGGTCGCACCACCGATAGATTCGGGATGGCCCGCAGCGCCGAGAGATGTTCGATCGGCTGGTGCGTCGGGCCGTCCTCACCCAGGCCCACCGAGTCGTGCGTCCACACATAAATGGTGTCGATATCCATCAACGACGCCAACCGCACCGCCGGCCGCATGTAGTCCGAGAACTGCAGGAACGTGCCGCCGTAAGCCCGGGTCGGGCCGTGCAGCACGATGCCGGACAGGATGGCGCCCATCGCGTGCTCGCGGACCCCGAAGTGCAGCGTCCGGCCGTACCAGGACGCGGTGTAGTCCTTGGTCGAGATCGAGGGCGGACCGAAGGACTCGGCGCCCTTGATGGTGGTGTTGTTGCTGCCGGCCAGGTCGGCCGAACCGCCCCACAACTCGGGCAGCTTGGGTCCCACCGCGTTCAGCACCTCGTTGGACGCCTTCCGGGTGGCGACCGCGTCGTCGCCCGGTTCCCAGCGAGGCAGGTCCGCGTCCCAGCCGTCGGGCAACTCCTCGGCGGTCAGCCGGTCCAGCAGCGCCTTGCGCTCGGGCTCACGCTCGGCCCAGGCGTCGAAGTCGGTCTGCCATTTGGCGTGCGCTTCCTTGCCGCGATCCACCAGCTTGCGGGTGTGAGCGATGACCTCGTCGCGGACCTCGAACGTCTTGTCCGGGTCGAAGCCGAGGATCTTCTTGGTGGCCGCCACCTCGTCGTCACCGAGCGCGGCGCCGTGCGCCTTGCCGGTGTTCATCAGGTTCGGTGCCGGGAAGCCGATAATGGTGCGCAGCGAGATGAACGACGGCCGGCCGGTTTCGGCCTTCGCGTTCGCGATCGCCTCCTCGATGCCGACGACGTTCTCGCCGCCCTCCACTTCCTGGACGTGCCATCCGTACGCGCGGTAGCGCTCAGCGGTGTCCTCGCACAGCGCGATGTTGGTGTCGTCCTCGATGGAGATCTGGTTGCGGTCGTAGAACACGATGAGGTTGCCCAGCTGCTGCACCCCGGCCAACGACGACGCTTCGGACGTCACACCTTCCTCGATGTCCCCGTCGGAGGCGATGACGTAGATGAAGTGGTCGAACGGGCTGGTGCCGGGTTCGGCGTCCGGGTCGAAGAGACCGCGCTCGTAGCGTGACGCCATCGCCATCCCGACCGCTGAAGCCAATCCCTGGCCCAGTGGCCCGGTGGTGATCTCGACGCCGGCGGTGTGCCGGAACTCCGGGTGCCCGGGCGTCTTGGACTTCCACGTGCGCAGCGCCTCGATGTCTTCGAGCTCCAGACCGAACCCGCCCAGGTAAAGCTGCAGATACAGGGTCAGACTGCTGTGGCCCGCTGACAGGACGAACCGGTCGCGACCCAGCCAGTGCACGTCGCTGGGGTCGTGGCGCATCGCACGCTGAAACAGCGTGTACGCCAATGGCGCCAGGCTCATCGCCGTTCCGGGGTGACCGTTGCCGACTTTCTGGACGGCGTCGGCGGCCAGTACCCGGACCGTGTCGACCGCAGCCGAATCGATCTCGGTCCAGTCGTCGGGGTGGTGCGGGCGGGTGAGCTCGGAGATCTCTTCAAGTGTGGTCATTCAGTCCTCAGTCCTGGGGTCATCAAACTGATCAATCCCACCCTAGTGCGGGATTGCTGGCGCATGCAGGCCCAGATTGCGTGTACCCGCCGAAGCCTGTGTGAAAATATCGTGTCGCGGGTTGGTGGCTTTCATCAGCGCCGCGGAGGGCGGATAGGTCGAGAAATTTCGGGTAGATCGACCCTGCGGGGCTGTGGCCGTGCTGGCGCGGTCTACCATCATGCGTAGTAGAAGCTGCGCGCGGCTGCGATTTCCCGAGGAGTTAATGCGTGAGCGTTCGCGGGCGCCCAGAAATTCGCCCAGAAATCGAGGCGCCGGGCCGGACTTCCGGCCGGATCACCGGCACCCTTCTGGCATATCTGGCGTTGACCAAACCTCGGGTGATCGAGTTGCTGCTGGTCACCGCGATACCGGCGATGCTGCTGGCGCACCGCGGCTCGGTTAACCCGCTGCTGATCCTCAACACGCTGGTCGGCGGCATGATGGCGGCCGGCGGCGCCAACACGCTGAACTGCGTGGCCGACGCCGATATCGACAAGGTGATGAAGCGGACCGCTCGACGGCCGCTGGCCCGGGCCGCGGTGCCGACCCGCAACGCGTTGATCTTCGGCCTCGCGTTGAGCGTCGGGTCGTTCTGCTGGCTGTGGTGGACCACCAACCTGCTCTCGGGTCTGTTGGCGGTGGCCACCATCGCGTTCTATGTGTTCGTTTACACGCTGCTGCTCAAGCGGCGCACCGCGCAGAACGTGGTGTGGGGCGGCGCGGCCGGCTGTATGCCGGTGATGATCGGATGGTCGGCCGTGACCGGGACCATCGGCTGGCCCGCACTGGCCATGTTCGCGATCATCTTCTTCTGGACTCCGCCGCACACCTGGGCCCTGGCCATGCGGTACAAGGAGGACTACAAAGTCGCCGGCGTGCCGATGCTGCCCGCGGTGGCGACGGAGCGTCAGGTCACCAAGCAGATCGTGATCTACACCTGGTTGACGGTGCTGGCGACGTTCGTTCTGGCTCTGGCAGCCGGCTGGCTCTATGCCGCGGTGGCCGTGGTGGCCGGAGTGTGGTTCCTCGCGATGGCCCACCAGCTGTACGCGGGTGTGCGGGCGGGGGAGCCGGTGAAGCCGCTGCGGCTGTTCCTGCAGTCCAACAACTACCTGGCATTGGTGTTCTGCGCGCTGGCCGTCGACTCGGCGATCGCGCTGCCCACCCTGTTCTGAGGCTTGCGCCGCGCCGGATTCGGCGCAGCGCCCCGCGGCCCAGCCTCGCCCCCGTGCGCCGCGGCGCAGCCTCGCCCCCGTGCCGACTGTGAATTTCACGACGGGACACGCCGCGGGGCCGTCGTGCATTTCACTCTCGACGGGTCGTGCCGCCTGATCCAGAACCAGCCCGATTCAAACCCCGCCAGTGTGCGGCCCGAGGCCGGGCCGCGCCCGGAATGGGCTGTCTGTCAACGCTTTTCAGTCGGCAGGGAACGACGTCTCATGCCCGCCGTCCAGCATCCTCCATTTGCGATACCGCCCGTCGCGATATCGAATCTCGTTGTACCCGACGACGAGAGGAGAGTCCGGCATGACGTTCTGCGTCGTACCCACAAGGCCGTGCACCTCCTGTGCGGCTACCGGGTATTCGCCCAGCAGCGGCTGACGATGACCGCCCCGATCTGGATGGCCTGGCCTCCAGAGGTGCATTCGGCGTCGCTGAGCAGCGGACCGGGTACCGGCGCGCTACTGGCCGCGGCCCAGGAATGGAACGCGCTCGGCATCGAATATGCCTCAGCCGCAGACGAACTCGCCACCATCCTGACCTCCGTGCGGGCGTCCTGGCAGGGTTCGAGCGCGCAAGAATATGCCGCCGCGCACGTGCCGTACCTGCAGTGGCTGACGGCGACCGCCGCCAAAAGTGTCGCAACGGCCCTGCAGCATGAGGCGGCCGCGGCCGCCTACACCGCCGCGCTGGCGGCCATGCCGACGCTGCTCGAGTTGGCCGCCAATCACGCCGTACACGGCGTGCTGGTGGCAACGAATTTCTTCGGCATCAACACCATTCCGATCGCTGTCAACGAAGCCGACTACGTCCGCATGTGGATCCAGGCCGCCGCCGCGATGACGGGTTACGAAGCCGTGGCCGGCGCCGCGGTGGCCTCGGTCCCCCCGGACCAGCCCGCGCCCCAGATTCTGAATCCGGCCGCTGCTGCCGCAGACCCGCTGCAACAGGCCCAGCAGATTCCGCAGCAGATCTTCCAGTTCGCGCTGCGGCTCATCGGGATCAATTGGGACCCGGCCGTCGGCACCCTCAACGGAATCCCCTACGCGTCCTACACCGTGCCGGGTCAACCGGGTTATTGGATCTCCCGGCTGTTCCTGTTCGCCCAGGACTTCCAGGGTCTGCAGGACTGGATCCAGTTGTTGTTGACCAATCCGGTGGCGGCGCTGCAATCCCTCGGCGGTATCACCCCGGCGCAGATCATCGTCTACCTGGTCGCCCATCCGGTGCTGGCGGCGGCGATCGCCTCGTCGCCGCTGTGGTCAACGCTCGCGGCGTTGCCCGCGGTGGCGGCTACCGCCAGCGTGGCGGCACTGGCCGCGCTGGCCGCCATACCCGCCCCCGCGCCCGTCGTCGCGCCGGTCCTCGCGCCGGTCGCCGCCGCAACCGCGGTCCCGGCAGGTTTCGCCCCGGCGCTGGCCGGTTCGGTGTCACCGGCAGTACCGGCCGGTGCCCCCGTGACGACGGTGAGCACGGTGAGTGCACCGCCACCATCACCGCCCGCTCCGGCCGGTCACGCGTTTCTGCCCTACGCCATGGGCCCCGGCTCCGGCCCCGGCGTCGGGCCGGTGCACCGCGGCACCGGCAATGCAAGCGCCCGCGCCAAGGCGCCCGAGCCGGACAGCGCGGCGGCAGCGGCAGCGGCAGGGGCACGCAGACAGGCACGCAGACGGCGGCAGCAGGGCGAACCGCAGCGCGGCTATGCCGATGAATTCGCCGATATAGCAACAGATTCCGGCCCGGAAATCGGAGCGTCCGATCGGGGCGCCGGATCACTCGGATTCGCCGGGACCGTCCCGCAAGCCACGGCTCAACCCGCCGGACTGATCACCCTGGCCGGCGACCCGTTCGGTGGCGGACCGACACTGCCGATGATCCCGACCACGTGGGACGCCGATCAGCCCGAGGAGCTTTAGGGCAGCAATACGACGGAGCCGGTGGTCTTACGGCCCTCCAGGTCGGTGTGGGCGCGGGTGGCTTCGGCCAGCGGATAACTGCGGCCGACCTCGACGCGGACGGCCCCGCTGCCGATCACGTCGAACAGCTCGGCGGCGCGCGAGCTGAACTCCTCGCCGGTGCGGATGAAGTGAGCCAGCGACGGGCGGGTGAGGTACACCGATCCGGCGTAGTTCAGCTGCTGCGGATCGAACGGCGGAACCGGTCCGCTGGCCGCGCCGAACAGGGCCAGCGTCCCGTGGTTGGCCAGGCTGGCCAAGCTGGCGGCGAAGGTGCTGGCGCCAACCCCGTCGTACACCACGGCAACTCCGGCGCCGTCGGTAAGCCCGCGAATCTGCTGGCCGAACTGGTAAGCATCAGCGGGGTAAGGAAGCACCTCGGCGGCGCCCGCCTCCCTGGACAGCCGCTCCTTCTCCGGTGTCGACACCGTGGTGATAACCCGCGCCCCCAGGTGCGTTGCCCACTGCGTCAGAATCAGACCGACGCCCCCGGCGCCGGCATGCACCAGCACAGCGTCTCCGCTTCGCACCGGATACACCGACTTCAACAGATACTGCGCCGTCAAACCTTTCAGCAGCGCCGACGCGGCCACCTCCGAGCTGATGTCGTCGGGCACCTTGGCGGTCAAAAATGCGGGCGCAGTGCAAAATTCGGCATAGGAGCCGTTGGCTGAGGCACTCACCACCCGGTCGCCGACGTTGATGTCGCCCCCGGTGTCCGGGCCTACCGCGCTCACCGTCCCGCACACCTCGGAACCCAGGACGAACGGAAGCGGGCGAGGGTACTGCCCGGAGCGGAAGTAAGTGTCGATGAAGTTGACGCCGATGGCTTCGGAACGGATCAGCAGCTCGCCGGGGCCCGGCTCGGGTTGGGAAACGTCGTTGTAGCTCAGGACTTCGGGGCCGCCGGTTTCGCTGACTTCGATCGCATGCATGCCGATATCATGCCCGGGCATGAAGTTAGCCCGACCGGACACCTTCCATCCGCGCATCGTATTGGCGGGTGGTGCGCAGCATGCCGCGGGCGACGACGCCGGGCTGGTGGCCGCTCTGCGCACCCGCGGTCTGCACGCACGCTGGTTGCCCTGGGACGACCCGGGCACTTCCGACGCGCACCTGGTGATTCTGCGCGACGCCGGCGACTACGCGGGGCGACTCGACGAATTTCTGACGTGGACCGGCCGCGTGCAAAATCTGCTCAACCCTGCGCCCGTCATCGCCTGGAACGCCGAGCGCGGTTACCTGGACGAGTTGGCACAGCAGGGGATACCCACCGTGCCGGGCCAGGTCTGCGAGCCGGGGGAGTCCGTCCGGCTACCGTCTGACGGCCCCGTCTACGTCGGCGCCATCCGCGGCGCCGGCCTGAGGCGGTTCACCGACCGGTTGGACGCGCAGGCGTACATCAAGGAGCGCCGCGAGAGCGTCTTCATCCAGTCCGACTCCGCGCCAGAAACCGTGCTCATCTTCATCGGCGGCAAACCGTCGCACGCGTTCACCGTGCAGGACGGCGGCCTCCACCAGGGCGAGGCGGATTTCGAGCTCTGGGATGTGGGAGCGGCCGCGCTGCACGTTGTCCCTGGTGAGTCGCTCTATGCGCGGGCCCACCTGGCCGGGGCGCGCCTGCTGGAATTGCAGTTGGTGGATCCGTCGCTGGGGTGGCTGCGACTGGACGCCGAAACCCGTGGCTCGGCTCAGCGCGAGTTCGCGCTGGCCGTCGAGTCAGCTCTGGAGCGCCTCGGGCTCGGCCCGTTCTCGCATCGACGCCCATAGCGCTGCGGTGGCCGCGGTGCAGGCCGCCGCCCCGGCGACGTGCAGCGCGACCAGCACGGCGGGCACCCCGGTGTAGTACTGAGCGGTGCCGACGCCGGCCTGGGCGATGACGAGGGCGACCAGCACGCCCAGCCGCCGCATCACCGCGCTTTGCGCCCGGACCGCCCACAGCCCGAAGCCCAGGCCGATCAGCAGCGACAGGTAGGAGACCAGCAGCGACGAGTGCGCGTGCACCAGGGTGTTGATCTCGACCTTGAGCCGCGGCACCGTCCGGCTCGGGCTCTTGTCGCCGGCGTGTGGCCCGGCCGCGGTCACCAGCGTGCCGGTAACCAGCAGCACGGCCAGGTTCATCGCGCTCAGAGCGGTCAACAAGCGCAACGGCCTGGCGACCCTTTGGTGCACCTCGCCGTCGTCGGGCTCGCCGACCTTGACGAAGAGCAGCACAGACAGCCACACCATCGTCATCGACGCCAGCAGGTGAATCGCCACCGTCCACCACAGCAGCCCCGTGCGCACCGTGATGCCGCCGATGACGGCCTGCACGACGGTCGAGGCGGGCATCAGCCAGGCGTAGATCAACACCTCTCTGCGCCGGCGTGCCCGGGTCACCGCCAGCACGGCCATCGCGGCGGTGATGACCACCGCGAAGGTGATCATCCGGTTGCCGAATTCGACGGCCTGGTGGATGCGTGGCACTTCGGACACCGCGACCGGGGTGAAGCTGCCCGGGAAGCACTGGGGCCAGGTGGGGCAGCCCAGGCCGGAGGCGGTGACGCGCACGATGGCCCCGGTGACCGCGATCCCGCCCTGGGTGAGGATGACGAGGGCGGCAATGACGCGCTGGACACGCAGGCTGGGGTTGGGGAGCAGATCCACCAACCGCATCAGCGCTCGTCCGACGGCCACCGCCCGATGGTAACGACCACTACGTCACGTAGTAGAACCGGGTTTTGCGTTGACTCTGCGCGGAGCTGCCCTCGCCCTCATCTATTGGGCGAGCGGGCCTCCCGCTACCTGCGGCGAGATTGGCGCTACGCACAGCCACGACGGCGTGTCGTGTGCGTGGTGTCAATGTCGCGGTGGCCGCGACGCCCCAGTGCCTCTGATACCTGCCGCACAATCTGGTCGGGTCGATCCTCGGCGACGACACGGATGACGATCCAGCCGAGCTCGGCCAGCTCCTTCGATCGACGCAGGTCGCGCACGTATTGGCGCCGGTTCGTTCGGTGCTGGTCGCCGTCGTATTCGGCGGCGACCTTGAACCGCTCCCAACCCATGTCCAGCAGGGCCACTGTTCGGTAATGGACCACAACGGGAATCTGGGTCTCCGGTGTTGGCAGTCCAGCGTCAATCAGCAGCATCCGAAGCCATGTCTCCCTCGGAGATGCAGCGCCCGGGTCGATCCTGGGGAGCAGCGTCCTGAGCTGCCGTACCCCTCGGGCTCCGGCGTATCGCGTCGCCAACATCAACGTTGTCTCGGTAGAAAACGGCGTAGCCCGCATCAATGCGTCGAGGCGTGGCATCGCATCGGCGGCGGCCAGTTGCCGCCCCAGGTCGAAAGCCGTCCGGGCAGCTGTGGTCACGGGCAGCCCGGCAACCCGGGTGACTTCGTCGATGCCCAACTGGCAATTGCGGGTGATGATTCCGGCGGGCGGCCGGGGATTGCGCCACATCAATTCAACGACTTCGTCATCGTCGATCCAGTCCGAGCCGTGCAAGGCCGCGGCGGCGAGCCCGGCCAGTATGCCGCGGCGACCCGTCCACAACCATGCGGCCTCTGAGCGAACCCGTAACGACAGTTGCGTGTCGTTCGGCAGGTATACGTCGGGGTAGATCGCTCGGTACTGAGTTCGTAGCTGGTACCGGCTGACTCGTCCCTGCTCCAACGCCACGCTGCCGATGCACATTCTGTCCACCCGGGCTTGGATGGGCCGAATAGCGCACCGGTTCCACGAGATTGAAGCTACGCACAGCCGCGACGGCGCGTCGTGTGCCTGGTGTCAGTGTCGCGGCGATAAGTCAGGTGAAGCGGAAGAAGCGCCGCGCCGCCAGCGCGCCCACGAAGCCCCACGCCGCGAGGACCGCCAGCCCGAACCAGTCCACCGACAAGCTCATGGCCTGCGACAGCGACTCGGTCAATGCGCCGGACGGCGTCAGTCGCGCCGCCCATTTGACGCCCGCCGGGATCATGCCCGACTCCAGCGTCAGCGCGCCGAACCCGGCGAATGCGAACCACAACAGGTTGGCCAGCGCCAGCACGATCTCGGCCCGCAGTGTCCCGCCAAGCAACAGACCGAGCGCCGCAAATCCTGCCGTCCCCAAAGCGATCACCGCGCCGCCCAGGGCCAGCGCCGCCAGCGGCGGCCGCCAGCCCAGCGCAAAACCTATGCCGCCCAAGACAATTGACTGCAGGAAGACAGTGAACACCACCGCCAGTGCCTTGCCGGCGATGATTCCCCACACCGGCAGCGGAGTCGCCCCGAGTCGCTTAAGCGCGCCGTAGCGACGATCGAAGGCGACCGCGATGGCCTGCCCGGTGAAGGCCGTGGAGATCACCGCCAGGGACATGATCGCGGGCGTGAACACCGCCGCCCGATGCTCGCCGAAGGATCCGAACGGAAGCAACGTGAGCCCGATCAACAGGGTGATCGGGATGAACATCGTCAGCAGCAGCTGCTCTCCGTTGCGCAGCAGCAGCTTGGCCTCCAGGCTGAACTGCGCGGCCAGCATCCGGGACACGGCACTCGGACGCGGGTCCGGGGTGAAGGTTCCGGCCGGGAAGACGTCGCTCACGATCGCAGGCTCCTGCCGGTCAGATCGAGGAAGACGTCCTCCAGGCTGCGTTGTTCGACGCGCAGGTCGGTAGCCAGCACGTCGATGCGGGCACACCAAGCCGTCACCGTTGCCAGCACCTGCGGGCCTACCGCACCCTCGACCAGATACTCGCCAGGTGACAACTCGCTGGCCCGGTAGCCCTCGGGTAATGCAGCGGTCAGTAACGAAAGATCCAGGCGAGGTGGCGCGCTGAACCGCAGCTGATCCTTGGCGCCGCTGCGCATCAACTCCGCGGGCGTGCCCGCCGCGACCGTCGTCCCGTGGTCGATGATCACCAGCCGGTCGGCCAGTTCCTCGGCCTCTTTGAGTTGGTGGGTGGTCAGCACCACCGTGACGCCGTCGCGGCGCAGCGCATCGATCAGCTCCCAGACCAGCAGCCGGGCGTGGGCGTCCATGCCCGCGGTGGGTTCGTCGAGGAATACCAGCTCCGGCCGCCCGACCAGCGCACATGCCAGCGCGAGCCGTTGCTGCTGGCCACCGGAGAGCCGGCGGTAGGTCGTTCGCGCGGCCTCAGTCAGGCCGAGGGTTTCCAGCAGCCACTTCGGGTCCAGCGGATCGGCGGCGTAGGAAGCAACCAGGTTGAGCATCTCGCCGGCGCGGGCCGCCGGGTAGCCGCCGCCGCCCTGCAACATCACGCCGATGCGCGGGCGCAGGCGCGCGTTGTCGGCGATCGGGTCCAGCCCCAGCACCTCGATGCTGCCGGCATCGGGGCGGATGAAGCCCTCGCACATTTCGACCGTGGTCGTCTTGCCGGCGCCGTTGGGACCCAACAACGCGAACACTTCGGCGGCATGCACCTCGAGATCGAGGCTCGAAACGGCCTTTACGGACCCGTACTGCTTGCATACCCCGCGCAGTCGCACCGCGATATCGCGGTCGTGGGGGACGGGGCTCACGTGGAATCAGCGTAGGCGTCGGGCGCCGCTTCGGGAGCCGGGGTGGCCTCCCCAGCGGCGGGAGTGACCAGTGTCACCGACGGTTCGGGTGCGATGGGCTCTTCCGGGAGGGGGCGCCACGGCAGCCGGTGGTAGGTCAGCGCGATGAGCACGACGACGATGAAAGCGCTGGCCAACGTGGCGTCGACGATCTGAAACAGCGCGAAACGGTCGCCGTTGGCGGTCGGGCCGAAGATGCCGACGATCAGGGTGACCACGATGGCCGCGGCCCGGAACTTGGTGCGGGTCGCCCAGGCAGCCAAGGGAATGATCGCCCACAGCAGGTACCACGGCTGCACGACGGGGAACAGCAGCACGGTGAGGCCCAGCGCCACCCCGAGCCCGCCGATCGGATGCAGCCGGCCACGGAAGACCGCGAGCAGCAGCCAGCAGACCATGACCATGATGATCAGCACGCCGATCGCACGGGTCAGCGACAAGATCGCGGTGGTGTGATCACCGAGGCCCAGCAGGATGCCGACCTGCCCGGTGCCCAGCGCCAGCAGGGTCGGCGGCGACATCCAGCTGCGCACCACGTTGGCGGTGCCCAGCGTGAAGATCCAGCCGAAACCGAGCCCACTGGCCCAGCCGACGATGCCCATCACCGCAAGGGTCAAGGCCGCCATCGCGGTGCCTGACAGCAGGAAGGACTTCACCGTGCTGCCGAGCCGGTAGGCCAGTGCCATGGTGACGAAGCCCAGGGCCAGCAAAGACGGCAGCTTCACCTGCGACGACAGGACGATCAGAATCGAGCCGCCCACCAGCAACCCCGGCGGTTGCCAGTCCGGGCCGATCCGCCACGACTGAGGCATAAGGCGATCCGACCGCTGTCCGTCCAGGCCGCGCAGCGCGAACTCCGCGCCCGTCAGCATCAGCCCCAGCATCAGCGCCTCGTTGTGGATGCCGGCTACCAGGTGCATGAACAGCAGCGGATTGGCCGCACCCAGCCACAGCGCGCTGACCTCGGCCACCCCGCAGCGACGGGCCAACCGCGGCGTAGCCCACACGATCAACGCCACGCCGAACAACACCACCAGGCGGTGGCACAGAACAGCGGCGACGATGTTCTCACCGGTGAGGCCGGAGATGCCGCGTCCGATCCACAGAAACAGCGGGCCGTAGGGCGCCGGGGTCTCGCGCCACAGGCTGGGCACCGACAGCGTGAACACGTGGCCCAGGCCCAGGCCGGAGGCCGGCCCCACCCGGTACGGGTCGAGCCCTTCCAGCGAGATCTGGCTCTGGGCGAGGTAGGAGTAGACGTCCTTGCTGTACATCGGCGGGGCGATCAGCAGCGGGAGCATCCACAACACCAGCGTGCGGTCAAGTTCGCCGCGCGACATCCGGCGCTTGCCGGAGGCGAAGCGGCCGAGCATCAACCAGGCCAGCGCCATCATCACCGCGCCAGTGGTGGTCATGGTCAGCGAAACCGTCTGAATGCGCGACGGCAGGTTCAGCAGCCGCACGCCGAAGGTGGGGTCCTGGACTACCGGTCTGGCCCCGTCGCCCAGCGCGCCGATCGCCATCAAGACGGTGCCGGTGGCGCCGAACAGCCGGGTCCGCTGCATCGCGGTGTGTTCGGCGGCGTTGAGCGGCTTGCCCACCGTCTGCTCGTCGCCGTGCAGACTGGCGATCGACGAGCTCAGAGTGTGGTGGCGGGCTGCCATCAGAGCAGACTAGTCGCCTGGGGAACCGGCACTGTTGAACTCGTCACCTAAGGGCACCCTTGCTGGACCGATGACCGGAATTGCGACACACTGGTGTTGTGAAAATCCAATCCCAACCGCATGCTGCCGCGCCCGCAGCCGGCGCTGTCGGGTCGGACGGACACACCCGGCGCTCGATCGTCCGCCTGCTGGTCGAATCCGGCTCCATCACCGCCACCGAAATCAGTGACCGGCTGGGCCTGGCGCCCGCCGGTGTGCGCCGGCATCTGGACGCGCTGATCGAGGCCGGCGACGCGGAATCGTTCGCGTCGGCGTCGTGGCAGCAGGCAGGACGCGGACGACCCGCAAAGCGGTACCGGTTGACCGCCGCCGGTCGGGCCAAGCTCGACCACGCCTATGACGACCTGGCCTCTGCCGCGATGCGGCAACTGCGGGAGGTCGGCGGCGAGGACGCGGTGAAGACTTTTGCGCGGCGGCGCATCGATGCGATTCTGTCCGGGGTCGCGGCGGCCGAAGGCCCGGACGAGGACGCCATCGAAGCGACCGCCGACCGGATCGCGCAGGCGTTGACCAAAGCCGGATATGTCGCCACCACCACCCGGGTGGGCGGCCCCATCCACGGTGTGCAAATCTGCCAGCACCACTGCCCGGTGTCCCATGTAGCCGAGAAGTTCCCCGAATTGTGCGAAGCCGAGCAGCAGGCCATGTCCGAGGTGCTCGGCACCCACGTGCAGTTGTTGGCGACGATCGTCAACGGTGACTGCGCCTGCACCACCCACGTACCCCTAGCTATTCCTATTTCGGAGGCGCCCAGCCCGCGCCCCACCGCAACGAGCACCAAAGGAGCGTCCTCATGACACTCGAAGCCGCACGGACGGTCGAGCCACTGACTCAGGAGCAGACCATCGAGTCGCTGGGCAAGTACGGCTACGGCTGGGCCGACTCCGACGTCGCGGGCGCCTCGGCCACGCGGGGTCTTTCAGAGGCGGTCGTCCGTGACATCTCGGCAAAGAAGAGCGAGCCGGAGTGGATGCTGAACATCCGGCTCAAGGCGCTCAACATCTTCGACAAGAAGCCCATGCCGAACTGGGGCTCCAACCTCGAGGGCATCGACTTCGACAACATCAAGTACTTCGTGCGCTCCAGCGAGAAGCAGGCTGCCACGTGGGACGACTTGCCCGCGGACATCAAGAACACCTACGACAAGCTGGGCATCCCGGAGGCCGAGAAGCAGCGGCTGGTCTCTGGTGTAGCCGCCCAGTACGAGTCCGAGGTCGTCTACCACTCCATCCGTGAGGATCTCGAGAAGCAGGGTGTCATCTTCCTGGACACGGATACAGCGCTGCGGGAACACCCCGACATCTTCAAGAAGTACTTCGGCACCGTGATCCCGGCCGGGGACAACAAGTTCTCCGCACTGAACACGGCGGTGTGGTCGGGTGGCAGCTTCATCTACGTGCCGCCGGGTGTGCACGTCGACATTCCGCTGCAGGCCTACTTCCGGATCAACACCGAGAACATGGGCCAGTTCGAGCGGACGCTGATCATCGTCGACGAGAACGCCTACGTGCATTACATCGAGGGCTGCACCGCGCCGATCTACAAGTCGGACTCGCTGCACTCGGCGGTGGTGGAGATCATCGTGAAGCCCGGTGGCCGTTGCCGTTACACGACGATCCAGAACTGGTCGAACAACGTCTACAACCTGGTCACCAAGCGGGCCCGGGCCGAGGCCGGCGCCACCATGGAGTGGGTCGACGGCAACATCGGATCCAAGGTCACCATGAAGTACCCGGCGGTCTGGATGACCGGCGAGCACGCCAAGGGTGAGGTGCTGTCGATCGCGTTCGCGGGTGAGGACCAGCACCAGGACACCGGCGCCAAAATGCTGCACCTGGCCCCGAACACGTCGAGCAACATCGTGTCCAAGTCGGTGGCGCGCGGCGGCGGCCGCACCTCCTACCGTGGCCTGGTTCAGGTCAACAAGGGCGCCCACGGATCCAAGTCGAGCGTGAAATGCGATGCGCTGCTGGTCGATACGATCAGCCGCAGCGACACCTACCCCTACGTCGACATCCGCGAGGACGACGTCACGATGGGTCACGAGGCCACCGTCTCCAAGGTCAGCGAGAACCAGCTGTTCTACCTGATGAGCCGCGGCATGACCGAAGACGAGGCCATGGCGATGGTGGTGCGCGGATTCGTCGAGCCGATCGCCAAGGAACTGCCGATGGAGTACGCGCTCGAGCTCAACCGGCTGATCGAGTTGCAGATGGAGGGTGCGGTCGGATGACCGCATCGTTGAACAAAGGCGAATTATTCGCGTCCTTCGACGTTGACGCCTTCGAAGTCCCGCACGGCCGCGACGAGCTTTGGCGGTTCACCCCGCTGAAGCGGTTGCGCGGCTTGCATGACGGCACTGCGGTGGCCACCGGCACCGCCACGATCACCGTCAGCGAGCAGCCCGGCGTCACTGTGCAGACGGTGCGCCGCGGCGACGAACGCCTCGGCGAAGCCGGCGTTCCCGCAGACCGTGTTGCGGCCCAAGCATTTTCGTCGTTCAACGCGGCGACGCTGGTCACCGTCGGGCGCGACACCCAGGTCGGTGAGCCGATCAACATCACCGTCGCCGGACCCGGGCAGGGGGCTGCGGCCTACGGACACCTGCAGATCCGGGTGGAAGAACTCGGCGAGGCCGTCGTCGTCATCGACCACCGGGGCAGCGGAACCTACGCCGACAACGTCGAATTCGTCGTCGCTGACGCCGCCCGGCTCACGGTGATCTGGATTGCCGACTGGGCCGACGACACCGTGCACGTGAGCGCCCACCACGCCCGCCTCGGTAAGGACGCGGTACTGCGCCATGTCACCGTCACCTTGGGCGGCGAGGTGGTCCGGTTGGCGGCCAACGTGCGGTTCGCCGGCACCGGCGGGGACGCCGAGTTGCTGGGCCTGTACTTCGCCGATGACGGCCAGCACCTCGAGTCGCGTCTGTTGGTGGACCATGCTCAGCCGGACTGCAAGTCCAACGTGCTCTATAAGGGTGCGCTGCAAGGGGATCCATCGTCCAAATTGCCCGACGCGCACACGGTGTGGATCGGCGACGTGCTGATTCGCGCCGAAGCCACCGGCACCGACACCTTCGAGATGAATCGCAACCTGGTGCTCACCGACGGCGCGCGCGCCGACTCGGTGCCCAACCTGGAGATCGAGACCGGCGAGATCGCCGGCGCCGGACACGCCAGTGCCACCGGGCGATTCGACGACGAGCAACTGTTCTACCTGCGCTCCCGCGGCATTCCCGAAGAACAGGCCCGCCGGCTGGTGATTCGCGGCTTCTTCGGCGAGATCATCTCCAAGATCGCGGTGCCCGAAGTGCGGGAGCGCCTCACCGCGGCCATCGAATACGAACTGGAAAAGACGGAGAAGGCAACAACCGCATGACAATCCTGGAAATCAGAGACCTGCACGTCAGCGTCGTGAACCCGAGCGGCGCCGACGGCGAACGCGAGATCCCGATCCTCAAGGGCGTCGACCTGACCGTGAAATCCGGTGAAAAGCATGCCCTGATGGGACCCAACGGCTCGGGCAAGTCGACTCTGTCCTACGCGATCGCCGGACATCCCAAATACGTTGTCACCTCGGGGTCGATCACGCTGGACGGCGAAGACGTGCTGGCGATGAGCGTCGACGAGCGGGCGCGGGCCGGACTGTTCCTGGCCATGCAGTACCCCGTCGAGGTGCCCGGCGTCTCGGTGTCGAACTTCCTGCGCTCGGCTGCCACCGCCATCCGCGGCGAGGCGCCCAAGCTGCGGCACTGGGTCAAAGAGGTGAAGACCGCAATGTCCGCCCTGGAGATCGACCCGGCGTTCGCCGAGCGCAACGTCAATGAGGGCTTCTCCGGTGGTGAGAAGAAGCGCCATGAGATTCTGCAACTCGAGCTGCTGAAGCCGAAGATCGCCATCCTCGACGAGACCGACTCCGGCCTGGACGTCGACGCGCTGCGGGTGGTCAGCGAGGGCGTGAACCGCTACGCCGAGTCAGAGAACGGCGGCATCCTGCTGATCACGCACTACACCCGCATCCTGCGCTACATCAAGCCCGAGTATGTGCACGTCTTCGTCGGCGGCCGCATCGCCGAATCGGGTGGCTCTGAGCTGGCCGACGAACTCGAGCAGAACGGCTACGTGCGCTTCACGCAGGCGACCGCAGGCGCGTAAGCATGTTGGACCTCACGGCGATCCGCGCCGATTTCCCCATTCTCAAGCGCGTCATGCGCGGCGGAAATCAATTGGCGTACCTGGATTCCGGGGCGACCTCGCAGCGCCCGCTGCAGGTGCTCGATGCCGAGCGCGAGTTTCTCGTCACCTCCAACGGGGGTGTGCACCGCGGTGCGCACCAGCTGATGGAAGAGGCCACCGACGCCTATGAGCAGGGCCGAGCCGACATCGCCGCGTTCGTCGGCGCCGACCCCGACGAGCTGGTGTTCACCAAGAATGCCACCGAGTCGTTGAACCTCGTGTCATACGTGTTGGGCGATAGCCGTTTCGAGGGTGCGATCGGACCGGGCGACGTGATCGTCACCACCGAACTGGAACACCACGCCAACCTGGTGCCCTGGCAGGAACTGGCCCGGCGCACCGGCGCCACCCTCAAGTGGTTCGGCGTGACCGAAGACGGCCGTATCGATCTCGACTCGTTGCAGCTCGACCGCAACGTCAAAGTCGTTACTTTCAGCCATCATTCGAACGTGACGGGCGCACTGGCACCGGTCGGCGAACTGGTCGGGCGGGCCCGGGCGGTAGGGGCCTTCACCGTGCTGGACGCCTGCCAGTCGGTGCCGCACCAGCCGGTTGACTTCCATGCACTCGGCGTGGACTTCGCCGCGTTCTCCGGACACAAGATGTTGGGGCCCAACGGTATCGGCGTCCTCTACGCCCGCCGCGAGTTGCTGGCCACCATGCCTCCGTTTCTCACCGGCGGATCGATGATCGAGACCGTCACCATGGAGACCTCCACCTACGCGCCCGCCCCCCAGCGCTTCGAAGCGGGCACCCCGATGACGTCGCAGGTGGTCGGATTGGCCGCTGCCGCACGCTATCTGGACGCCGTCGGCATGCCGGCCGTGGAAGCGCACGAGCGCGAGTTGGTCGCCAAGGCCATCGAGGGCCTGTCCGGGATCGAGGGTGTCCGCATCGTCGGGCCCACATCGATGGAGAACCGTGGGTCGCCGGTCTCCTTCATCGTCGACGGCGTGCACGCGCACGACGTCGGCCAGGTGCTCGACGACGACGGCGTGGCCGTGCGCGTCGGACATCACTGCGCGTTGCCGCTGCACCGGCGGTTCGGCCTGGCGGCCACCGCCCGTGCGTCGTTCGCGCTCTACAACACCGAGGAAGAGGTCGACCGTCTGATAACAGGCGTTCGGCGGTCCCTGGAATTCTTTGGGAGAGACTGAAATTGCGTCTCGAGCAGATGTATCAGGATGTGATCCTGGACCACTACAAGCACCCGCATCACCGCGGGCTGCGGGAACCGTTCGGCGCCGAGGTTTTTCACGTCAACCCGGTCTGCGGTGACGAGGTCACGCTGCGCGTCGCGCTGTCCGAGGACGGCGAGACCGTCGCCGACATCTCCTACGACGGCCAAGGCTGTTCGATCAGTCAGGCAGCGACATCGGTGTTGACCGAGCAGATCATCGGGCAGAGTGTGCCGGAGGCGCTCAAGACCATCGACGCCTTCACCGAGATGGTCTCGTCGCGCGGCAACGTGCAGGGCGACGAGGAAGTGCTCGGCGACGGAGTAGCGTTCGCAGGAGTGGCCAAGTATCCGGCGCGGGTGAAATGCGCATTGCTGGGCTGGATGGCGTTCAAGGATGCGCTGGCCCGGGCCAGCGTGGCCAATCAGACGTCCGCACAGGCCCACGCCGGCTTCGAGGAGGAGGTTGCACAATGAGCGACACCACTGCATCTGACGAGCTTTTGCTCGCCGACGTCGAAGAGGCGATGCGCGACGTCGTTGACCCGGAACTCGGCATCAACGTCGTCGACCTCGGTCTGGTTTACGGCCTGAACCTGGAGAAGGGCGAGGAGGGAACCGTCGCCCTGGTCGACATGACGCTGACGTCGGCGGCCTGCCCGTTGACCGATGTCATCGAGGACCAGTCACGGTCGGCGCTGGTGGGCGCCGGCCTGGTCGACGAGCTCAGGATCAACTGGGTGTGGAACCCGCCGTGGGGCCCGGACAAGATCACCGAGGACGGCCGCGAGCAGCTGCGCGCCCTCGGCTTCACTGTCTAGTCGCCCCCTGGGCACTGTCAGCGCGGGTGCCGCCCGGCCCCGTCAGGGCACTTGCCGTCAGCGGCCTGCCGCACGCTGATCGACGTCGCCTGCAACGCGCCGCCGTTCTCGCTCCCGCGGGCGGTGATGCACTTGCCTTGCGCGATTTCCTCGGACGTCGCCGGGGCTTCTTTGGTGTATTTCGTCTTGTCCGTGACCGTCACGGTTTGCGGCGCTCCGGCGGTGTTGACGGTGATGGTTTCGCCGTTTACTGACGCCACCGTGCCCTGGATCGGCGCATGCCGGCCCGGCGTCGTGGGCTGCTTACCCTGCGGGCACTTGCCGTCAACTTCCTGGCTGACGCGCACCGACGCAGCGGGCTGGCCCTCATCTTTGGATCGGGCGGTGACGCAGCTACCCACGGCGACGTCAGTCAGGGCCCCGGCGCTGACCTCGCTGATCTTGGTCGAACCGCTGAAATCCACAGTGGCCGTTCCGCTTTGCTGCGTCACCTGAACCGCATTGCCGGCGACGGACGCGATCAACCCGCGGACTTGTGTCTCGCCCTTGGGCGGTGCCGACGCGCTGGTGGTCGGGGCCGCCACCGCGGTGCTAGGTGATGTGCTGGGACCGGCCGTGTGCGAGGAGCTGCACGCCGCGAGGGACAGTCCGGCCGCGACAGCGGCAATCGCGACACGAGTAGATGACCGAGTAAATGACAAGGGTCCTCCCCAAATCGTCAGTGGTTCCCGACGATCCGGTCTACCCGTCCCAGCTGTGCGGACCCTATGAGTCAGAAGACATCTTCGGAGACGCGCATGACGTCGTCATCGATGTTCTCCAGGACGGCGCGCACTCCGGCCAACTTCGGCAGGATGTTCTTGGCGAAGAACGCCGAGACCGCGACCTTGCCTTCATAGAAAGCCTTTTCGCTGCCTGACAAATCGCCGGACAACGCCGCCTCGGCCACGTTGGCCTGTGCCAGCAATCGCCAGCCGATGAGCAGATCCCCGACCGCGAGCAGGTACCGGACCGATCCGAGGCCCACTTTGTAGATGTCGGTGGGGTGTTGGGCGGCCGACATCAGGTTTCCCATCAGCGCACCCGTCATGCCGGTGACATCTTCGACGGCGGCCTGCAGCAACTCGGCCTGGTCCTTCAACGACTCCGTGGTGGTCTCGATTGTTTTATTGATCTGAGTCGTCACGTGCTGCAGCGACTGGCCGTGGTCCCGCACGATCTTGCGGAAGAAGAAGTCCATCGCCTGAATCGCGGTCGTGCCCTCGTACAGCGAATCGATTTTGGAGTCGCGGATGTACTGCTCGATCGGATAGTCGGTCAGGAAGCCTGAGCCGCCCAGCGTCTGCAGCGATTCGGTCAGCACCTCGTAGGCACGTTCGGAGCCCACACCCTTGACGATGGGCAGCAGCAGATCGTCGACCCGGTGCGCCAGATCAGCGTCGGCGCCCGAAACATGTTGCGCGACAGCTTCGCATTGATGTGCGGCGGCGTACAGATACACCGCACGCAGGCCCTCGGCGTAGGCCTTCTGCGTCA